>NZ_BBWL01000052.1:0-327354 GCF_001463785.1 Aureimonas sp. AU40
GCGTCTCGGCGGCCAGCGCCGCCGCCAGCACCTTTTCCGCCGCCTCGGGCGTGCGCAGGCCGGCACGTCCGAGCCCGAGTTCCACCAGGAGGCCGAGCGGCGGCAGGTCGTCCCGCCCGGCCCAGGCCTCGGCGAGATGCCGGACGAGTTCCGCCGAGTCTACGAAAACATGGAGTTCCGCGTCGGGATGGCCGGCCAGAAGCGCGGCGAGGCGACGGCCGGCGGCCGCGCCGCCGATCTCGTTGGCGAGGATCAGCCGCTTGAGGCCGGCCTTCAGCATCACCGAGGCCTGCCGGATATCGGCGACCGTCGTGCCCCAGGCGCCGGCCTCCATGAGCCGGCGGGCCAGCTCGGGCGACATGGGCGTCTTGGCATGCGGGGCGATGGCGGCCCCCGCCTCGCGCACGGCGCGCATCATCAGCGCGGCATTGCCGTCGAAGGCTGTGCGATCCAGCGACAGGAGCGGCAGCGCCATGGCGCCGTCCTCCGGGCGCCAGCCCCTGCCCCCGATCGCGGACAGCGGCAGCGGCGCGTGGCCGGGCGGGAAGCCCCGGATGCGATCGTCGATCAGCGGATCGGTGTCGAAGGGCAGCAACTGGCTCATACGGGGTCTCTAGCGATATCTCTGGCGGGAAAGGCCGAGCGATCGAGGCCCAGCCGGTAGGTATGGTTGGCGGTGTCGAAGAAGAGCGCGGCCTGCTCGCTCGGCGAGAGGTCGGCGGCGATAGCGCGGAAGACGCCGTAGATCGCGTCGAAAGAGGCATGGAGGCCGGTGACGGGGAAGTCGCTGGCGAACATGGCGCGGTCCGGCCCGAAACAGTCGATCCCATGCGCGATGACCCGGCGCAGGCTCTCCTCCGTCCAGTGCGGATCGTAGGCGACGGGATCGGAGAGCTTGAGGCGAAGGTTCGGCGCTTGGGCGAGCGCGCGCAGACCCTCCGCCCAAAGACGCATTCCCTCCGGGCTCCGGTCGGCGGGGCTGCCGCAATGGTTCAGGACGAAGAGCGTATCGGGAAAGTCTGCGACGAGGCGCTGCGCTTCCGCCATCTGCGGGGGATAGAGCATGAGGTCGAAGACGAGGCCGAGCTTCGTCGCCGCTCGCAGGCCGTTTCGCCAGGCGGGATCGCTCATAAGGCCGGGGCAGGGCGCGAAGCGCTTGGCGGGATCGGGGTCCCAGCTCACGATGTCGCGAATGCCGACGACGCGCGGGCGCGCGGCCTCCGCTTCCAGAAAGGCTTCGGCTCGGGGGTGGGCAAGTGGAACACGGGCGACGAGGCGGCGGGCGATCCGATCGTCCGCTTGGCTCTCCAGCCAGCGCGTTTCACTCAAGGGATCGTCCTCGCGCCAGCCGGCTTCCACATGCACGGTGGCGACGATGGTTTGCCGCGCGGCGTCTCGGGCGTAATGTTCGCGGCGATAGGTCCGGCGGATCGGCTCGATCGAGCCGAAGACCATGTCCCCGCCCTCGGGGCGCTTGCGGAGCCAGGGATGGCAGTCGAGCGCGAGATCCCAGAGATGGTGATGCGGGTCGATCACCGGCCCGGCATAGGCGCTCATCGGCGCGCCTCGCGGCCGGAGATCAGAAGCAAGGCGAGGATCAGCGAGCCGAACATGATGGCGCGCCAGCCGGGCGAGGCGTTGACCACGGTGATCAGCGCCGAGGTCGTGACGAGCAGGATCGCGCCGGGAATGGTGCCGGCATAGGTGCCGCGCCCGCCGAGGATCGAGGTGCCGCCGAGCACGACCGCCGCGATGGAGGTGAGCAGATAGGGCTCGCCGATGCCGGCATAGCCCTGCCGGTTCATGCCGAGCACCAAAATTCCGGCGAGCCCTGAGCAGAAGCCGGATGCCGCGTAAAGCCGCAGGCTCGCGCGCTCGACGCCAAGGCCCGAGAGGCGCGAGGCCAGCGGATTGGCGCCGATCGCCATCAGCCGCGCGCCGAACGGCGCGCGATGGATGACGAGAAGCACTGCCAGCGACACGAGCGCCCAGAGGATGACGCCCGCCGGCAGGCCGAAGGGCCGCGCCGACCCCAGCCAGATAACCGCTGGATTGCCCACCGACACGGCGCTGCCGCCCGCCACGATGATGAGCAGCCCCTGCAGAAAGGTCGCCATGGCCAGCGTCATGATGATGGGCGGCACGCGCAGATAGGCCGCGCCCGCGCCGTTGAGACAGCCGATCCCAGTGGCCAGCGCCAGCGTCAGAGCGAGGCCGAGAAAGCCGGTCGGATCGGCCGCCGGCGAAAGGAGCGGCAGGAGGATGGCCGAGACGGTGATGACGGCGCCGACCGACAGGTCGATGCCGCCGGCGATCACCACCAGCGTCTGCCCGGCGGCGGCGATGCCGATCACGGCGCTGAGTTCGAGGAGGTAGCGCAGATGGCCCCAGCTGCCGAAGCCCCGCAGGGTCAGGCCGGCCACGAGCCAGACCAGGGCGACGAGAGCGAAAGTGAGCAGCCAGGGGCGCCCGGCGAGACGGGCGAGCGGGGCGGGCCTCATGCGCGATACCGGGCGAGGAGTTCGGGAACGGCCACGGCGCCGACGATGATGAGCCCCTGCGCCACATATTGCGCGACGGGCGGGAAACCAAGAAAGAACATGACGTTGATCATCACCGTGAGGAGCAGGCTGCCGGCAAGCGCCCCGCGCATCGTGCCGTGCCCGCCGAGAAAGCCGACGCCGCCGAGCACCGCGCCGGCAATGGAGTTCAGCGTCATGGGCGTGCCGATCACCGGATCGCCCGAGCCGGTCTGCGCAGCGACGAAGAGACCGGCGAGCGCGGTGAGGAGCCCCGACAGGGCGAAGGCCATGATGCGCACGCGCTCCACCGGCACGCCTGAGCGGAAGGCGCCGAGCGGATTGTCACCGGCGGCGTAGAGGCCGAGGCCGAGCGGCGTCGCCAGAAACAGCTTCCAGCCGGCGACGACGAGAAGCAGGACGGCGAAGGCGGTCGGCTGATGGCCGGCCAGCGCGTCGGAGAACCAGGCCGGAATGAAGCCGCCGGGGCGCGGCAGGACGAGGAGCGCGCCCCCGCCGACGATGAAGGAGCCGGCGAGCGTGACGATGATCGCCGGCAGGCGGAACAGGGCGACGATGGCGCCGAACAGGGCGCCGATGCCGAGCCCCGCCAGAACGACGAGGAGGATCGCGCCGGGCACGCCGAGCGGCCCCGCCATGCTGGTGGCGGCGATCACTGCGCCGAGGCTGACCATGGGGCCGATGGCGAGCGAGATGCCACCGTTTAGCATCAGGAGCGCCTGCGCCATGGTGACGAGCGCCAGCGGCAGCCAGTTCTGCGTGAACTTGGAAAAGCCGGACAGGCCGAGCACGCCGGGGAAGAGCCAGACATAAACGAGGAGAAGCGCGGCGACGAGGAGATAGAGCCCGCCGAGGCCTCGGTTTCGGCCGCGCTGGACCGCGCCGTAAAGGGAGCGAGGCGAGCGGCTCATGCGGCGGCCTCCTTCCGGCCAAGGCCCAGCGCGGCGCCGACGATGGCCTCCTCGGTGATGTCGGCGCCCTTCAGGTGGCCGGCCACCCGCCCCTCGCGAAACACGGTGACCCGGTCGCAGAGATGGACGAGTTCGGGCGTGTCGGAGGACAGGAGAAGCACCAGGGTTCCGCCGGCGGCGAGGTCCCGCAGCATGCGGTAGATCTCGCGCTTGGTGTCGAGATCGACGCCGCGCGTAGGGTCGTTGAGCAGGAGGATCGAAGGGCGACGCGGCAGCCATTTGGCGAGCGCCACCTTCTGCTGGTTGCCGCCCGACAGGGCCTGGACCGGCCGCGACGGATCGCCCTTGATGGCGAGGCGCTGCGAGAGATCGGCGACGAGCCCGGCCTCGGCCGCCCGGTCGCGAAAGCCGGAGCGGGCGAGGCGCGCAAGGGATGGCAGCGTCAGGTTCACCGCGATGGAATGGGGAAGCACGAGGCTTTCGCGCTTGCGGTCGGCCGGGACATAGGCAAGGCCCAGCCGATTGGCCGCTTCCACGCTGCCGGGCAGCGCCGCGCCGCCGGCAAGTTGCACGGATTTGGCGCGGGCGGGAATGGCGCCGTAGAGCCCTTGCAGAAGATCCTCCTGGCCCTGCCCCACCAGGCCGCCGATGCCGACCACCTCGCCGCGCCGCGCTTCGAAGTCGACGTCCCGCACGGCACCGGCGCAGAAGCCCTCCAGCCGGATCAGCGTCTCGCCGGGTGAGGGCGTCCAGGCCGGGAAGAGATGATCGGCGTCGCGCCCGACCATGAGCTTCACCAGCGCATCCGGCTCGACGCCTTCGAGCGAGCGGTCGGCCGTCACCACGCCGTCCTTGAGGATGGTGACATGGGAGCAGAGCGCCAGAACCTCGTTCAACCGGTGCGAGATGTAGAGAAGCGCCAGCCCCTCCCCCGCCAGCTGCCGTACGAGACCGGCGAGGATACCGGCCTCATGGGCCGAAAGCGAGGAGGTCGGCTCGTCCAGGATGAGAACGCGAGGCCGGCGGAACAGGGCCTTGGCGATCTCCACCATCTGCCGTCGCCCCAGCGACAGCGCGCCGACCGGGGTTTCCGGCGGCTCCTCGATGCCGACGAGCCGGCAGACCCGCTGAACGCCCTCGCCTAGGGCTCTATAGTCCACCAGCCCGAACCGGCGGGGATAGGCGCCAAGGCCGATATTCTCGGCGATCGAGAGATCGGCCGCGAGGCTGAGTTCCTGGCTCACCACGGCGATGCCCGCCCCGCGCGCGGCGGCGGGCGAAAAGCCTGTGACCGGGTGCCCGTCGATGCGGATGTCTCCCGCATCCGGCGCCAGCGCGCCGGAGAGGAGATTGATGAGCGTGGATTTGCCGGCGCCGTTCTCGCCCAGAAGCGCATGAACCCGGCCGGGGCGAAGCGCGATATCGACCCCTTTCAGAACCGGATTGCCGAAGAAGCCGCGGTGAACGCCGCGAGCCTCCAAGATCGCGGCTCCGCCGTCCCCTTCCCTTGCCTGATCCGGCATGGCCACCCCTCCCGAGCCGCCGGCCTTACTGCGCCAAGAGCTTGTCGAAGAGCGCCTTGTCGTAGCTGGAATAGATGTAACCGTCGGCGGGGAACTCGCTCGCGCGGGCGAGATAGGTGTCGATCGTGGAATCGTCGATCACCGGCAGCGGCACCTTGACGAAGGCGGGAACCGGCTTGCCGTCCAGCGCCTGAACCGCCGTGTAGACGGCGAGCGCGCCCAGCCAGTTGGGCTGCATCGTGGCCCAGCCCTTGATGCCCTTTTCCTTCCAGAGCTCCAGGAACTGGCGGGCGTTCTCGCCCGTGGTCGGCACGGGATCGCGGCCCTGCCGGTCGAAGGCGAGCAGAGCGCCGGCCGAAAGCGCGCCGCCGAGCGACAGGACGCCGTCGATCTCGGGATTGGCGAAGAGAAGGCTGGTCATCGCCTCCTGCGCCGGGGCGACGTTGTATTCCGTGTTGGTCTCGGTGATGATCTCGAGCCCCTTGTTGGCGTCAAGCACGGGCTGCGCGCCCTTGCGCCGGTCGTCGCTGACCGAGACGCCGGCCGGACCGTTCATGACGATGATCCGGCCCTTACCGCCAAGCTGGTCCACCATCCACTGTGCGGCCTTGGAGCCCCACTCGTTGGAATCGGTGTTGATCTTCGCGGTCACCTTGTCGGTATCGACCAGACTGTCGAAGTTCACCACCGCGATGCCCTTGTCGCAGGCGTCCGAGATGACGCGGTCGAGCGCGGTGGAGGAACCGGCGATCACGATGATCGCGTCCACATTGGCGTCGATCATCGACTGGATCTGCTGGATCTGCGTCTGCGCATTGCCCTGCGCGTCGGTCACCATCAAGTCCTTGACGCGACCGTCCTTCTTCAATTCCTCGACCTCGGCGGTGATCGTGCCTTCGGTCTGCTTCATCCAGGTCGGCACCGAATAGATATTGGCCCAGCCCACCGTATAGGGCGCCTTGCGGTCGCCCTTAATGCAGTTGGCGGCGGCCTCGGCCCCGCTTGCGCCCAAAAGCGCTGCGGAGAAGGCCAGACAGGCGGCGCTCGCTGTCAGGAAGGCGATGCGGCGTGAGGTCGGGGACTGCACTGTCATGAACGTCTCCACAGGCTTGTGATGAAGTTTCGGACGAGAGGCTGCTTGACAACGTTATCATCGTGCTGCCAGCTATGACAACGTTGTCACGATGAAAAATGTGGCCCGCCTAATATCTGGCCATTTGGCTGGAAGGGTCGCCCTTTTGTCGATCGCACTGTGCCGGTCGCTCCTCCGAGAGCGCCCCGCCTCCTGCCCCACGCTCGACCCGATGGCCGATGAACCGACTGAACTTCTCCCAGCTCTGGCGCTATGACGACGTGCTCCTGCACGGCGTCCTCGTCACGCTCCTCCTCACCCTGATCGCGACCGTCGCGGGCCTTGCGATCGGCGCGCTGTGCGCCAGCGCCGCCCAGAGCCGTTTCGCGTCCCTGCGCCTCGCCGTGCGGGCCTATGTCGAGATCATCCGCAACACGCCGACGCTGATCCAGATCTTCCTGATCTTCTTCGTGCTGCCCTTTGCCGGCCTGCGGCTACCGCCGGTCTATGCGGCGGCGACCGCGCTCTCGATCTATTTCGGCGCCCATGCCACCGAGATCCTGCGATCCGGGCTGGCCTCCATTCCGCGCAGCCAACTCGAAGCCGGCCAGTGCCTGGGAATGACGCGCTGGGAGGTGTTTCGCCACGTCATCCTGCCGCCGGCTCTGCGCAACGTCTTCCCGTCGCTGACCAGCCAGATCGTGCTCCTGTTCCTGGGCACCTCGCTCGCATCGCAGGTCTCGGCCGAGGAGCTGTTCCATGCCGCCGGCTTCGTGGAAAGCCGCACCTATCGCTCCTTCGAGGTCTATGCCGTCGTCTGCGCGATCTATCTGGCGCTCGTTCTTCTCATGAAGGGCGCCTTCTTCGCGGTGGAGCGCCTCGCCTTCCGCTGGCCGACCGGGCGCTGAGGAGACAGGTCATGCGCGGCTTCACCCCACAAGACGTCCTCACCATTCTCGCGGCCCTGCGCTGGACGCTGGTTCTCGTCGCGCTCAGCCTCGCCCTCGGCGCGCCCTTCGCGCTCCTGCTGGCGTTGGCGCGCACCGCGCGGGCCGGTGCCTCACGCTGGATCGCCACGGGCTTTCTCCAGATCGTCCAGGGCGTGCCGGTTCTCGGCCTCATCATGTTCTTCTATTTCGGTCTGCCGGTTCTGACCGGCGTGCAGGTCTCGGCGCTGGCCTCGGTCACCGTCGCCTTCGCGCTCTACACGGCGGCGTTTCTGGGCGAGATCTGGCGCGGCGCCATCCAGGCCATTCCCGCCGCGCAGTGGGAGGCCGGCGCCTGCCTCGGCCTCACGGGCTGGGAGCAGTTCCGCCACGTGATCGGGCCGCAGGCCTTCCGCCTCGCCCTGCCGGCGACGGTCGGTTTCCTCGTCCAGCTCGTAAAGAACACCTCGCTCGCCTCGATCGTCGGCTTCGTGGAACTGGCGCGCGCCGGGCAGATCGCCTCGGCGGCGACCTTCCAGCCGCTTGCCGCCTATGCCTGCGTCGCCGCCGTCTATTTCGCCATCTGTTTCCCGCTGACCCTCTGGTCGCGTTCCCTGGAGGATCGCCTCAATGGCGCTCGTTGACATCAGAGACGTCCGCAAGACCTTCGGCAAGCTCGAGGTTCTGAAGGGCGTCACCCTGCCGATCGAGAAGGGCGAGATCGTCACGATCATCGGCCGCTCCGGCTCGGGCAAGTCCACCCTGCTTCGCTGCATCAACGGACTGGAGGCGATCGACGGCGGCGAAATCCGCATCGAGGACGAGATCGTCCACGCCAAGACCACGGATCTGCGGAAGCTGCGCCAGCGCGTCGGCATCGTGTTCCAGCAGTTCAACCTCTTCCCTCATCTCAGCGTCGAGAAGAACATCACGCTGGCCCCTGGCCTTCGCGGCCGCGTGGCGAAGGGCGGGGCCGCGCGCGAGCTGGCGCGGCGCGTGCTCGCCCAGGTCGGGCTGGAAGCCAAGATCGACAGCTATCCCGCCGAGCTTTCGGGCGGCCAGCAGCAGCGCGTGGCGATCGCCCGGTGCCTGGCCATGGAGCCGCACCTCATGCTGTTCGACGAGGTCACCTCGGCGCTCGACCCCGAACTCGTCGGCGAGGTTCTCAAAGTCATGGAGGACCTCGCCCGCCAGGGCATGACCATGATCCTCGTCACCCATGAGATGAACTTCGCCCGCAACGTCGCTTCCCAGATCGTCTTCATGCACGAAGGCCGCGTCTGGGAGCACGGGCCGCCGGCCGAGATCTTCGCCGGGCCGAAGACGCCGGAGCTCAGAAGCTTCATCGGCGCCTCGCAGCACTGATTTCCCCTTCCCTTCCCCCACATCAGGACCCCAGCCCATGCGCGCCTTCCGCACCCTTCTCGCCGCCACCGCCTTCGCCCTCGCCATCCTGCCGGCGGGTGCGGCCTTCGCCGACAAGTTGCAGGACGTCCTGTCCGCCGGCACGTTGCGCATCGGCGTTCTCGCCGATTCCGCGCCTTGGGGCTTCAAGGACGGCTCGGGCGAGCTGACGGGCTTCGATGTCGAACTCGCCAAGCTGATGGCCGCCGACATGGGCGTGACGCTCGAGATCGTGGAAGTGACGGGCCCAAGCCGCATCCCCAGCCTCCTGTCCGACAAGATCGACGTGCTGGTGGCCGCCGCCGGCGCGACGCCCGAGCGCGCCCAGCAGGTCATGTTCTCGCAGCCCTATGTCGCGGTGCAGCTCGGCGTGTACGGCAAGGCGGACACGCCGAGCTTCGAGAAGCCAGACGACCTCGCCGGTCATTCGATCGCGGTCGCCAAGGGCTCGACGCTCGACGTCTGGCTGACCGACAATGCCAAGGGCGCCCAGATCGTGCGCTTCGAGGATGCGCCGAGCGCCATCGCCGCCTTCCGCGCCGGCCAGGTCGAGATGTTCGCCGAGAACAGCGCCATCGCGCTCAACGTTTCGGGTGCGGACGCCAGCGTCGCGCTGAAATTCGCCATTCGCCAGTCGCCGGCCCATGCGGCCGTGGCGCAGGGAGAGCAGAACCTTCTGAACTGGCTGAACACCGACCTCTTCACCAACCGAATGAACGGCAAGCTGCAGGCGCTGCAGATGAAGTGGTTCAAGGAAGCCGCTCCGCTTCCGACCCTGTGACCCCGGCCTTCGTGCCTTGACGGCGGCGACCGCCGCCGTCCGATTCCCCCTGACGGCCGGGCGGGCGCACGCGCTCCCCGGCGGAGGCTTTCATGCACACCGGTCTCTTTCATTCGATCGACTTCGAGCGGAACGGCAAGGTCCTGTCCTATCTCGGCATTCCCTTCTCGGTCGATCGCTCGCCCTATCATCAGGTCAAGGTCCCGATCTGCCGCATTCGCAACGGCGCCGGGCCGCGCGTCCTGCTCATCGCCGGCAATCACGGCGACGAGTACGAGGGCGAGATCTGCCTGACCCGCCTCATCCGGCGCATCGAGCCGGAAATGATCCGAGGCGAGCTGACGATCCTACCCTTCGCCAACCATCCCGCCGTCATGGCGGCGCGCCGCCGCTCGCCGCTGGACGAGGGCAATCTCAACCGCGCCTTTCCTGGCGACCCCTTTGGCACGCCGACTTTCCGCATGGCGCATTTCCTGGAGCATACGCTGTTCCCGCGCCATGATGTGGTGGTGGACCTTCATTCCGGCGGCACCTCGATGGAGCATCTGCCCTGCGCGCTGATCGAGCGGCAAGGGCCGCCGGAGCGCTTCGCCCGCGCGCTGGAACTCATGAAGGCCATGGGCCTCGCCTATGGTTTCATCGCCGAGAACGGCGCCGGTGCGCCGACCTCCATGGCGGCGGCGGCGCGCGCGGGGGCGATCGGCCTGTCCGGCGAGTTCGGCGGCGGCGGCACGGCGACCCGCGCCAGCGTCAGGGGCACCGAGCTCGCGCTCGACAATCTTCTCGTCAAGCTCGGCCTCGTCGAGACGCCGCCCTTCGGCACCGATCCCGGCAGTTTCGAGGAGATGACGATCCTCGCCCTGGAAAGCCACGAGCAGGCGATCTTCGCGACGCGGCGCGGCTGGTTCGAGCCGGCGGTGGCGCTGGGAGACCGCGTCGAGGCGGGCGATCTCGCCGGCTGGTATCACGATTTCGAACGGCTCGACCTGCCCGAGGCGGAACTTCGCTTCGAGCGCGGCGGCATCGTCCTGTCGCGCCGTCTTCATACCGATTGCCGATCCGGCGATTGTCTGGTCCAAGTGGCGCGGATCGTCGGCCCGGCCGAATAGCGAAAGGATGCGCGACCCGGCATGACGGAGGCGAGAAACGAACCGGCATCGCAGGGCGCGCCCACGCCGCTCCCCACATTCGACGAGGTGGTTCGCGTCCAACCCACGGGGCGCACCGCGCCAGCGCGGAGCCATGACGCCGCGCTCCTCGCCCGTCCGCCGAGGATCGAGGACGTGGCGCGAGAGGCCGGCGTCTCGCCCATCACCGTATCTCGCGCGCTGCGCTCGCCCGGCCTCGTCTCGCCCGCGACGCTGGAGCGGGTGCGTGCCGTGGTGGAGACCACCGGCTACGTCTCCAATCCGCATGCCTCGGCGCTGCGATCGGGGCGGTCCACCGTCGTCGCCGCCTTCGTCTCGAACCTCGTCAGCCAGCAGTACAACGAGGCCGCCGACGCCTGCTCCGAGATTTTGGAGGCGGCGGGCTACCAGCTGATGATCGGCCAGACCTCCTATTCCTATGCGCGCGAGACGGCGGCGGTTCAGTCGCTGCGCGCGCTCAAGCCCGCCGCCGTGTTCTTTACCGGCGTCGTGGAACTGGAGGACAATCGCCGGGCCTTGCGGGAGCTCGGCGTTCCCATCGTCGAGAGCTGGGCCTATCCGCGCGATCCCATCGACATGCTGGTCGGCATTTCCAACACCGATGGCGGGCGCATGGCGGCCGAGCATCTCGTCGCGCGCGGGCGAAGGCGCCTCGCCTTCGTCGGCCGCAGCGGCGGCCGGGGGCGGCTGCGGCTGCATGGTTTCGAAACGCGCGCGCGCGAACTCGGCGCCGAGATCGCCCTCGTTCGCGAGGTCGAGCATGTCCGTTCCATGTCGGAAGGCCATGTCGTCCTGCGCGAGTTGATCGCCTCGGCCCAAAGGATCGACGCCGTCTTCTTCGCCAACGATCTCCTTGCCATCGGCGCCGTTCTGGAAAGCCGGCGGCAGGGTCTCGCCCTTCCCGACGATCTCGCCATTCTGGGAATGGGCGACAGCGAGTTCGCCGCCGAGATGTCCCCCTCCCTCTCCACCATCGCCATAGACGGCCGCGCGATCGGGGCGCGCGCAGGCGCGCTCTTGTCCACGCGCCTCCTGGCGAGTGGCGACACGCCCGGTCGCGAATGCCTGCCGCTGCGCCTGATCCAGCGCGAGACGACCTGACGTCCGAGCAAGGCGTAATTGCTTGGGAAACTTCGTGCGGCTTGCCCTCCGAGCCCTATCGAGGACCCAGCCTAGTAAGCGTTCGGGCAGTGGAACGTCAGCGCGATCGTCCTGGATAGGATCATCAGGTCGTAGAGGACCGACGCGTGCCGGATATAGTGGAGATCCAGCGCGACGCGGCGCTGCATGTCGGAAGGGCGGACGGTCTCGCCCCGCGCGCCGGAAATCTGCGCCAGTCCGGTCAGGCCGGGGGTGCAGGCATAGCGCCTCGCGTAGCCCGCGACATGGCCGAGATAGTAGAGATCGTGGCTCCGCGCATGCGGGCGCGGGCCGACCAGCGACATCTCACCCCGGATGACGTTGATGAGTTGAGGAAGTTCGTCGAAGCTGAGCTGCCGCAGCCAGCGCCCGACCGCCGTCACCCGCCGGTCTCCCCGGCAGGCCTGCGGGAGAAAGCCGCCGGGCCTCTCCTGCGCGACGATCATCGTTCGAAATTTCAGGACCTGGAAGGGCTGATGATGACGCCCGCCGCGCTCCTGCGTGTAGATGACGGGTCCCCGGCTCGTGAGCTTGATGAGAAGCGCGATGTGCAGCATCAGGGGCAGGACGATCGCGAGGATCACGACAGCCAGGATCAGGTCGAGAACGCGCTTGCGTCTCGAATGGAGATAGGGACTGACCTCCTCCCGCCGGACGGACCGTCCGCTCGGGACCCGGAGGAGAGAGTCTGGACCGGGCACCGACGGTCCGAACCGGCTCCAGCCGAGGGCCGGCTCTGCGGTCAGCCGTTCGGGCTTCGACCGTGAACCCAGGTTGCGGGTGGGAAGTCCGGTCAGCATCGCAGGCGCTCCTGATCCGGGTTCGAACGAACCGTCGGAGCATTGGTAAAATATTGGTTAACGCGGTCAATTTCCCTCTTCGGCGGTCATGCCTCCCCGCCTGCCCGGCCGAAAGGGCGTAGGGCGGCCGGACCTATTCCCAAAGCGGCGGACAGGCCGACCAAAGCGCGTGCGCATTCGGCGGCGCCCATCGCGCCCGCCGGTCGGATCTTCGCCTTCCGTCGGACCTCTGAGGCGGCAGGTCGCGAGAGGGTCCCGTCTCCTGCCGGAGCGCTTGGGAGCAAGGCGGCGACCCCTTCGCCCAAAGCGGTACGCTTCCGCTCCGTAAGGCGACTTTACGGATATCCCCGTCCCATGATCGACTTCGACCGAGCACAGAGGGGACTCGTGAGATCATGACAACGCTGGCGCCGGTCCTTGAGGATGGAGTGACGATCCACCATCCGCATCTCGTCAATCTCTACGGCTGCCATGTCGGCGCCGGCTCTCGGATCGGAACCTTCGTAGAGATCCAGCGGAACGCCTTCGTCGGGCGCAACTGCAAGATCTCCAGCCACAGCTTCATCTGCGAGGGCGTGACGATCGAGGACGGCGTCTTCATCGGCCATGGCGTCATGTTCACCAACGATCTCTATCCCAGCGCGGTGACCGAGGACGGCACGGTGCAGGGCGACAGCGACTGGCAGGTCCATCCCATCCGCGTGCGGCAGCGCGCCTCGATCGGCAGCAACGCCACCATCCTGGCCGGAGTCACGATCGGCGAAGGCGCGCTCATTGGCGCCGGGGCCGTCGTGACGTGCGACGTGCCCGACTTCGCCATCGTGGCAGGCGTCCCGGCGCGGATCATCGGAAGCACGCGCCACAAACCGGCGCCGGCCGAGGCCAGCCAGGCTGCGGCCTTGGCCGAGTAGACCCATGTCGCTCGGGAGGAACAGGCTTGGCCGGATCGTCAGCGCGGTTCACGCCCGCCGAGCCGTCGAAGCCGATCCCGCCTACGAGAGCGACTTGTGCGAAGCCCTGGCCGCCACCTATGGCTCGGCCGGGCTGATCGAACTCTACGCCCGCTTCGCTTCGGGCGAGGGCTTCGTCGACGCCCTGATGCGCCGCTTGATCTGGCGCGCTCTGTCGCGTCGCTGCGCGGACGGGCTGCAGGTCTCGAGCGGTGCCGGTTTCAAGCATCCCGAGACCTTCGAGTTCGGCAAGGGCGTCTTCATCGGCGCGGATGTCTACATACAAGGGCGGTTCGACGGCCGCTGCGTGATCGGCGACCATGTCTGGATCGGGCCGCAGGCCTATTTCGACGCGCGCGATCTCGAACTCGGCGAATTCGTGGGCTGG
The DNA here is from genome assembly GCF_001463785.1 of Aureimonas sp. AU40. NCBI lineage: Bacteria > Pseudomonadati > Pseudomonadota > Alphaproteobacteria > Hyphomicrobiales > Aurantimonadaceae > Aureimonas > Aureimonas sp. AU40. Next base: position 13,584 of record NZ_BBWL01000052.1, read on the forward strand.
GGTCCGGGCGCCAAGGTCCTGGGATCGGCTCATACGGGGCTGCCCGTCACCGTCCCGGTCGTGCAGACCGACCTTCGGATCGGGCCGGTTCGGGTCGAACCTTGGGCCGATATCGGCACGAACGCGGTTCTGCTTCCCGGCGTCACGGTCGGCAAGGGGGCGATCGTGGGTGCGGGAGCCGTGGTGGCGGGCGACGTCGCCCCCTTCTCGATCGTGGCCGGCGTGCCGGCCCGCTTCATCCGCTGGCGAACCGACGAGACGGGCGATCATCCGGCAACCGCGCAGGAAGCCGAGAGGATCGCTCCGCCTCGTCTCTAGCGAAGGTCAAGCCGATATCGTGGCCCTTGGGGTGGCTTCGGGATGCCGGGCCATCAGATGATCGGCGAGCCGCAGGGCGAGGGCCATGATCGTCAGGGTCGGATTGGCGCTGCCGGCGGTCGGGAAGGTCGATGCGCTGGCGATGCTGAGATTGGGGATGGCATGGCAGGCGAGGTCCGGGGCGACGACGGACTCGCGCGGGTCCGTTCCCATTCGCGTCGTGCCCGAAGGATGCGCGCAGGCTTCCGCCAGCGGCGCGATCGGGCGGGAGGCGTCGCATGCGGCGGGCGTCCAGGACAGGGGGCAGGTTCGGTCGAACCCGGCACGGGCCCAATAGGCCTCGATCCGGGCGATGGCGAAGCGGAAGGTTCGCTCGTCGGCCTCTCTCGGCCGCCAGTCGAGGAGAACCTTCGGCATGGCGAGGCTGTCCCGGCTCTCCGACAGGCGAATCTGGTTGCTCCAGTCCGGCAATTGCTCGATCCAGACCTGAAGATCGAACCCGACATGGCGTGGCACGAGAAGCTGCCGCCGCACCCAGCGCCAATAGGCGGACCGGGCGAGAAAGGGGACGTGCCGGCCGAGGGAGGCCCAGTCGCGCGGCTCCATGTCGCGCTTCTGCACGTCCTGTACGATCTTCTTGACGATGCCGAGCGGGCTTTGGCTGAGCGCCATCGTGACATAGGCGAAGGCGCTGGCCGCGCCGTCCTCCCGCTGCGCCGCGGCCGTGGTTTCCAGATGCAGGTCCCGCCGCGAAGATTCCAGAAAACGATAGGCGAAGAGCCGGTTGGTGCCGAGCCAGTCGCCGCGCGAGATCTCGGCCACCTTCACCTTGAGATGGTCCTGGAAATAGCGCCCCAGCACCTGGCAATCGGCGAAGGCGCGGTGTTCGGACAAGGCGTCCAGCCAAAGCAGGAGGCGCGTGGTCTCGATCGTGCCCGCCGCGAAGACGAAACGGTCGGCCCGCACCGTCAGCGTGCGCCCCGCGCGGCTGCGCGCATCGACGGAGAGAAGACGCCCAGCTACGCGGTCGAGCTGGAACCCGCAGACCGTGGCGTCGAGCCAGATGCGAAGGGACGAAAGGTCCCCGATATCGCGCGCCAGAAGCGTCGCCACGTTGGAGCGCCGGAACGAGGGGCATTTGGCGAAACGGCTCGTCAGGTTCCCGTCGTCGCGGGGGAAGCGGCCGTCCCGGTCCACCGTGTCGAGAAGGTCGGCCTCGTAGGAACTCGGGCCGATGCCGAAGAGCTTTTCGATCTCGGGCAGATAGGCGTCGAGCTCGCTCCGATCCACCGGCCAGCCGGGAAGGGACAGATAGTCCCGCGCCGACACCTCGTGCCGGCTGATCGGGAGCATCCGCCCACCCCATTTGACGGAGGAGCCGCCAAGCGCGCGATAGCGCCCCGTCAGGGCGCGGGTATAGGCGCCGGAGGGATTGTCGATTTCGTTGAGCGCCTGCGCCGTCGGCTCCAGCGTCGCGCCGCCGCTTTCCAGAACGACGACCCGTCGTCCCCTGCTGGCAAGGCGGCGGGCGAGCAGGAGACCCGCGATCCCGGCGCCGATCACGCAGATCTCGGCGGTGTCCTCGGCGTCTTGGGGATGGTCGGAAAGCGGGATGAGAGGCACGAGCGTAACCCTCGATAGCAGACACCGGACTGTCAGGAGTGAAGCGGAGCGGTCTCCTCGTCGCTCGGCAGAGGTGATCCGGGCGAGGATGCCGGCACGGCGCGCGTCCTCGGAACCCGGTCCTCCCGCACCAGGGCGAGGGTCAGCGCCTCGACGATCTCGGCCTGCGTCGACCGGGTCATCTGCGCATAGAGGGGCAGGAGGATGCACTTGTCCTGCGCCGCCTCGGAGTGGGCGAGATCGCCTTTCGACACGTCGGCATGCGCCTCCTCCCGGTGGCAGCACATGATGCCGCGCCGGGTCGCGATGCCCCGGTCGAGCAGGGATTGCATGACGCGGCGCTGCGAGACGCGCGGCGGCAGGCGCACGCAATAGCTCTGCCAGTTGCTGCGCGCCCAGTCCGGCTCGCAGGGCTTAAGCGTGCCGGTGACGCCCTCGAGAAGCGCGGCGTAATGTTCGGCGTGCCTGCGCCGGGCCGCAACGATCTCGGGCAGGCGCTTCAACTGCTGGCGACCCACGGCCGCCTGCAGATCGGTCATTCGGTAATTGTATCCCTGGACGGGATAGGTCTCGAACACGACCGTGGCCGAGCCGTGCCGCACCGTATCGGACACGCTCATTCCATGCTGGCGCCAGAGCCGGAACAATCGGTCCCATTCGGGATGGCGCGTCGTCAGCATGCCGCCGTCGCCGGTCGTGATGACCTTTCGCGGGTGGAAGGAGAAACAGGCGACGTCGCCATGCGGACGGCCGATCCTTTGCCACTCGCCATCCATGCGGATCTGCGACCCCGCCGCGCAGGCGGCGTCCTCGATCAACGGCACACCATGCGCGCGCGCCAGCGGAACGAGGCGCGAGAGATCGCAGGGCATGCCCATCTGGTGGACGCAGACGATGGCCGCCGTCTTGTCGCTCAGCGCCGTTGCCACATGGTTCGGGTCGAGGTTGAAGGTCGCGGGATCGATGTCCACGAAGACTGGCGTCCCCCCACATTGACGGATCGCGTTGGCCGTCGCCACGAATGTGTGGCTGGGAACGATCACCTCCCGCTCGGCATCGACGCCGCACGCCTGGAGGGCGAGATGCAGCGCCGTGGTGCAATTGCTGACCGCGCAGGCGAAGGGCGCGCCGACAAAGGCGGCGAACTCCGCCTCGAAAGCGGCGACCTGCGGCCCCTGCGTGAGCCAGCCGGACAGGACGGTTTCCGCCGCCGCTTCCGCTTCGGCCGTGCCGACGAGGGGTTGGCCGATCGGGATCATTGCGCCGCTCCCTTCAAGAGAACCTCTTGCTCGCGCCACCAGGCGGCGAGGCCGGCGAGACCCGCTTCGAGCGGGATACGGGCCTCGAAGCCGAGATGCTCGCGCGCCATCGCGACATCGGCGAGGCGCCGGGGCACGGGGTTTACGCCGCGCTCGGCCTCGTGCATGGGCGTGAGATCGGGCCGCCCCATGACGGCGCAGAGGCTGAGGGCGAGATCGAGAAGCGAGGTCTCGCGTCCGCTCCCGATGTTGAAGGCCCGGTCGGTCACGGGCGCGACGGCGGCCAGTATATTGGCGCGCGCGACATCCGCGACATGGACGAAATCCATGGTCTGCCGTCCATCACCGAAGATCACCGGCGGCAATCCGGCGTCGATCCGCTCCATCCAGCGGATCAGCACTTCGGTATACCGGCCATGAACGTCCATGCGCGGACCGTAGACGTTGAAATAGCGAAGGCTCACATGGTCGAGATCGTGGAGATCCTGGCAGGCGCGCAGCATCCCCTCGCCGAAGGCCTTGGCGGCGCCGTAGAGCGTGCGATTGTCCCAGCCGCCCGCCGCCTCCGGGGTCGGAAACCGATCGGCGAGGCCATAGACGGAGGCCGAGGAGGAGTAGACCACCCGCGACACCCCGCGCGCGGCGCAGGCCTCGAACAGGTCGAAGCTCGCATCCACCATCACCTCCAGCGCACGGCGCGGTTCGGCCGCGCATTGGGTGATGCGCAGCGCCGCCATATGGAAGACGATCTCTGCCTCGCCCACGAGTTCGGCCATCAGCGGCTGGTCGCGAATGTCGCCTTCCACGAAGCGCACGTGGCCCGACGGCAGCGCCCGGCCGAGATTGGCGATGGAGCCGCGCACGAGATCGTCGATGATCGTGACGCGGGCGCCCGCCTCGACCAGCAAGTCCACCACATGCGAGCCGATGAACCCGGCCCCGCCGGTGACGAGAACCCGCCGCCCCCGCAGCGCCGCGAGGGCGCCGGGCGCGGGTCTGATAGCGGTCTCATGCGGCGCGTTCATGGCTCACCTCGCAGATCGATCCGAGCCGCTCGATGATCCGGTCGATGTCGGCCAAGGGCAGTTCGGGCCAGAGCGGCAGCGAGAGCGTCTCTGCCGCCAGCCGTTCGGTCACGGGAAGGCTGCCGCGCGCGAAGCCGGCGGCGCCCCTGCCCGGCTGAAGATGAACGGGCATGGGGTAATGCACCGACGTCGCGATGCCGGCCTCGCCCATCCGCTGGCGGACGCGGTCGCGCTCTGCCACCCGCACAGCGAAGACATGCCAGGCATGGTCGCCGCCCTCGTCCGGCGCCGGGCGGCCGATCGAGGCGAAGCGAGAAAGCCGCTCACGATAATGGGCGGCCCGCGCCCGGCGCTGGCGGGTCCAATCTTCGAGAAAGGGCAGCTTGGCGCTGAGGATCGCCGCCTGCAGCGCGTCGAGGCGCTCGTTGAAGCCCGGCTCGTCATGGCAATATTTGGCGCTCTGGCCCCAGTCGCGCAGCCGGCGCACACGCGCGGCGAGAGCCGCGTCGTCGGTCGTGATCAGGCCGCCCTCGCCGCAGGCGCCAAGATTCTTGCCGGGATAGAAGCTGAAGCATCCCATTTCGCCGAAGGCCCCGGCCCGCCGTCCGCCGCGCTCGGCGCCATGCGCCTGGGCCGCGTCCTCGATCACCAAGAGCTTGTGCCGGTCGGCGATGGCGCGGATGCGATCCATCTCGGCCAGCCGCCCATGCAGGTGCACCGGCACGATGGCGCGGGTCTTGCCCGTTATCGCGTCCGCCAGCCGATCGGGGTCGAGGGTCCAGCTTGCGGGATCGATGTCGACGAAAACCGGCTTCGCCCCGCTCATGCCGATGGCCGCAACCGTCGCGACGAAGGTGGAGGAGACGGTGACGACCTCGTCGCCCGCCCCGATATCGGCCGCGCGCAGCGCCAGATGCAGCGCCGCCGTGCCGGACGAGACGCCGACCGCGTGGCGCACGCCGCAGAAGGCGGCGAAGGCCTCCTCGAATTCGGCGACGTCCGGGCCGCCGACATAGTGGCCCGAGCGCAGGACCGCGAGCGCCGCCGCTTCGACCGCCGCGCCGACGGCGCCATATTGCGGCGCGAGGTCGAGAAACGGGATCATGACGCCATCCTCAACCGGGACAGCTCGACGGGCTGCCCGCGCTGGGCGAGTGAGCAGGATGCCGCCTCCAGCATCTCGACGATCCGCAGGCCCATGGAGCCCGATGTCAGCGGCCGGGCGCCGGTCTCGATACAGTCGGTGAAATGCTCGAACTCGATCGCCAACGCCTCGCCGAGCGGCAGATGGGGTGCCCACATGTCGCCCGTCCGGTAGGACACCAGCCGGGCGCGGCGATCCTCGGTCTCGCAGGCGTTGAGCGCCGCGCCGCGATCGTAGACCTTCAGCTTCTCGTCGGGCTCCAGATCGTCGTAGACCACCATCTTGCGCGTGCCGCCGATCAGCGTGCGCCGCATCTTCACCGGCGAGAGCCAGTTGGTGTTGATATGGGCCATGGCGCCGTCGCCGTAGTAGAGCGTGACATGGGCCAACGTCTCGTGCGCGGCGCCCAGCATGTCGCCCCCGTTGGCCGAGATCGCCTGGGGCGCGGCCTCGAACAGATGGTCGAGGATCGCGAGGTCATGGACCGCGAGATCCCAGACGACGTTCACGTCCCGCTGCACGAGGCCCAGATTGATGCGTGTGGAATCGTAGTAGAGGATGCGCCCGAGCTCGCCCGCGTCGGTCATCTCCTTGATGCGCCGAACCGCTGGCGTATAGAGGAACGTGTGGTCGACCATCAGCGTCAGCGAGCGCTGCGCTGCCTCGCCGACCAGGAAGGCGCATTGGGCCGAGGAGCGGGCCATGGGCTTTTCCACCAACACGTGCTTGCCCGCCGATAGCGCCGCGAGGGCCATCTCGAAATGGCTGTTGACGGGCGTCGAGATCAGGACGGCTGATATCTCCGCGTTGTCCACGATCTCCTGCCATTCGCGCGTCCGGCGCGTGCCGGGATGCTGCCGCCGCGCCCGCTCCAGGGCGGCCTCGTCGCGATCAGCGATGGCCAGGAGCCGGGCTCGCGGATTCTGGGCGGCGACGCGGGCAAGGTTCGGCCCCCAATAGCCGTAACCGATCAGGCCGATACCGAGCATTCGACATCCCTCCGTCTCGCCGGCGCCCGAGGGCCGTTCCGCCCCGCGCCCGCCGCGCGTCCCTCCACCTGCAAAGCCCGCGCCGGAGCCGCCAGGCCAAGCCGGCGGCCCCGACACGTCCTCCCGACAGTACGCGGCGAGGCCGTGCGGCAAAGCGCTGAAAGAGGCCGATCCTCGGGGGAGGTAGGTCCCGCGCCCCGTGTCCCTCGCAGGCCGCAAAAGGGCGGAGGCGGTCGTCCGAACGGCGAGGAGCTACCTCCCGCGAGCCCTCGGCCGCGCACGGGAAGCCTCCCCCTGACCCATGGGATAATGGTCGAAGTGCAAGATTGATCCGAGGATTCCCGGCGCGGATGATCGGGCGGACAGGTCGAGAGCCCGGCATTCCGGGCGCCGGAGGAGACCATGGTCGATCAGGCCCTTCCGCCCCGCACCGACAGAACGAGCCCCACCAGGAACGGCCGCACCCTTCGTGTGGCACAAGCTCTTGGTGCGGTAGGCGCTTCGCTTCGCACTTGGCTACAGTTCCAGGCCCTTTCGAGGCCGGCCGCGTCCCGCCTCGTGGCGGATCGCACGGGCGCGGCCGTCGCTCCCGTCAGCGGAGAGGCGGGCGCGCAGGGCGACAGGCGCGGCCGGCGCCATGTTCTCATTCTCGTGGAGAACCTGCCCGTTCCCTTCGACCGGCGCGTCTGGCAGGAGGCGAACGCCCTGCATGAGGCCGGCTATGCCGTCTCGGTGATATGCCCGACGGGCAAGGGGTTCGACGCGCCGTTCGAGATCCGAAACGGCATCGAGATTCATCGCCATCCCCTTGTGGAAGCCTCTCGCGCCCGCGACTACCCCCGCGAATATCTCGGCGCGCTCGCCCATCAGCTGCGCCTCTCGATCCGCGTCCATCGCCGGCAGCCGATCGACATCATCCAGGCCTGCAACCCGCCCGATCTCCTGTTTCTGGTCGCGCTGGTTCACAAGACGCTGTTTGGAACGCGCTTCGTCTTCGACCACCACGATCTCAGCCCCGAACTCTACGCGACGAAGTTCGGGCGCAAGGACGTCCTCTATCGCATCCTTTGCTTCCTCGAGCGCCGGACCTTCCGCCTCGCCGACGCCAGCATCGCCACCAACGAGGTGTTCCGGGAGATCGCGGTGAAACGCGGCGGCATGGACCCGCGCGAGGTCTTCGTCGTGAAGAGCTATCCCGAGCTTGCCCGCTTCCAGCGGACCGACCCGGACCCCGCGCTCGCCGGGCTCGGACACCATGTCGTCGGTTATCTCGGCATCATGGGCGAGCAGGACGGCGTGGACATCCTGCTGCGGGCCATGGCCGAGATCGTGCACGGGCGGGGGCGGGGCGACTTCGCCTGCGTCGTCATCGGCGACGGGCCGCAGTTCCAGCGGCTCGGCGCGTTGTCGCGCGAGCTGGGAGTCGACGGCGTGGTCCGCTTCACCGGCTATCTCTCGGGATCAAGCCTGATGGCGCATCTTTCGGCGCTTGAGATCGGGGTCATCCCCGACCCGCCGAACGAGTTCAACCGCAAGCTCTCGATGAACAAGGTCTTCGAGTACATGATGCTCGGCCTGCCCTTCGTGCAGTTCGACCTCGACCAGGCGCGGCGAGAGGCGGGCGCGGCCGCCTTGGTGGCGCGCCGCCATTCGCCGGAAGCGCTGGCCGACGCCATCCTCGCCCTTGCCGACAACGCCGCCCTGCGCCAGCGCATGGCGAAGGTCGGGCTTGCCCGGGCCGCCCGCGACTTTCGCTGGTCCACCGAGCGCACACGCTATCTCGCCGCCTACGAGGCGGTCTTCTCGCAAGGACGGCACGTCCATGATCAGCGTTATCATCCCGCATCTTAATCAGGAGAAGGCGCTTCGCAGGTGCCTCGCCTCGCTGTGCGAGCAGGGCGGCCTTCGCGAGCCCGCCGAGATCATCGTCGTCGACAACGGCTCGCTCGCCCTGCCCGACAAGGTCTGCGCCGACTTTCCCGGCGTGGTCCTGCTCCAGCAGCCCGAGCCCGGCCCCGGCCCCGCCCGCAATCTCGGCGTGAGCACCGCCCGAGGCGACATCCTGGCCTTCATCGACGCCGACTGCGTGGCCGAGGAGACCTGGCTGTCCACGATCGAGCGCCGCTTCGAGGGATCGCCGCAAACGACGATCCTCGGCGGCAATGTCCGCATTCTCTACGACGACCCCGGGCAGATCACGCTTCTGGAAGCCTATGAGAGCGTCTTCGCCTATCGGATGAAGGAGTATATCGAGAAGCGCGGCTTCACCGGCGGGGGCAATCTCGCGATGCGCGCCGAGGTGTTTCGCGCGGTCGGCCCCTTCGGCGGCATCACGATCGCCGAAGACACGGAATGGGGGCAGCGGGCGAGCCGGCTGGGCTTCCGCATCCGCTACGCGTCCGAGATGATCGTCTACCACCCCGCGCGAAAGACCTTCACCGAGCTCAGCCGCAAGTGGGACCGGCATATCGCCCATGATTTCGCGGAAATGCGCGGCGAACAGTTCTGGTGGCCTCGCTGGGTCCTGCGCAGTGCGGCCGTGGCCCTATCGCCCGTGGCCGAGTGCCGGCGCATCCTCGTTTCCGACCGGCTGATCGGCGCGCGTGCGCGCCTGCTGGCCTTTCTGGGCGTGGTTCAGATTCGCTTCTACCGAGTCCGCGTCATGCTCGCCTTAGCCGGCGGGGCCGATGTCTCCGACCTCAGCGCCCGGTGGAACCGGCCATGATCGCGCCGCTCCACCAAAAGAAGCGCGTCCGCACGCCTGAAAGGGACGCGGGCCTCAGTGTCGTGACCGTCGCCTACAACAGCGCCGGGACGCTGCCCGGACTTCTCGACTCGCTTCCGGCCGGGCTCGAAGGGATCGCTTCCCCCGAGATCGTCGTGGTCGACAACGATTCCAGCGACGGATCGGCGGAGATCGCAGAGGCCCATGCCGTGGCCCCAAAGGTCATTCGCACCGGCGAGAACGGCGGCTACGCCGCCGGTATCAACCGCGCCTTGCGAACCATCGCGCCCGGCCGGCACGTTCTGATTCTCAATCCCGACGTGCGTCTGACGCCGGGTTCGGTGCGGCCGCTTCTCGATCGGATCGAAGCGCCCGAGATCGGCATCGCCGTCCCGCGCAATCTGATGGTGGACGGCGCGATCGACCCGACGCTTCGCCGCGAGCCTTCCCTCGCCTCGGTCTGGGCGGAAAGCCTTCTGGGCGGCCGGCTCGCCGGGCGCCTCGGCTTCGGTGAAGTCCTGATGGAAGCCAGCAGCTACGAGTATGAGCGGACCATCGATTGGGCCTCGGGTTGCGCGCTTCTGATCGCGGCGCGGGCGCGCCGGCTCGCGCCGGAATGGGATGAATCCTTCTTCCTCTATAGCGAGGAGGTCGAATATCAGCGGCGGGTGCGAGAGGGTGGATTGCAGATCGCCTATGTCGCCAGATCGCGCTTCCGGCATATCGGTGGCCCCTGCCGAAGCGACCCTCAGTTGACGGCCCTGCTCGTCTCCAATCGCATCCGCTATTTCCGCCGCCACCATGGCGCGCTCTCCACGGCGCTGTTCCGCCTCGGTCTCGCTGCCGGGGAGGCGGTGCGCGCCTTTCGGGGGGGAACCCATCGGACGGCCCTTCGCACCGCCCTGCACCCGTTGCGCCCTCCTCTTTCCTATCGCGCCGAGAACTCGGGTTGAGGACGGGCTCATGGACTCCCACGCCGCAATGGAAACGCTCTCCACCGACGCCGCTAAGATCCAAGGGCTGGACGTCCTCGAACGCGCGCCGATCCTGACCTTTCACGGGATCGGCGAGCCGCAGCGCGAACTCGACCCCGGCGAAGCGCCCTTCTGGATCGGGATCGAACGCTTCCGCGCGCTTCTCGACCGGGTCGCGGCCTTGCCGGCCGCCCATCGTCCCTCGCTCACCTTCGACGACGGCAATCTTTCCGACTGGGCGATCGCCGCGCCCGAGCTCGAACGGCGCGGGCTCCGGGCGACGTTCTTCGTCCTGACCGGACGCTTGGGCCAGCGCGGCTCGCTGGGCGAGGATCACGTCGGAGAGCTTGCGCGGATGGGGATGGGCATCGGCAGCCACGGCGTCGACCATCGGGACTGGACGACGCTCGGTGCAGCGAACCTTGCCCGCGATCTTTCAGCCTCGAAGGCCGCCCTGGAGTGGATCTGCGACCGGCCGGTCCGGGCCGCCGCGATCCCCTTCGGGCGCTACGATCGCCGGGTGCTCGAAGCCCTGCGCGAGGCCGGCTTCGAGGCCGCCTATTCCAGTGACGGCGGCACGGCCCGCCGGGCGGACTTTCCCCGGCCGCGCACGTCGGTCCGCGCCGACATGTCCGTGCGGGCGGGCGAGGCGCTTCTGACCGGCGCCCTGCCGCTGGCCCGGCGGCTTCGCCGGATGGTGTCCATGCAGATCAAGCGACGGATGTGAAAGGGGGCGGACATGACTTCGCGCATCGCCCATGTGCTGCTGACGCGGTTCAACCTGCCCTCGGTCAGCGTCGAGCGGATCATTCGCGCCCGGGATGGCTGGCTGCAGGAGCGCGTGGCCCTGTTCGAGCGCTACTGCCTGCCCTCGGTCCGCGCGCAGACGGCGACGGGGGTCCATTGGATCATCTATTTCGACCCGGAAAGCCCGGACTGGCTGAAGACGCGGATCGAGGAGCATCGCGCGCTCGGCCTTTATCAGCCGATCTTTCGCGCCTCCGTCAGCCGGGAGGAGCTTCGCGCCGACATACGCGACGTCGTGGGACCAGGCTGCGACGAGCTCGTCACCACCAATCTCGACAATGACGACGGCCTCGCCGCCGATGCCCTGGCCCGCATCCAGGCGGCGGGGCGCGCGGGCGAGAGAACGGCCATCTATCTCACGCAGGGCCTCGTCAGGCAGGACCGGCGCCTCTACCGCTTTCGCGATCCGCACAACGCCTTCTGCTCGGTGCGCGAGCCCTGGGACGCGCCCGTCACCTGCTGGTCGGACTGGCACACGATGCTGGGGCAATCCATGCCGGTGATCGAGCTCGGCGGTGCGCCGGGATGGCTGCAGGTCATTCATGGCCGCAACGTCAGCAACAGGGTTCGCGGCAGCCGCACCCGCCCCTCGTGCTACCGGCGCCGCTTTCCCGGCTTGGTCGATGACCTCGCCGAGCCGACGGCGCGCGAGCGCGCCTTCGACCTGCTTCTGGGGCTGCCGATCCGCGCATTTCGAGAGGTTGGCCGAAATACCCTCAAGCGCGCGGCGCTGGGCGTTCTCGGACGCGACGGTCTGACCCGGGCCAAGCTGATCTGGGCGTCGCGCTAGAGGCAGCTATGCACGCGCGGAGGTGCGGGACTTCGCCGTGTCCTCACGCGTTCGGCCTCGGTTCTTCAAATCCGCGCCGCCGGCGGGACCGGTCCGGCGCAGCCTCGCCCCGCGCCCTCCGACGGGGCGAGGGGTCTTGCGAGGCCTCGGCCGGCGCATCCAGAAGCCACAGGCCGCTGCCCAGCAGGAACATGAACCAGAGATAGGACACGCCCCAGAAATGGACGGTCCACCCCACCAGGAAGAAGCTGGTCATCACGATGACATAGGCCATGCGATAGGCGGCCAGCCGATCGTCCAAGCCCTTGCGCCAGCCGACCGCCAGAACCGCCGAAAGGAACGCGCCGAGCATCAGCAGCCCGGCGGGAAGCCCGTGGCGCATCGCGTTGAGCAGCCAGAACATGTCGATGCTCGACGACATCCAGCTTTCGCGAACCCATTCGCCGAACCCGATCCCGAAGAGTGGATGCTGGAGAACCGAGGCCGAGCCGTACTGCCAGATCAGGAGGCGGTGCCAGCCCGTGTGCGGGTCGAAGGTAAAGCGCGAGATGTAGAACTGGACCGGGGTCTGGTTGGAGCCGACCGCGACCACGAGATAGGACGCGGCGACCAAAGCCCAGAGGAGCCTCCAGCGCGCCGGGTTTCGTCGCAGGCTCCAGCCCCAGACCATCAGGAAGACCTGCGCCAGAAGAGCCGCCATCGGCGCGGAGGAGAGCGACAGGAATGCCGTCCCCCCCACCACGCCCGATCGCCACCAGCGCGTGAAGGCTGAGGCGCCCCGCCCCAGCACGAGATGCGTCAGCGCCAGCGCGCTGCCGGTGCAGATGCCGAACAGGATCGGGTGCTCGAAGACCGTCTGAACGCGGTAGAGCCCGGCCCGCATGTCGCCCCCCGCATCGGCGTAGGAGGGCAGGATCGCGGCGAAGAACTGGAGGAGAATGTCCCGGTCCGTCAACGCCTCGAAAAGCGCGAAGGGCATGAGAAAGGCGACGATCCGAAACAGAAGCCGCGCCAGCGCGAGGAAGTCGTCGGCATCGCGAATGTAACAGCGCGCCATAAGAAAGGCGCCCATCGTCTCCACGAAGAGGATGCCGCTGGGCTGGACGGCGAAGCCCGGCCCGTGGACCACGGCAAGGCTGAGCCCGCACCAGGCCCAGAAGGCGAGAAGGCAGAGATCGGCGGCGCGGATCGCCCCGGCCCGGCCTCGGACCCAGCGCAGGAAGCAGGGCCCGACGAGGACGACGAGGATCGCCCTCGGGATCGACATGGCCAGCGGCCCGATCAGAATCATCCAAGGGATCGTCAGCGAAACGAGGAAAAGAACCACCGGCCAGGCGAGCGCGCGCCGCGCGTCCCGAGGCTGGGGCGCGACCCGCGCTCGCCCGCGCGGCGGCCGGACGGCGCGCTCGGGCGCGCGGGCGCCGTGGCCCGGCGGGCGCCGGCGCCGAAGGCGGGCGCGATCGAGGTCTTCATGCGTTGGCGCGTCCACCGACATTCGCGATCTCGCAGCCCCCTCGCCTTTGGGAGAACTTGCGCGGCCTGCCAAAGCATCCACACTGCTCGGGCAGCAGAGTCCGCGTTCGCGGGGCCCAAATCAATGCAACAACACGGCAGACAGGCCAGCATTAAGCGTTACTTCGACTGATCACCTCCACGAAAGCTCCGCCCGAAGACGAAGGTTTCGCACCGTTACCAAGGTCCCTTTATTCGAAAGGTGTAAGATGAATAGCCATTGGCAGGGGGAGATCATGCGCCGGGCGCGGCAGGTCCGCTCCACCTGGCGGCAGGAGGGGCCCCATTGGGTCGCGGACCGGGTCCGCACGACGCTGGCCGACCGCATCCGGCCGAAGATCGCCGTGTCGCCCGTGCGGCCCGCCGATGTTGTCGCCGCCGATCTTCACCATCCGCCACGGGTCTTCGTGCCCCCGCTTCGGGAGGGCGAACCCGTCGCTCTCAACTGGGTGATGTCGCCGCCCTCCAGGGGGTCGGGCGGCCACACGACGCTGTTTCGCCTGATCCATCATCTCGAGGCCAACGGCTACCGGAACCGGGTCTATTTCTACGATCCCTATCGCGGCGACCATCGCTATTACGAGGAGATCGTCCACGACGCCTATGGCTTTGCCGGCCTCGTCGCGCCGGTGGAAGGGGGCATGGCGGATGCGCACGGGGTCGTCGCCACGACCTGGTCCACCGCCTATCCCGTCTTCAACGCGCGCTCGGCCGGCAAGCGGTTCTATCTCGTCCAGGATTTCGAGCCGATGTTCCACGCGACCAGCAGCGACAGCATCCTGGCGGAGAACACCTATCGCATGCCCTTCCACGCCATCACGGCGGGGCGCTGGCTGGCGGAGCGGCTGCGCGGCGACTACGGGATGGAGGCCGATCATTTCGACTTCAGTTGCGACACCGCCCGCTACAGGCGGATCGGCGACAGGGCGCGCTCCGGCATCGCCTTCTATGCCCGGCCGAACGCGACGCGCCGGGGCTTCGAACTCGGCCTCATGGCGCTGGAACTCTTCGCCCGGCGCCGGCCGGACATCACCATCCACCTTTATGGCGATACGATTGGCCGCCTGCCCTTCCCGTTCGTGGACCACGGGCTGGTCACGCCCGACGCGTTGAACACGATCTACAACCAGTGCTTCGCCGGACTCAGCCTGTCCCTGACCAATGTCTCGCTGGTTCCGCTCGAAATGCTCGCGGCGGGCTGCATTCCCGTAATGAACGACGCGCTCCACAACCGGATGGTGCTGGGCAATCCCCATATCCGCTATGCGCCCCCTTCGCCGCACGAACTGGCGGCGGAACTAGAGGCGGTGGTCGCGGTGCCCGACTTCGCGTCTCTTTCCCGGCAGGCGGCAGCGAGCGTCGAGGGGCTGACCTGGAGCGATGCCGGCGCGAAGGTGGACGCGATCATCCGCCGCTCGCTCGCCGCATCGCAAGGCGCAAGCCCGTCGCCGGGCTGACGGCGAGAGCCGCGAAGACGGTGATGCGTGAAATAGGCGAACAGGACGGCGTTGAACCATCGCGCCCTCACGGTCGAGCGCGGCTTGACCACCCGGCCCGCGACCCGCGCGATCGCCCGCCAGCCGAGGAGCGACGGCTTGGCGTACATTGCCACGGCGAGATATTCGCGCAGCCACTTGCTTAAGGGATAGCGCAAGGGACTGTCATAGATCATGCCGCCGCCGGATATGCGCGCGATGCCTAGCCCTTCCGTCTCGAACAGCCAGCGCGACCATTCCTGATCCTCGGCCGAAAAGACTTCGGGGCGAAATCCGCGCCGCTTCAGAAGCGCCGTGCGATAGAGGGCGCAGGTGTTCCAGACGCCGTTGAAACCATGGAAGCTCTCGCCGTCCACGCGCTCGTACGAGAAGGGACCGGGAGACCCGAGCAGGAAATAGGCCGCGCCGAGCCGATCGTCCCGCGCCAGGAGATCGAGCGCGAAGCCGATCGCCTGCTCGTTGGCGAGCGAGGTGTGCGAACTGACGACGAGGACATAGGGCGTGTCGACGAAACCGATCCCCTGGTTCAGCGCCTCGGAATAGTTGAACGCCGCGCCGACATAGCGATGCGACACCGAGCCCGGCGGGAAGAGCGCCGGGGTGCCGTCGCTCGACCCCGAATCCACGAAGACGTGCCGCAGAGGGGGCACGCTCTGCCGCTCCAGCGAAGCCAAGGTCTCGGGAAGCGTCCCGGCCGAATTGAAGGTGCGGATGAGCGCGCAGTAGCTCATGGCTCGCCACCGCCTTTCGCGGCCCACTTTCGTGTCTGCCCAGTCCGACGAAAGAGGGAGACGGGCCTTAAGTCTTCCGTATCAGGCTGCATCCTGCATCCCCCTATTTGCCACTCGCCCTCGCGCAACCAACGGTTACTATAAAACAACCTGCCGCCGGCACGACCCGCAAACGCTAGACCCGCGACAGGCTCAACACGCGTGGGATTTTCGCCATGGCATCGCTTGACCCCGACAGGACGGCATCGGTCGACGTGATCGTGCCCTGCTACCGCTACGGCCATTTTCTGGAGGAGTGCGTGGGCAGCATCCTCGCGCAGGCAGGCGTCGGGACGCGCGCGATCGTGATCGACGATGCCTCCCCGGATGGTTCGGCGGAGGTCGGCGCCGAGCTGGCGCGGCGGCACGAGGCGGTGACCTTCGTACGCCATGCCGCCAACAAGGGCGCGATCGCGACCTACAACGAAGGGATCGAATGGGCAGAGGCGGACTATCTCCTGCTTCTGTCGGCCGACGACGCGCTGGTGCCGGACACGCTTCGCTTTTCCACGGAGCTCATGGATCGTCATCCCGAGGTCGGCTTTAGCTTCGGCAACTGCCTTTCGCTGTTCGAGGATGGCTCGCTTCAGCTGGTGCGCCCGCTCGGCGGCGGAGCGCCCAGCGGGCCTCAGGTGTTCGGCGGAGAGACCTTCATCCGGCGCTGCGGCGCGACCAATATCGTTCCGACGCCGACGGCCGTGGTCCGCACCACGCTGCAGAAGCGGCTCGGCGGCTATCTCCCCGAACTGCCGCATAGCGGCGACATGGAAATGTGGTTTCGCCTGGCCGCCCATGGGTCGGTCGGCTTCACGGACGAGACGCAAGGCGTCTATCGCCGCCACGACCGCAACATGTCGCAGGGATACGACACGGCGGGCGGACTGCCCGATCTCCAGCAGCGAAAGCTTGCGATCGACCTGTTCGTGGAACGGCAGGCCGACGCTCTGGCGAACCCGCAGGGCTGGCGCGGCCATCTCTACCGCGACCTTGCCAGGGTCGCCGTCACAAGGGCGAGCTCGGTCTTCAACACGGGCGATCTTTCCGCCTCGCGGAACCTGTCGAGCTTCGCCGCCACGCTCGACCCGCGCCTGCGGACCTCGCTTCCCTGGCTGAAGCTCGGGGCCAAGCGGCTGGCGGGCCCGCGCGGCTGGCGCCTGTTGCAAGGCGCGCTTTCCTCCGCACGGGGCAAGTCCTCCGTGCCGGGCGAGGCTGCGGCCGGGACCCATCCGGCCTGATCAATTGCCCGCTTCCGTGTCGCAGCGCTGCCGGCGCAGGATGGCCTTGGGCTGGTAGTCGGCCCCGGCCGTCACGATCTCGGCCTCCCAGCTCCCGACTGCCGAGCATTTGACGTCGATCGGCCCATAGCCCCAGGATTGCGCCACGATGCTGAGGCCCCGCACCGATGCGGGCACACCGAGGCGAAACAGGTAGCCGCCGCCCTGGACGAGCAGGCCGTCGATCCGGGCGGACGTGTTGCCCTGTTTGTCGGGATAGAAGAAGGGCGCGGTGCCGCCGCAGCCGGGGCGCTCGTCGAGGTGCAGCGTCACGTTGTGCACCGTCAGGGGCGGGCCGTCATAGCCCTGGATGCCGTCGCCGTGCCAATCGCCGCAGGGCTCGGGCGAGACGACGCGCACGAAACTGTCTTCGATCGTCACCGGGCCGCAGCCATGGCTGACGCCGCCGACGCGAAACCCTTCCGCCACGCCGTCGATCCTCACCCGGCGCGCGGTGTAGCCGCCGGTAGTGATCGCGGGATACTCGCTCGCCTTCGCCTTGTCACGCGAAGGAAGGATCGACGTGTCCTCGACGGTGAGCCCGTTTCGGCAGGCGTTGGCGGGGTCGTTGACGATACGCCCGCCCAGAAGCTCCACCCGCCGCACAGTGACGTTTTCGGCGTCGACCAGGAGATTGCCGTCCACGATGCGAAGATCCTCCACCACCGCGCCCGGCTGGCTGACGACCACGTCGCTCTCGCGGGTGTCCCTGGGCTGCCAGCCCGGCGGCACGCCCGCCGTGGCGGCGTTGGGGAAGGGTTTTGGACCGTTTCCCTGCGCTTGCGCGGGCGCGCAGACCGCGCACAGGCCGGCGAGGGCGACGATCCAACGACCGGTGAAACAGCCGCCGGTCTTCTGGCTGGTTGGTGACGAACCTGGCATCGGTGTTTCCTCCGTTGTGGAGTTTCAGACCAGCACTTCGATGGCAGGCGCATGCCCAAGAAACCCCGTGGGGCTGGCGGTCGGGCCATAGGCGCCGGCCTGGAAGATCACGACGAGATCCCCGATCTCGGCGCGCGGCAGCGACACCTGATCGCCCAGGAGATCGAGCGGCGTGCACAGGCACCCGACGACGCTCACCGTTTCCTCGGCCGGAGCGCCCATCCGATTCGCCAGCGCGATGGGATAGTTGCGGCGGATCACCTGGCCGAAATTGCCGGATGCGGCGAGTTGATGGTGCAGGCCCCCGTCGACCACCAGATAGGTTCGCCCGCGCGACGGCTTGCGATCGAGAATGCGGGTCACGTAAATCCCGGCCTCGCCGACGAGATAGCGGCCGAGTTCGATCACCACCCGGGCCTCCGGCATCCCGGACCGGATGGACCGCTCCATCAACTCGGCCAGATTGGCGCCGATCGGGTCCAGATCGAGCGGTGCATCCCCTTCGAAATAGGGAATGCCGAAGCCCCCGCCGAGATTGAGATACCGGATCGGCGCCCTCGCCCGCTGGCCGAGCGCCATCAGGAGATCCACCGTCCGACGCTGCGCCTCGCACAGGATCTCGGCGTGAAGGTTCTGCGATCCGGCAAAGACATGGAAGCCGAGAAGATCGAGATCGAGACCGGCGAGATCCGCCATCAGCGCGGGAACGCCCTCGGCGTCCACCCCGAAGGGCTGCGGCCCGCCGCCCATCCGCATGCCCGACCCCTTGATCCGAAAGTCCGGATTGACGCGGATCGCGACCCGGGGGCGCAGGCCGAGCCTTTCCCCGGCTGCCGCGACGCGCAGGGATTCCGTTCGCGATTCCAGTTCGATCGTCACGCCGGAGGCCACCGCCTGGGAGAGTTCGGCATCCGTCTTGCCCGGGCCGGCAAAGCCGACATGCGTGGCGTCGATCGGCGTATCGAGCGCGGTGCGCATCTCCTGCGCGGAGGCAACGTCGAACCCATCCACCAAGCCGGCCAGATGCTGCACGATCGCCGGCATCGGGTTGGCCTTCACGGCGTAGTTGAGATGAATGCCCCTCGGCAGGATCGAGCGGAGCAGGCCGACGCGGGCCGTCAGGAACCGCCGGTCATAGGCGAAGAAGGGTGTGCTCCCGACCCGCTCGGCCAATCGGTCGATGGTCATGCCGCCGATAGCGAGGCGCCTGTCGGCCTCGTCGAAACCCGTCCTGTCGGGGCGGAGCGTCATGGTGCCAGCTCCATGCGCAGCCGCGCGCGGTCGAACTTGCCGTTGGGCGAGATCGGCAGCCCGTCGCGCGCGATCACCCGCGAGGGCAGCATGTAATGAGGCAGATGCGGCCTCATCGCCACCAGCAGCGCCGCCTCGTCCAGCGGCCCCGCATCCGTGGCGCTCGCGACCAGCACGACGCGCTGTCCGCGCTCCTCGTCCTCCACGCCGAAGGCGGCGGCTTCGCGCACCAGCCCGGTGGCATAGGCCACCTCTTCGATCTCGGTCGGGCTGACGCGGTAGCCCGAGGTCTTGATCATCTCGTCGCGCCGGCCGACGAAGTAAAGGAACCCGTCCGCATCGGCGCGCACGACATCGCCGGAAAACACCGCCCGCTCGGCGTGGAGCCCAGAAGGCTGGGCCCCCAAGGGCCGGAAGCGCTCGTCGGTGCGCACGGGGTCGTTCCAATAGCCCAGCGCCACCAGCGCGCCGCGATGGACCAGCTCGCCCTCCTCGCCCGCCTCGCAGGGCGAGCCGTCGGGGCGCAGCACCAGGATCTCGGCATTGGGAATGGCCTTGCCGATCGAATCCGGCCGCCGGTCGATCTCCGCCGGGTCGAGATAGGTCGAGCGGAAGGCCTCGGTGAGCCCGTACATAAGAAAGGGCCGCGCCTTCGGAAAATGACCGCGCAGCCGGGCGAGCAAGGCTCTCGGCATGCGCCCGCCCGTGTTGGCGAAGTAGCGAAGGCGGCCGCTCGCCTCCTCCGGCCAGCGCTGCGCGGCCAGTTGCGCCCAGAGCGGGGGCACGCAGGTCAGGCCCGTGACGCCATGCCGGGCGCAGAGTTTCACGACGTCGCCGGGCAGAAGATAGTTGGCGAGAACGACGAGCGCCCCGGCGCTGAAGCCAGTGGTCAACTGGCTGAGCCCCGCGTCGAAGCTCAAGGGCAGCACCGACAGGATGACATCGTCCTTCGTGTTGCCGAGATAATGGCTGACGCTCTCGGCCCCAACGAGAAGGTTGCGGTGGCTGAGAACCACGCCCTTGGGCTTTCCGGTGCTGCCTGACGTGTAGAGGATCGCCGCCATGTCGAGATCGATGCGGGCAGGCGCCTGGAACGCCGCGTCTCCCAAAGCGTCGAACTCGCCCCAGCCATGGAGCGCATAGGGCACATGCCGGGCGGCCGAACCATCGCCCGCCTCCTCGTCCACGAGGATCACATGGTCCAACGCGGGACAGTCACCCAGCGCCTCGCGCAGCTGGGCGAGACGGTCAGGCGAGGTGACGAGAACGCGCACGTCGCAATCGGCGAGGATGTGGCCGACCTGCGCCGGCCGCAGCAGCGGATTGACCGGCACGAAGACGGCGCCGGCGACCGAGGCGCCGAAAATCGCGACGACGGTCTCGATCCGCTTCTCCAGATAGATCGCGACGCGCTCGCCCCGCTCCAAACCGAGCGCGCCGAGCGCAGCGCCGAAGCCCCGCGCCTGCCGCCAGAGTTCGGCATAGGACAGGGTCCCGGTCCTGTAGACGAGCGCCGGCGCCGCGCCGTCCCGCGCCGCCGCTTCCTCGATCAGGTGATGGAGACACAGCCGCATGATCGAACGCACCTTCTGCCGAGAACGGTTTCACCAGGCGACGCAGGTCAGCTCGCTATAGAGATAGTCGATCTGGTCAGGGCCCAGCGCGTCGCTACGGAACATCTTGGGGCGGGGCGCGCGCAGCATGACGGAGGGCCAGGGCCGGCCGCCGATCACGCGCAGTTCCGCCAGCGTCGCCGGAATGCCGTGGCGCAGGAGCAGATGCGAGAACACGTGTCGCCCGGCCTGCGCGAACAGGGCGGGATCGCCGACATGCAGAATGGAGGCAAAGAGCGGCAGGTTCTTGCGCCGGTCGCGCCGGAAGATCACGTAGCAGGTTCGCCCCCGCGCCCGGATCGCCAAGTGGTGCGCGGCCTGGGCGTGGCGATGGTCGCGGAAGATGTCGAGGTCCCGCGCTTCCAGCAGCGGCTCGATCTCGGCGGGATCGGACACGATGCGCACCCGCCCCGGCCGGGCCGGCCAGGGCAGGTTCGGCACCAGCGCGGTGGCCGTGTCGAGCGGCTTGAACTGAAGGCGCGCGTTCAGAGGCACGACATAGCCGCTCGGCGAAAGATCGGTGAACTCGTAGTTCGGCTGCGACAGCAGCGTCTTGAGAAGCCGCAAGCCCTCGAAGCGAAACTCCCGCAGGACGCACCAGGCCGCAAGATTACAGATACGCCGGACGCCTTCGCCCGAGCGCCGTTCCGAGTAGAAGGCGAGATGCGCGCCGACGATGCGCCCGTCCGCGACCAGCATGAAGCCGTGGTTCGGCGCCTCGATCGCCCAGGTGGGCCTTGCCGCCCTGGCCCAGCTTTCCGCCGGAATGCGCGCGTTCATGTGCTCGTGGAGAAAGCGGCCGACCTCGGGAAGGTCGGCTTCCCCGATCGGGCGCAACTGCGCGGCGCGGCTCGGCTGCACGGCGAAAGCTCCTTGGATGGAATGCGCGGATGGAATGGGCGATCCGGCCTCTCGGGTCCTATGCTAGGGACGGGAAAACCGACGTGAAAGACGAGAAAACGACGGCTCGGAGCCCTCCGAAGAGGAAGGCGGAGCCTGTCCGTCCGACGATGGGCGTAAGGCGTTCCACCCAAAGCATGAGGGGATGCCGGAATGGGCCGATGGACCCGTTCGCGCGCGCTCGGCTAGCCTGACGGCGTGCCGCCGGCGCCTTTGCCGGTCTCGAACGCGGCCCCGGGCCGCCCGTCAGCCTACGACGCCGGGAGGTCGCCTTGCCGTCCCATTTCCTAGCCGCCCCGATCCTGCCCACCATCCCGAAGGCCCGAGATCTTCTCGATCGTCTCGACAATCTGCGATGGGATTGGCAGCTCGGCATTCGCACGCGGGGCGTCGTCGCCACGACCAAGCCGGACGCCAATCACTACGCGACGATGGGCTATCGGTTCGTGGGACGCATCGTCGATGCTCTGTCGCTGCGGCCGGACGACGTCTTCGTGGATGTGGGAAGCGGGCGCGGCCGCGTCCTGTGCTGCGCGGCAAGGCGAACCTGCCGCTCGGTGGTCGGGATCGAATACGCGCCGGACTTGTGCCGCGACGCCTGCCGCAACGCCGAAAGCCTGCGCGGGCGCAGGACCCCGATCGCCGTCCACAACGGCTTGGCCGAGAGCTTCGACTATTCCCGCGCGACGGTCGTCTTCCTGTTCAATCCGTTCGGCGCTTCGACGCTGGACCGCGTCCTGGAGAAGCTTCGGGCGGATCGGGACGGCCAGCCGGTGCGTCTCGCCTTCGCCAATCCCGACGGCTCCCAGGACGGCGTCTTTCGCCGCCATTCCTGGCTCCAACCCTTCGACCGCTGGGAAAAGCAGATCGGCGGCGCCGAGCATGGCGTCGCCTTCCACCACTCGCGCTGAGGATCATGCCATGAGCCGTTCGGAAGAAATCTTGTGGGAGGTGCGCGCGGTCGTCGTCGACACGCTGGGCATCGATCAGGACGCCTGCCCCCCTAACCCTTCCACGCGCCTGTTCGGCAGCCTGCCGGAGCTCGACTCCTTCGGCGTGGTGGAACTGGCCGGGGCCATCGAGCGGCGTTTCGGCATCCAGCTCGAGGACGACGACTTCACCACGGAGACCTTCGACACGCTCGGCAACCTTGCCGACGTCATCGACGCCAAGCGGCATTGACGAACGCGCAAGGCCGCTTGGGTCTTACCCTGGCGGACAGCCGCGATCGTTTGCGGCTTCCCTGACAGGGACAGGGTCAAGCGCCGTCGCAAGAGAGCGGACGGCTCGCGGCTGTTCCGACGAGAGGGCGGCTCCCCCGCTTCGCGGGCAGGAGACAGGCGTTCGACGCCGCTCGCTTCGCCGTCTCGTCGTTCCAAGCTAGCGACGCGGCTCGCCCCTCGCCCATCACTCCAAAATTTTCCGCACCGCAGAAACCGTCATCGGCATGCGGCGGCCTTCCGCTCTGTGCAATCAACCTAAGATTGTATTAAAGCTTCCACATCACTATTTTCTTACCTAACGATAGAACAGTCAATCTCAAGTAGGGAAAAGTCCGACACGTCGCGAATTCAAATGCTCGGAAGTTTACTACCCGATATTGGTCAAACCAATTTTATATTCTCAGCTAAATAGCAACGGCACCCGACACGATCTTTTCATAAGACGACGCAAATGGGGGTACACCCTTCGATATGGATAGATAAATCGTTAAAAATGTTTAACCATACAGTGCGGCGATCGTCTTGAAGCATCGAACCTAATTCGGGAGGACAGCGTGAATAGTCATCAGTCGAACCTGCATTACAGCAACGGCACCGTAGGCACGACAGCCTCCGCAAGCCTGAGTAGCCGCACCCAAAGCGTGCCCCCTTTCGGGAGCATCGGCGCGCGCGATGCCAGCCTGCCGATCGCCATGATCCATGGATGCAGGATCTTTCAGGAGTGCCTCGAACAGGCCCTTCGGGTCAGGGCGCCCAATATCGGGATCCAATGCTTCGAGAGCGTGGACGAGTTCGCCGCGGACTTGACCGCCTCTTCGCCCTACGCGCTGATCCTGCTCTACATGGGCAGCCGGGCCAGCGGAGAAGACACCACGCGCGAGGAGATGGCTTTTCTGAAAAGCCGGCTTTCCGTGCCCCTCGTGGTGCTTGCCGAAGGCGACGGGATCGACAGCATCAAGCTCGCCATAGACGCCGGCGCGCAGGGCTACATCGCCATGAACATGGCGCTCAGCGCGGCGGTCGAGGCGCTGCAAATGGTGAGGGCGGGGGGAATGTTCATTCCGGCCAGCTGCATCTCGTCCTATCACCGGCCGGAACCGGTTCTGCCCAAGGACCTGCGCTTCGAGGCCGACGCCTTGTTCACCAACCGTCAGGCGGCGGTCGTCCGCGCGCTGCGGCAGGGCATGGCCAACAAGCGCATCGCCTATGAGCTGAACATGCGCGAGAGCACGGTGAAGGTGCATGTGCGCAACATCATGCGCAAGCTCAACGCTCGCAACCGGACGGAAGTCGCCTTCCGCACCAACGCCCTGTTCGCGGACGAAGACCTCGTCGTCCCAGCTCCGACCCGGCTTTCGAGCGGGCACTGACGCGGGATGAAGAGATCGCCTTGGAGGGCGTCGGCTGTCGCAACGGCCGGCGCCGTTTCCTTGTGTTCTGCTCGCGCCTTCCGTCAGCCGATCCGCCCTGAATGGATGCGCCGGTGCGCGTTCGACAGGCGCCGGGGCATGCGGTTGCGCAGCACCGGCGGCAGAGCGTCGGGCGAGACGATCCGCATCAGGACATGGAAGGACACGAGGCTGCTGGCGAGGACGGCCGCCGTTCCCACAAAGGTGGCGGGCCAGAGCGGCAGGCGCTCGAACGCGGCGAAGACGAGCGCCATCGAGAGGATCAGCAACAGCCCGAGCCGCCGGTTGGCGACCGACAGGCGAAACCCCGTCATCCTCCGGGCGATGAGATAGACGGCGGCGGTGTGCCAGACATAGAGACCGAAAAAGGCCTGCCCCGCCCCGTCGAGGCCGATCCGCGAAATCAGGAGCCAGGCCAGCGCGACGTGAACCACGGCCGCCGTCAGTTCGGTGCAGAAGAAGACCGCCTGCGCGTTGCGCGCCAGAAAGATGAAGCCGACCGGCCAAGCCACGATCCGCAAGGTCATGCCCAGGCACACCCAGCGCAGGAGCCCGGCCGCCGGCCCGAACTCGGCGGAATAGAAGACGGTCATGATGAGGGGCGCGAAGGTGAGCGTCGCCAGAACGCCCGGGCCGGCCATGAGAATGCTGATCTCGGCCTGTTCATTGACGAGACGATTGCATTCGTCCTTGTTCTGCGCAGCGGCGGTGAGCCGGGGGTAGAAGTCGGCGCCCATGGCCTGGAGGATGAAACCGGCATAGAGCCCGCCGAGCGTCCAGGCCGCCTGATAAAGGCCGGCTTGCGCAACTCCTTCGTGCTGCACCACCAGGATCCGCACGAGATAGGCCGCGCCGATGGTCAGGAATCCGCTGGCCATGAAGGCGAAGCCGAGCTTCAACAGGCTTGCGACCTCGCGGCGAACCGGAAGGGCGGAGGGCTCGCAGGCGCCGAGATCGATCCGCCGGGAATACCACCACGAGACCAGGGCGGACGCCGCCGCCATGGCGATGAGCGAGGGAACGATGCCCCTTTGCCCAAGGTCGTAGATCAGCGGGATCGTGACGAGCGTGCCCAGAAGCGTGCCAAAGACGCCGAGCCGCGCCAGATCGGAAATGCGCCGAAGTCCCTGGATCAGCGCCGCCTGCGCCCCGGACACGAGACGAAAGAACACCGCGAGACCAAGACAGGCGACGGCGCCCGCATGGGCCTGATCGCTGAAGGTGATCCGCGCAACCGGCCCTGAGACGAGCGCCAGCAGGCCGGCGCCGCCGACGGCCAGCCCCAGGGACAGGCGCTTGAGGACGAGGGCCGTGCGGGCGATCCGCGCCCGGTCGCCCGAGCCGGCCGCTTCCGCGATCTGCCGCACGCCGCTGCTCTGCACGCCGAGCCCGGCCAGGGTCTGCGCGAGGTCCACCACCGCCATGTAGAGGCCCATCAGCCCGACGCCGCCCGGCCCCAGGAGGAGGGCGAAGACCTTGGCCCGGAGCATGCCGAGCAGGATGTTGACGAGGGACGACCCGCCGATCAGCACGGTGGACTTGAGGATCTGCCCATAGGTCCGGCGGTCGATCGGCGGCGCTTGCGGGTTCATCGATCGGACCTTTTCTGCGGGTCGGGGCAGTGTGTAGGGAGGCCGGCCCAAGTCGATCGAGAGGGCCGGCAGGAGCCGGGGGTGGAGAGCGTACGAGTCGGGGAAGAGACGCCCCCGCTGCCGTTGGCAGGGCTCGGCTGCGACAATGTCCGGCGACGAACCCGGCCACCTCAGCCGGCAGAACCGTATCCGAGTGCTCACGGTCCCCCAGCGCGGGAGCTTTTCGCATCAGGGCGCAGGCCCCCGCCATGGCGACGAGCGAGGGAACGATGCCCCGGCCGTAGAGGTGTCTTCATGGCGCGAGCCCAGCCGACACTCGAGCCGGCGGCCGGTCAGTCTTGGACGAGCCCTCCGCCCCGGTCTCGGGCCCTGAAACGGCCTGAGTCTCACCCCCGGGCGCGGAGAGCGTCGGCCCGCCGAGACTGGCCTCGGCGCGTGCCCCCGGCACCTCGCGAGGCGGATCGGCCCGCCGCGCCACCGGCCCGCTCCCTCGCCCGTTGCCGCCGGCCGATCGCACCAGATCGACCTTCAGAACGTCGCCCGGCTGAAGCGCTGTGGCCTCGTCTGCCGCGATCTCCTGCGTCCCGTCGACCGACTTCCTCACCACGACGTAGCGCAGCGTCGGCGCCTGACCCTCGGCCTCGCTCGCTCGGGGTTCAACCGCGCTCGCCAGCAGCAGCCGCTCCACGACGTCGCGCCGCGTCTGCAGTCTCTGGATGTCGGCCTGCACGCTTTGGAGATCGCTGGCGATGTCGGTGGCGCGCATGTCGCGCAGGCTCAGCCCGTCGCGCGTCGCTTGGTTGAGGCTCTGGCGCGCGCGCATCGTCGCGGTCACCTGGTCGAGGCGTTCGGCGTCCAGGCTGGAAATCGCCCGTTCTAGGTCCGAGCGCCGCCCGGCGGTCGCAACGCCCTGTTCCACCAAGCGCTCGACATTGGTCAGGTCCCGCCGCATCGTCTCCAGCGCACGCTCCAGCGCCCGGCCCTTCTGGCCGAGCACGTCGATCTCCGCCGCGAACAGCGTCTTCAACTCGTCGAGCGTGGTCAGCTGGCGCTCCAGCCCGCTGGCGCGTGTCGTGAAGATCAGCCGCTCCTGCGCCTGGATCTCGTCGGCGAGCGGCCCGCCCGATCCGTCCGTCAGCTCGAAAGGAAAGGTGATGTCCTTATCGCCCGCCCGCTCGGCCTGAAGCCGCGCCAGCCGCCCGCGCATGCGCAGGATGTCGTCCTTCATGGTTCGCAGGTCGCCGAGGCGCCCGATCTGGTCGCTCGCACCTGTCTCGCCTTGTGCGCGATACAGGCCGCCCGCCACGGCCACGGCCTGGAGAGCGTCGATCCCGGGCCGAAACGGAAAGGCGCCGGGCTGGGCGACGCTGCCCAGCACGTAGAAGGGCGGATAGTCCGCGATCTCGACGCGGGCATCCGGTAGGGCGACGAGCCCGACCTTGTCCTTCAGTCGCGCCTCGATCTCGGTGGCCAGCGCCGCTTCGTCCAGACCCTTGGTCTCAAGCGTGCCGATCAGGGGCAGCAGGATCGTCTCGTTCGCTGAGACGACATAGTCGCCACTGACCGCGTCCCACCGGGCATAGTCGCCTCGCGCAGGGTTCCACTGCACCACCGAGAGGCGAATCCTGGTCTGAGGCGGCAGGGGATCGGCCGGGGCGCTCCCCATGCCGGCCAGAAGCGCCACACAGAGAAACCCGCCGAAGAGCGGCCATCGCCTGCCCGATGCCATCGAAGTCGAACGCATCGTCCCATGCCCGATCGAGTGGATGACGCGCGAAGTATGGCGACCGGCAGAGCCGCGTGGCAATCGACCGGGCCCCTGCCAAAACGGCTGCGGGGTCCACCTTTCAGCGACGGCCTCAGCCTTTCGGCGAAGGCTGCCCCTCCCCTCCAGCCTCGCGGCCACCCTCTTCTCGCGCCCGCGCGATCGCCTCAAAACGGCGCCGCGCCAGCCCGGGACCCGTCTCCGGCGTGTCGCCGCCCCCGCGAAAAGAGGGAGCGGCGCGCCCCGCCCCTACCTCCTATTGATGACCCGCCGGGTCGATATACAGCGCCCCGCGCCGCGACTACGCTTCTCACGGCAGACCGGACGCGCCGCACGGCGAGCCCGGCCTCCCGATCCGCGGCAAGCGGGGCGAGCGGCCCCGCGTTCGAGGCTGGAACGCGACGATGGGCGATCTCGATCTTCGTTTCTACCTGTCGATCCTGCTTCGGCGCCTGCCGATGATCGTCGCCATCGTCTGCCTCGTCACGGCGCTGGGCGTCACGATCGCCCATCTCCTGCCGCGCACCTACCGCTCCTCCGCGACGCTGATGGTGGAGCCGCCGCAGATTTCCGAAACGCTCGCCCCCTCCACCGTCCCGCCCAACACGGCCGGTCAGTTGCAGATCATTCAGCAACAAGTTCTGAACGGGCCGAGCCTCCTCGCCCTCGCCGATCGCTTCGACATCTATCCCGATCGGGGCAACCTGACCGCGCTCGATATCGTCGCCGACATGCGCTCGCGCGCCGGGATCGAGCCGGTCGCACTGGATGGCGCGGCCGGTTCCAAAGCCATCAGCTTCGCCGTCTCGTTCGACGCCGCCCGCCCCGAGATCGCCTTCCAGGTCGTCGAGGAGTTGGTGGATCGCATCCTGCGCATGAACAGCCGGACCCGGACCGACCGGGCCGTGGACACGCTGGCCTTCTTCCAGGGCGAGGTGAAGCGGCTCGACGCGGTGCTGAGCGGCCAGGAAAGCCGCATCCTGAACTTCAAGAACGAGCACCGGAACGCGCTGCCCGACAGTCTGGACTTCCGGCGCCAGGAGCAAGGCGCCCTGCAGGAGCGCCTCCTGCAGCTCGAACGGGAAGCGGCGGCCCTGCGAAGCCGGCGCACGAACCTCCAGCAGTTCGCCGACATGGCCGAACCCAGCCTCGGGCCCGCTGCGGCCCTGACGCCCGAGGAGCAGTTGCTGGACCAGTACCGGCGAACCCTTCTGGCGCAACGCGCGCTGTTCACGGAAGCCAGCCCCGGCATCCGGTCCCTCCAGAGCCAGATCGCAGCACTGGAAGCTGCGGTGCGCGCCCAGCGCCTCGGCAATCCAAGCCCGGACAAGGGCCGTGCGCCGCCCTCCTCGACGGCGCTGCAACTGGCCGATATCGATGGGCAGCTCGACTTTATCGCCAAGGAAGGGGCCTCCACTTCGAGCGCCCTCGAAGAGCTGTCGCGCTCCATCGTCGCCACACCGGGCAACGCCTCGGTCCTGAACGCGCTCGAGCGCAGCAGCCGGAACACGCAGACGGAGTATGATTCCGCCGTCGCCCGGCTGGCGGCCGCCAGCACGGGGGAGCAGATCGAACTGCGCGCCAAGGGCGAAAAGCTTGCACTGGTCGATCCCCCCCTCCAGCCTCACGATCCGATCCGGCCCAACCGGCTCAAGATCGCCTTCGGCAGCTTCGCGGCCGGGATGGGCCTCTCCCTCGGCCTGCTGGTGCTTCTGGAAATGACCAACCGGAGCGTCCGCCGCCCTCTGGAACTGGCGCAGGCGACGGAGATCGAGACTTTTGCGGTGATCCCGTTCATCCGCACCCGGCAGGAGCGCTTCAGCCGGCGCGTCGGCATGGCCCTTTCGCTCATGGTGCTGCTCGCCGTTCTCCCGGTCGCGCTCTACGCCATCGAGGCGCATCGCGAGATCCTCGACGCCGCGTCCAGCCGCATCCTGTTCCGCATGGGTTACGGCTGATCGAGACCGCTCTTTTCCGCTCGTTGCTCTGGTGCCCTGCGAGGCGAATATGATGGACAGTCCCCGGACCAATCTCCTGAAGGCACGGCCCCGGGGTCTCCTTCCCGCCCCTGGCATGGACGAGGAAGGGAGCGTCGATCGGACCGACATCGGCCAAGCGCAGGTCCGGCAAGCCTGGCGAGCACTGCGGTCGATCCCGCTCGAACCATCGCGCCTGTCGGATCGGCGCATCGTCACGCTGGAGCGCCGCGACCCCGCGCATGTCGCCTTCGACATCATGCGCACCCGAATGCTCAAGACCATGGGCGAGAACAACTGGCGGCGCGTCGGCGTCACCTCCCCGACCGCCGGCTGCGGCAAGACGATGGTCTGCGCCAATCTCGCCTTCAGCCTCGCCCACCATCTGGAATGCCGGGTCGCGCTTCTGGATCTCGACCTCCGCCGGACCAGCCTCGCCGATCTGTTCGGCGTCGGCCAGGCGCCGAGCATGGCGCGCTTTCTCCAGGGGAGAAGCGCGGTCGAGGACGTGTTCCTGCGCCATGCCGACAATCTGGCGCTCGGCCTCAATGGCTGCACAGAGAGCTTCACGACGGAGATCCTGCACGGGCGGCAGACGGGAAGCGCGCTGGAAACGCTGGAGCGGACGCTGGAACCCGACATCATGCTGATCGACCTGCCGCCCCAGCGCACCAGCGACGAGTTGCTCGCCTTCCTCCCTCATCTCGACTGCATCCTGCTCGTCGCGGCGGCGGGCGTCAGCACGTTGAGCGAGATCGACACCTGCGAGCGCGAACTAGTTGAGGAAAGCCATCTCCTCGGGGTCGTTCTCAACAAATGCCACGAGCCCGGCGGGCGGTGAGCCAGGGCCGAGAAAGTCCCACCGCAGGCTGAGCGGGGCGCCCATTTCCCTCTCGACCCCGGACGTTCCGGCGATAAGATGGGCGCAACCCTTGATGCCCGTCCCCCGGCGGGACGGCCGGACCGCCATGGGAGACGCGCCACGTCCGATCCGCTCTCCTCCAGAAAGGCCAGACCGCGCGTCTCCCCTCGCCGCTCGTATCGCGTTCCCAAGGGATACCGAATGCTGGGCTGGATCGCCCTCAGCTGGGTTTCGGCCCTGGCGGGCATCGTCGTGCTGTGGAGGTTCCTCGGCCGGAACTGACGGGCGAAGACACCTTGCTTCGCCGCGTCAGGCGAGCGGCGGAAGAAGGTTCATGAGAAGCACCATCGCGAGCCCGACCAGCGAGACGATCGACTGGATGGTGGAGATCGTCGCGGTCGCTTCACCCATGCTCATGCCGAAGGATTCCTTCACCAGCCAGAAGCCGGCATGGTTGGCGTAGTTGAAGAACAGCGATCCGCAGCCGATCGACAGGGCCAGCAAGGGCGCGTTGACCGCCACGCCGCTGGCCGCCAGCGGGGCGAGAAGCCCGGACGCGCCGACGATGCCGACCGTTGCCGAGCCCGTCGAGACCGACAAAAGCATGGAGATGATCCAGCCGAGAACCAGCGGGGAAAGCGAGAGCTGCTGGCTCATGTGCATGATCGCGTCGCCGACCTTGGCATCGGTCAGAACGCGCTGAAAGGCGCCGCCGCCGGCAATGATGAGAAGCACGTTGGCGATCGGCTTGACGCTGGCCGACAGGGCGCCGCGCAGGGCTTCGGACGCGCCGCCCCGCATGAGGACCAGCACGAAGGATGCAAACAAGACGCCGAGAAGCATCGCGATCACGGGGTGACCGATGAAGCCGGTGGCATGGACGATCGCCGAATCCTTGGCGAAGACGAGCTCCGCCGTCGCGTTCAGCAGCATGAGGAGCGCGGGCAGAAGCGTGGCGAGGAGACCGAGGCCGAGGCTTGGCCGAGGCAGCGACGCGCCGAAATCATCGCCCGCGCGCTTGGCTGCGAACTGATCGAGAAGGTTCTGGTCGGGCGTGACGCTCATGCGCGGCGTGACGAGGGCGCCGTAGACCGGACCGCCGAGGACGATCGCGGGAATGGCAGCGATGAAACCATAGAGCATGGTCGCGCCGACATTGGCATTCAGCGCCGCGATCGCCGTCAGCGGGCCGGGATGCGGGGGCACCATGCCGTGCATGGCGGCGAGCGCGGCGATCACCGGCACTCCCACATAGACATAGGCCGAACCTTTGATGCTGGACGCGGCGTCGAGCTTGCGCGCGACGCCGAAGATCAGCGGCAGCAGAACCACGAGCCCCACTTCGAAGAACATGGGAATGCCGATCACGAACGCCGCGCCGGCCATCGCCCAGGGCAAGAGGCGGACGGAGGTCTTGCGCAGGATCAGCTCGGAAATGCTCTCGGTGACACCCGCATCGGCCAGGATCTTGCCGAGCATGGCGCCGAGCGCGACCACGAGTCCGACGGCGCCCAGCGTATGGCCCGCGCCCGATTCGATGGATTTCAGGACCGTCTCACTCGGCATTCCCGCAGCGAGCCCGACGCCGAGCGAGGTGATGAGGAGCGCCAGAAGCGGATGCAGCCGACTGCGCGAGACGATGAGAACGACCAGCAGCAGCACCCCGCCGGCGGCCGTTGCGAGAAGCTGGATATCGACAGAGGTCATGGCGTGCCTGCGATGGGTTGAGGGCTCGACGAGCGAGCGTATAGAGCCAGTTCGCGGTCAAGCGAAGGGACCTCAGCCCGGCACGGTGGGAAAGAGGGATCGTTGCGCGCCAACCCGCGATTTGCGACAGACCCGTCATGATTCTCGGCCGCCGCCTCCCTCCCCTCGACGCGCTTGTCGTCTTCGAAGCCGTTGTGCGTGTCGGGAGCTTCTCGCGGGCCGGGCGCGAACTGGCCCTCACGCAGAGCGCGGTGAGCCGGCAGATCGCCAAGCTCGAGGCCTTCGTCGGCACCAGCCTATTCGTGCGCACGCCGTCCGGCGTCCACCTCACCTCGTCGGGCGAAACCTACGCGGTGGAAATCGTCCGGCTTCTCAACGAGATGGCCGGCGTCACCGACAGCGTGCGGGCCTGGAGCGGGCCGCGCCAGGTGACGCTCGCTTGCTCGCGCGGCATCGGCGATCTCTGGCTCATGCCCCGGCTAAAACGGATGAGTGCAGAGATCCCGGAGCTGGAGCTGCGCCTGCGCGTCACCGACGATTTCGACCATCTGCGCCTCGACGAGTTCGACCTCGCCATCTTTTACCGGCGCCACCGCCCGAGCGGCGTCCATGCCGTGAAACTCGGCGAGGAGGAGATCGTCCCGGTCACCCTCCCCGGCGGGTTGCCGCTGGACGAGTGGCGCCCGCCGACGCTTCTCTCGATCGAGGACCCGCGCCGCGAGTGGATGGGCTGGACCGACTGGTGCGCCGGGGCCGGTCTCGCCATGCCAGACGACACGCGCCACTGGCGCCTCGGCGACTATCGGCTCGCGGTGGAAGCGGCCGCCGAGGGCATCGGCATCGCGCTCGGCTGGACCTGGATCATCGGGCAGCAGATCGCGGAGGGGCGCCTCGTTCCCGCCCATTCCTATCGGTTTCGGACGGACGGCGGCTTCTACGTCATTCGCTCGGCGCATCGCCACACGAGACGGATCGTGCGCGAGTTGGAGGACTGGCTGATCGCCTCCAACGCCACCGAGAATTGAGCTACACGCAGCGCTTGTGACGCGCCGGTAGGACTTCCCGCCCGCTCTCGGCCTCAGGCCAGAGAGCGCAGGCGGCGGCCGCGAAAGTAGCCGATGGCGGTGAAGGCGAGCCACAGGGTCTGGGTCACGAACGCTGCCAGATTGAAGTTGAAAATCAAGGAGTAGAGCAGCGTCACGCCACCAAAGGCGTTGAGCCCGAGATAGCGCGGATCGTCGACCGCCAGCGTGCGCAGCTGCAGGAGCGCATAGGCTGTGAGATAGGCCGCCACACCAGTCAAGCCGATGAGATCTGCGACGGTCATGAGAAGAGCTTTCCTGGATGCTGAGGCGAGCCCCATAAGCGGATTCGGGGAAGGCCGGGAGCCGACGATTTGGCATGGGGATATGCATAGAAAGCATTGCCCTCTTTTTGGACATTGCTTTAACTGTTTGCACGTCTCAGCCCGCAGTCGCTCGCCCGGCAGGAATCACCCATGGCCCGTTCCCCCTTCACCTCCACTCTCGATCGCCGCGCGTTCCTGGCCTCCACCGCCGCCCTCGGCGCCGGGCTGCTTCTGCCCGCCGGCCTGCCCGGCGCGCGGGCGCAGGAGGCGACGCCTCGTAAGGGCGGCGTCCTGAAGCTCGGCATCGGCGGCGGCTCGACCTCCGACACGCTGGACCCGCGCAAGCTGACCGACTGGGTTCCGGTGAACCAGGCCTTCATGCTGATGAACGGGCTGGTCGAGATCGACAAGGACAACAAGGCCGTTCCCGAACTCCTGGAGCGCTGGGAGGCCAAGCCCGGCGCCACGGAATGGGTCTTCGACCTGCGGCAGGGCGTGACCTTCCACGACGGCAAGTCCCTGACCGTCGAGGACGTCATCTATTCTATCAACTTGCATCGCGGCGACACATCCTCCGCCGCGCGGGCCGTGGCCGCCGGCATCGCGGACGTGAAGAAGCTTTCGGATCGGCAGATCGCGATCACGCTGAAGGAAGGCAATGCCGACCTTCCCTATGTCCTGTCGGACTATCACTTCTTGGTCGTGCCGGACGGGTTCACCGACTGGACCAAGCCGGTCGGCACCGGCCCCTTCGTCTTCGAGACCTACGATCCCGGCGTTCGCTCGCGCTTCAAGCGCAACGAGAGCTACTGGAAGCCGAACTGCGCCAATGTCGACGCGGTCGAGGTCATCGTCATCAACGACATTTCGGCGCGCACCAACGCGATGATGTCGGGCCAGGTCCACGCGATCAACCGCGTCGACTTCAAGACGGTGGATCTTCTCAAGCGCAACCC
Organism: Aureimonas sp. AU40; assembly: GCF_001463785.1. NCBI lineage: Bacteria > Pseudomonadati > Pseudomonadota > Alphaproteobacteria > Hyphomicrobiales > Aurantimonadaceae > Aureimonas > Aureimonas sp. AU40. The sequence continues at coordinate 47,774 of NZ_BBWL01000052.1, forward strand.
GCGCCTGCAGGTCGTCCAGTCCGCCGGCGGGCAGCATTTCACCTTCCTGATGGACTGCACGCAGAAGCCCTTCACCGACAACAACATCCGCCTCGCGCTGAAATACGGCATCGACCGCCAGCAACTGCTGCAGACCGCGCTGCGCGGCTACGGCCGGATCGGCAACGACCATCCGATCCCTTCCACCGACCCGTTCTTCGCTAAGGATCTGGCCCAGCGCGCCTACGACCCGGACAAGGCGAAATATCATCTGAAGCAGGCCGGGCTGGATTCGCTGCCCGTCACCCTTTCGGCCTCCGACGCCGCCTTTGCCGGCGCGGTGGACGCGGCGGCGGTCTATCGCACGGCTGCGGCCGGAGCGGGGATCGACCTTTCCATCAAGCGCGAGCCGGCGGACGGCTATTGGGACAATGTCTGGATGAAGGCGCCCTTCTGCATGTCCTATTGGGGCGGACGGCCGACGGCGGACCAGATGCTGTCCATCGCCTACCAATCCTCCTCCTCGCAGAACGACACCCATTGGAAGAACGAGGAGTTCGACAAGCTTCTCGTCGAGGCCCGCGCCATGCTGGACCAGACCAAGCGCGGCGAGATCTACGCCCATCTGCAGGAGCTGATCTCCAACGATGGTGGCGCCGTCATCCCGATGTTCGGCGACTATCTCGACGCGGTCTCGACCAAGGTGAAGGGCGTCACGGCCCATCCCATGTTCAACTTCATGGGCGCGCGTCTGGCCGAGAAGGTCTGGTTGGACGCCTGATGACCCAACTGATACTGAAGCGGCTGGGCCTCGGCCTCGTCACGCTCTGGCTGGTCTCGGTGCTGATCTTCGCCGGGACGCAGCTCCTGCCCGGCGACATCGCCTCCACCATCCTGGGACAGAACGCGACGCCGGAATCGCTCGCCCGGCTGCGAACCGAACTCGGGCTCGATGCTCCGGCGGCGCTTCGCTACGTCCAATGGCTGAAGGGCTTCGCGACCGGCGATCTCGGCCAGAGTCTGGCCAGCGGCCAGCCGGTCTCGGCGCTGCTCTGGCCGCGCTTCTGGGCCACGATGGCGCTCGCCGCCTATGCCGCCGCGATCGGCGTGCCGCTCGCCGTCGGGCTCGGCATCCTGACGGCGGTGCGCCGGGGGAGCTTGTTCGACCGGGCCGCCAACGTCCTGGCGCTGACCGCCGTCTCGCTGCCGGAATATTTCCTCGGCCTGCTCCTGATCCTGGTCTTCTCGGTGCAGACCAACTGGCTGCCGAGTCTGGCCGACACCTATCCCGGCATGGGCTTCTCGGCCTGGATCGAGGCGACGACCCTGCCGATGCTGACGCTGCTTCTCGTGACCGTCGCGCAGATGATGCGCATGACGCGCACGGCGGTACTCGCCGTGATGGACCGGGCCTATATCGAGACGGCTTTCCTCAAAGGCCTGCCGACGCGCCGCGTGGTACTGCGCCACGCGACGCCCAACGCCGCCGCGCCGATCGCCAACGTGGTGGCCTTCAACGTCGCCTATCTCATCACCGGCGTCGTGCTGGTGGAGGCGGTGTTCAACTATAACGGCCTCGGCCGCTTCCTGGTGGACGCCGTGTCGAAGCGCGACTTCCCGCTCGTCCAGGCCGCCGCCATGGTCTTCGCCGCCGTCTATCTGCTTCTCAACATGGTGGCCGACATCGCCGCGATCGCGCTCAACCCGCGCCTGCGCCATCCCCGCTGAGTTCCATGAAGAAAATTCCCGTCACCGCGTGGATCGGCCTGTTCATCCTGGCCGCCAATCTCCTCGCCTTTCTCTTCGGCCCGATCCTTGCCCCCTATGGCGAGGAGCAGATCGTCGGCATGCCCTTCGACCCGCCCTCGGCCGACTATTGGCTGGGGCTCGACCAGAACGGGCGGGACATGCTTTCCCGCGTCCTGGCCGGAGCGCAGATGTCGATCGGCGTGTCGCTGGCGGCCTCGCTCCTGTCCTTCTCGATCGGCATTCCGCTCGGCTTCCTGGCCGCGCTGGTCGGCGGCTGGTTCGACACGGTTCTCTCGCGCCTCGTCGATACGGTCATGTGCGTGCCGGTGCTGATCTCGGCGCTGGTCGTCTTGCAGGCGCTGGGCTCCTCGTTGCCCGTGCTGATCGTCACCATCGCGCTTCTCGACTCGACGCGCGTCTACCGCCTGTCGCGGGTCCTGGCCGAGGGCATCGCGGTGATGGAATATGCCGAGAGCGCGCGGCTGCGCGGCGAGGGCTTCTGGTGGCTGATCCGCCGCGAGGTCCTGCCCAACGCCTTCGCGCCGCTCGTGGCCGAGTTCGGCCTGCGCTTCTGCTTCACCTTCCTCTTCGTTGCGGGCCTTTCGTTCCTCGGCCTCGGCGTGCAGCCGCCTTTCGCGGATTGGGGCGGCATGGTGCGCGACAACCAGCAGGGCATTCTCTACGGCCTCTATGCGCCGCTCTTTCCCGCCGGCGCCATCGCGCTTCTGACGGTCGGGGTCAATCTCGTGGTGGACTGGCTGCTGGCCAACCGCACCAGCATCCAGGGCGAAGGGCGATGAGCGACACGATTCTGGCGATCAAGGGCCTGCGCGTCGAAGCGCCGAACGGCGCGGTGCTGGTGGACGGGATCGACCTGGCGCTCGAGCGCGGCGAGGTGCTTGGCCTGATCGGCGAGTCCGGCGCCGGCAAGTCGACCATCGGCCTCGCCGCGCTCGGCTACGGTCGCGGCGGCTGCCGCATCACCGGCGGCGAGATCACGGTCGGGGGCCAGGACCTCATGTCGGGCGGGCGCTCGGTGCGCGAAAGCGTGCGCGGCGCCCGCGTCGCCTATGTCGCGCAGAGCGCGGCCGACGCGTTCAACCCCGCCATGCGCATCGGCGCGCAGGTGATCGAAGGCCCCTTGCGCCATGGCATCATGGACCGGCGCGAGGCGGAGAGCTGGATGCTGGAGCTGTTTCGCGCGCTCGATCTCCCCTCGCCCGAGACGTTCGGCCAGCGCTATCCGCATCAGGTTTCCGGCGGCCAGTTGCAGCGCGCCATGATCGCCATGGCCATGTCCTGCCGCCCGGACATTCTCGTGCTGGACGAGCCGACCACGGCGCTCGACGTCACCGTGCAGATCGAAGTTCTGGCGCTCTTGAAGCGCCTGATCGCGCGCTACCGGACGGCCGGGCTCTACATCACGCACGATCTCGCCGTGGTGGCGCAGGTGGCCGACCGGCTCATGGTTCTGCGCCACGGCAAGCTGGTGGAAACCGGCGAGACCGCGCGGCTGATCTCAGCGCCGACGGCCGACTACACGCGCCGCCTCGTCGCCGAGCGCGGCGCGGCGCTGGCCGGCACCGGCGCACAGCACCAGGCGGGCGAGCCGCTGCTCGAAGTCACCGGCGTGACGGCGGGCTATGGCAAGACGACCGTGCTCGGGGACGTGTCCTGCCGACTCGCGCGGGGCGAGACGCTGGCGGTGGTCGGTGAATCCGGCTCCGGCAAGTCCACCCTGGCGCGCGTCATCACCGGCCTCCTGACGCCCTCGCAGGGCGAAGTGCGCTTTGCCGGCGAGCCGCTGGCGCCGAACTATCGCAAGCGCAGCAAGGACCAGCTTCGCCGCATCCAGCTCGTCTATCAGCTGCCCGACGTCGCGCTCAATCCGCGCCAGACCGTCGGCGAGATCATCGGCCGCCCGGCGCGCTTTTATTTCGGCCTGAAAGGCAAGGCGCTGGCGGCGGAGGTCGAGCGGCTGCTCGGCCAGATCGGCCTCCCAGTGGAGTTCGCCGACCGGCTGCCCTCCGCCCTGTCGGGCGGCCAGAAGCAGCGCGTGTGCCTTGCCCGCGCGCTCGCCGCCAAGCCGGACCTCATCATCTGCGACGAGGTCACCTCGGCGCTCGATCCGCTGGTGGCCGAAGAGATGCTGCGCCTCCTGCGCGCGCTGCAGGACGAGCTCAAGGTCGCCTATCTCTTCATCACCCACGATCTCGGCGTGGTGCGCCGTCTGGCGGACCGGACCATGGTCATGCAGCTCGGCAAGGTGGTGGAGACCGGCCCCACGGCGGCGATCTTCGAGCCGCCCTTCGAGCGCTATACGGGACGGCTCGTCGCCTCCATCCCCGAACTGCGGACAGACTGGCTCGACGAACTGACGGCACGCCGCGCCGCCACTGCGGGCTGATCCGCCCCGATCCCCCAACATTCCCTACCGCATTCCTGGTCGCAAGGTCCCAGCATGGCCGTTCAAACCATCGAGCATCTCTGGATTCCGCTTATCGACGGAACGCGCCTCGGCGCGCGCCTCTGGCTGCCTGAAGGGGCCGAGGCCGCGCCCGTGCCGGCCATTCTGGAATACATTCCCTATCGCAAGCGCGACGGCACGCGCGGGCGCGACGAGCCCATGCATGGCTATTTCGCCGAGCATGGCTATGCCGCGCTGCGCGTCGATATGCGCGGCACCGGCGAATCCGACGGGCTGATGGAAGACGAATATCTCCGCCAGGAGCAGGACGACGCGCTGGAGGTGATCGCCTGGATCGCCGAGCAGCCCTGGTGCTCGGGCGCGGTCGGCATGATGGGCAAGAGCTGGGGCGGCTTCAACGGGTTGCAGGTCGCCGCGCGCCGTCCGCCGGCGCTCAAAGCCATCATCACCGCCTATTCCACCGACGACCGGTTTCGCGACGACATCCACTACATGGGCGGGTGCCTCCTCAACGACAATCTCTGGTGGGGGGCGATCATGCTCGCCTACCAGTCGCGCCCGCTTGATCCCGAGATCGTCGGCCCGTCCTGGCGCGAAAGCTGGCTGAAGCGGCTCGACCATCTGCCCTTCTTTCCCGCGCTCTGGATGCGCCACCAGCGATACGACGACTATTGGAAGCATGGCTCGGTGCAGGAAGACTGGTCGGCCATCGAGTGCCCGGTGCTCGCCATCGGCGGCTGGGCCGACAGCTACACCAATGCCGTGCCGCGCCTTCTCGAAAAACTCCATGTACCGCGCCTCGGCATCATCGGCCCCTGGGGCCATATCTATCCGCAGGACGGCGTGCCCGGCCCCGCCATCGGCTTCCTGCAGGAGGCCGTGCGCTGGTGGGACCATTGGCTGAAAGGCCAGGATCGCGGCATCATGCAGGAGCCGATGCTGCGCGCCTGGCTCTCGGACTCCTACCCCCCGGACGGCACGCGCGGGGAGACGCCGGGCCGCTGGGTCGGCGAGCCCGCCCTCCCCTCGCCCCAGATCCGCCCGCTCGCCCTCGGCCTTGCGCCGGACGGCTCGCTGCGCCTCGACGGCACCTCCATCGCGGGCGAGCGCTCCATCCGCTCGCCGCAGAGCCATGGCCGCGCCGGCGGCGAATGGATGGGCACGGGCTGCGTCGGCGAAATGCCGGTGGACCAGCGGCTGGACGATGGCGGCGCGCTCCTGTTCGAGACGGCGCCGCTCAACGAGGACCTACCGGTTCTCGGCGCGCCGGTTCTCCACCTGCGCCTCAAGGCCGACGCGCAGCAGGCGCAGATCGCCGTGCGCCTGTCCGAGGTGCTGCCGGGCGGCGAAGCGGTGCGCGTTTCCTATCAGGTACTGAACCTTGCCCATCGCGACGGGCACGAGGCGCCCGAGGCGCTGACGCCCGGCGAATGGGTGGATGTCCGCATCACGCTGAACGATTGCGGCCACCGCTTCGCCGCCGGCAACCGCATCCGCCTCGCCGTCGCCACGGCCTATTGGCCGCTGGTCTGGCCGGCGCCCTATGCCGCGACGCTGACCGTGGACACGGGCGCCAGCCGGCTGGAGCTGCCCCGGCGCGAGCGGGACGACGATGTTTCGCCCGCCTTCCCCCCGCCCGAGCGCGGATCGGCGACGCCGACCACCCAGCTCGACGCCGGCTCGGTGCGTCGCTGGTCGACGCAGGATCACGTCACCGGCGAGAGGCTCTATGTCACCGAGGGCGTCGGCGGCCTGTTCGGCGAAGGCGTGCTGCGGTTCGACGAGATCGGCACCGAGCTCTCGCACACGCTGCGGCGCGAGCTGACCATTCGCGACGACGACCCGCTCTCGGCGCGCTACGTGCTGACCCAGAGCTACGAGATGGGCCGCGAAGGCTGGCGCACGCGAACCGAAACTCGTTGCGAACTCACATCCGACCGCGAGACCTTCCATCTCACCGGGCAGCATGTGGCCTTCGAGAACGGGCAGGAAGTCCACCGGCGCGACTGGGACGAGCGTATCCACCGGGATCATCTGTAGGGCTCCGCGCCGCCGATCGGCATCGGCTCCCTTGCGGGCCTCCCTCTTCTTGACCGGGTTTCCTTAGATTCCGGTTCCGGGCTGGTCGAGAAAAGGTGGATGGGGCCCCCATCCAAGTCCCGTGCGTAACGGCGCGCCGATCGGCAGATTCACCGATCGGCGCGGAAAGGCAGCAAGCCTGGCTTGGTTTTACCGGGACGGTAGCACTCAGGCCGTGGCCGTGATTTCGGCCGCGAAGTCGCGATACGTGCGCAGCGGACGCCCGAGAAGCGCGGTCAGGCGATCGACGTCGCCGCCTTGAGGCACCATGCCGTCGGTCACGAAGCGCTCCGCCATCAGGCGCATGTCATAGGCCATCCAGCCCGGCATGAACTGCCGCAGGTTCTGCTCGAACCCGGCGGCATCGTCGCCGCCGTAGGCGATCGGGCGGCCCAGCAGCTCGGTCCAAATTCCGGCGACATCTGGCCCAGTGAGCGTGTCGGGCCCGACAACGTTGATGCGTTCGGGCGGCAGCGCCTGCGCCGACCGCTCGCGGCGGATCAACTCGACTGCCGCGATCTCGCCGATGTCACGCGCGTCGACCATGGCGAGGCCCTTGGCGCCGATGGGCATGGGGTAGACGCCATGGCCCGTCACCACGTCCTTGATCGTGAGATCGTTGTTCATGAAATAGGCCGGGCGCAGGATGGTCGCGCCGAATCCTGCCTCTTCGATCATGCGTTCGACGCCGAACTTGCCGGCGAAATGCGGCACGTTCACATAGACGTCGCTATGGATCACGGAGAGATAGACGAGCCGCTCGACCCCCGCGTCCCGGGCGAGGTTGAGGGTGGTCAGCGCCTGCGTGAATTCCTCCGGCACGACGGCGTTGAGGAGAAACAGCGTCGAGACGCCCCGCAGCGCGCGCCGGATCGCATCGACATCCAGAAGGTCGCCCTGCACGAGATCGACGCTGGAAGGGAGATTGGCCCTGGCGGGATCGCGGACGAGGGCGCGAACATCGGCCCCTCGCGAGACGAGTTGCTCGACGACGTTGCGGCCGACGGTGCCCGTGGCGCCGGTAACGAGGATGGTCATGGGAAAGCTCCGGTTTGCATTTGACGACAGATGCAAGATCGGTGATCCAATAAGATCCCGATAGACGCCGCTTTTGGACACGCCGTCTCGCTGGTGGAACAGATGGACCTTCTCGCGCTTGCCGATTTCAACCTCGTCGCTCGGCACGAAGGGTTCGGCCGGGCCGCGCGCGCGACGGGGCGCCCGAAGGCGACGCTTTCTCGCCGGGTGTCCGAACTCGAAGCCAGCCTGGACCTACGTCTGTTCGAGCGCGGCGGGCGCGCGCTGAAGCTGACGGAGGAAGGGAGAGCCCTGTTCGAGCGGACGGCCGTGCTTTTGACCGACCTTCAGGAGACCGCGTCCGCCATCGCCTCGGGCGGGCATCGGCCGCGCGGGCGGCTGCGCATCAGCGCGCCGCTGCTCTTTTCGCAAACCGCCATGGGCAAGCTCGCCGCCGGGTTCGCACTGAAGCATCCCGAGGTGCGGCTGGAGGTCACGACGGAGGATCGCGCCGTGGACATGGTGGAGGAAGCCTTCGACCTCGTGATCCGGGTGAACCCGGAGCCGGACGATAGTCTCGTCGGGCGCATCTTCCTGCGCGACCGGCTTGTGGTCGTGGCGAGCCCGACCCTGCGGGCGCAAGGGGCGGGATCGCCCTTTCCCGCCGTGGTTCGGGGCGCGGCCACCCGCCCGCCGGAAACCTGGCGGATGACGACGAAGGAGGGCGAAACGAGCATCCTCGTCGATCCCATGCTCAGCCTGTCGTCGCTCGTCATGGTGCGCGACGCGGCCCGCATGGGGGTCGGCGTCGCGCGGCTGCCGATCTCCCTCGTCAGCCATGATCTCACCTCGGGGCGGCTGGCTCTATGGGGCGACGTGGATGGGCCGGAAATCGCCCTTTGGACGCTCTACCCCAGCCGGCGGCTTCTCAGCGCCCGCGTCTCGGCCTTTCTCGACCATTTGAAGGACGCGTTTCCGAAAGGGACGCCCGACGAGTTGGCCAATTATGTCGAGGCCTGACCTCCGCCGTTGCCGGGCGTAATCGAGGCGACGAAGGCGGGATCAGCTGAAGGAGGGCCGTCACGTGATCCGTCATGGATGCAGCTTCGCGCGCTTGGTCGCCTTGTCGACATCTTTCTTTGGGCCGCGGATAGCGATGCCGACCAGATCGGGCGCGTCGGCGGGCTCCGCCTTGAACGCCTCGCGGTTCGCCGCGTCATGGCCGGTCGAGAACATAGCGCGGACATAGGCGGCCGTTAGAAGCCCCTTCTCGCCTGAGATGTGGTGGGCGCGGCGAAGATCCTCCGGCGTCGCCGCGAAGACCAGCACCGGCTGCCCGAGAAGACGGGCGAACACTCGCCCCGAAGCGTCCTCGTACGGTTCCCCCATGGCTTCCGGCGCTGCCGAAGCGAGGCCGGTCGCCAGAAACGCGGTGACGTTGAGCTTCTGCCAGATCGCCAGATCGTCCAGAACCAGGATGACGGCCTTCGTGTCGAACATGCTTTACCTCGAGGCACCCATACGGCGATGATGCCGCATTGGATATGATCGGAATTGGATAATGCCGAACATCATTCATCGCCAAGAAGGATCGCAGCGTTGAGCGAAGAACCGAACCCCGTTCGGCAAAGGCACGCGCCGCCCGCTCGCCTGGATGACAGGGACCGAACGCTGTTAGGCCTTCTGGCGGAGGACTCCTCCCGCAGCTACGCCGATCTCGGAAAGCGTCTCCACCTCTCGGCGCCCGCCGTCCACGAGCGCGTGAAGCGCCTGCGGCAGGAAGGTGTCATCAAGGCGAACGTGGCCGTGCTCGACGGGGCCAAGCTCGGACGCCCGCTCCTGACCTTCGTGCATGTCGACACGACGAGCTGGGCGGTGACCCGTCATCTCCTCGCCCTGAAGGAACTGCCGGAGGTCGAGGAGATCCACACGGTGACAGGCGAAAGCGCCATGCTTCTGAAGGTCAGGACGCGGGACACGCAGGCGCTGGAAGACCTGCTGGAGCGCATCCATTCCATCGAAGGCTTCAAGGGAACGAGAAGCTACATCGCCCTTTCGACCTATCTCGAACGCGGCCCGAGCCCGATCGCGAGCGAATGAACCGATGGACCGTCAGCATGCGTCTCGGCGCGCAGGCAAGCCTGTGCGCGGCGACTATCTCGATGTTCATGTGGGCGTGGTCGATAGTCCGAACCGGGATATCCAGGCATAGCGGTCGTCGACTGACGCAGGTCGCACCAGCCGGAGCAATCGCGCGAGCGGCCGCTCGCTTCGTCAACGATCGTGGCCGCTCAACGCACCAAGCGCCTCGCGCCTACCCGAACGCCAGCGAACGGTGGACGGCGACGCCGGCGGTGACCCCGTCGCTTGCGGCCCAGGTCACCGAATGCGGAGCGCGCGCGATGTCGCCTGCGGCGTAGACGCCGGGGACACTCGTCATCTTCATTTCGTCCGTCCGAATGACAGGCCCAAGCGGCCCGTTCTCGACGGCGCAGCCCAGCCGATCGGCAAGGTCGCTGCTCAGCCGCCAGGGGGCGGCGATGAAGAGCGCTGCGACCGAGTCATGCCCGCCGTCCTCGAAGACGATGTCGAGCGGTGCATCGACTTCGCCAAGGAGCCGGGCCACGGAGCGCGTTTCGATCGCAACGCCGCGCCCTGCCAGCGCGTCGCGCGTGTCCGGGTCCGGCATGTCCCCGCCGTCGAGAAAGAGGGTGGTCGGGCCCCATTCCGAAATGAGCATCGCTTGATGGGCCGAATGGGAGGCGGTTTGGAGAACGCCGAGACGCCGCCCGGCGAACTCGTAGCCGTGGCAATAGGGACAATGGAGCACCGTGCGCCCCCAGCGCTCGGCGAGGCCCGGAAGCGTCGGCAATGTGTCGGCGACGCCGAAGGCGAGCACCAGCTTCGACGCCTCCAGGACCCGTCCGTCACCGAGCGTCACCGCGAAGCCGCCCTCGATCGGACTGGCGTCGATGGCGGTCGCCTCGACCAGCGAGACCTCGGCATAGGCGGCAAGCTGCGCGCGCGCCGGGGCGAGAATGGCTCGCGGCTCCGATCCGTCCTGCGCGAGGAAGCCATGGGAATGCGCCGCAAAGCGGTTGCGCGGCGCTCTCGCGTCGATCACCGCCACGCGACGGCGGGCGCGGGCGATGTAGGTGGCGGCGGACAGGCCGGCGAAGCTGCCACCGATGATGATCGCGTCATGCCGCATGAGGTTCGTCCTTGAATTCGCAATGGCTGGCTCGGCGCTTCAACCGCGCATGAAAATCGGCATGGAGCATGCCGAGCGTCACCTCGCCGAACCGCTCCAGAAGCAGCGCTTCGGCGCGCGTGAACGTGTCGTCGAGGGCCGCGTTGACGGCCTCCTCCACGAGGCAGCCCGGCGCCTCGGTCCGGTTGCCCATAGCGAAGATGCCGGGCGAGCCGAGGGCGTCGTAGACATCGCGCAGCGTCACGGTCGCCAGATCTTTGGCAATGGTCCAGCCGCCGCCGTGCCCCTTGCCGGAGCGCACGAGGCCCTGGTCGCGAAGGCCCGCCATGATCCGGCGGATGACGACGGGATTCGTCTGCATCGCCTTGGAAAGATGCTCGGACGTGACCGGACCATCGGTCTCGGCCATGTGAAGGAGGACGTGCAGGACGCCCGACAGTCGGCTGTCTCGTTTCATGCAACATCATTTGTTGCGTTTAGCGCAAACTGTCAAGATGCGGCCGGTCCTGTGCGGACCGCGCGATGCCTTATGAGGTTCGGGCGAGCCCGCGCGCCGGACTTGACCACATGTCTTCGTTCGGACGCGCCTCTCCCTCACGCCCATCAGGATCGACGACCATACCAAGGTCCGCCGTCCCACCGTCTAGGTCACGACAGGCGGAAGCATTAATCTGGCCTGTATGGCCAGCCGTCTCGAAGGGGGATGTTCTCCGTTCTCCGGTGGAATGGATCACCGGGTCAATTCCGTCCCCTCGAACCATCGAGCGCACGAAAGGCAGCCTGAGCTCCACGCTGCACCTCCTGTGCAAAGCACATGCTGTCAAATGGGGCGGCCGAGGAGATAGCCTTGTGCCACGTCCACGCCGAGGCCGCGCAGTTGGCGCAGTTGCGGCACGGTCTCGACGCCTTCGGCCACGATGCGGGCGCCGATCGCCTTTCCGAAGGGAACGAGGCCGGCGAGAAGCGCGATCTGGGCCGGGCAATGCTGGATGTCGCGGGTGAGGCTGATGTCGAGTTTGATCATGTCGGGCTTCAGGCACAGGATATGCCGCAGATTGGCGTAGCCGGCGCCGACATCGTCGACTGCGACGCGCAGGCCCCGGCTGCGCAGCGGCGCAAGAATCCGCAGGATCGGACCGTAGTCGCAGACCGGCGCGTGCTCGGTCAGCTCCAGGACGATCCGACTCAGGTCCACCATGGCCAGAAGCGCGCAAAGCCGAGGATCACGAAGCGCCTCGGGCGAGATGTTGAGGGCGAGGTAGTCGCAGGGCGGCATGGCAGCGAGCCCCTTCAGCCCCGCCGCCATGGTTTCGAATTCGAGGTCGAGGCCCAGGCCGACCTCGCTCGCATCCTGAAACCATTGGTCCGGCGAGCGATAGGGTTCGAGCTCGAAGCGCGTCAGGCATTCGCGGCCCTCGATCCGGTCGTCGGACAGGCGCAGGAGCGGTTGATAGGTCGTGCGATACGCATGATAGGCGATGATCTGCCGGATGCGCCCGCGCTTGAGGCGCTGCATCGCATTGGGAGCCTCTCGCGGGGCGGAAGCCTGGACCAGGCACTGCATCATTTCACTCCACAGGATGGGAGGGCTCGGATGGCGGGGGCAGCGGGCGTTGCGATTGGCGGCCCGATCGGCCGAAATGGGCGGGTGCCGATCCCGATGGATCGGCACCCGCTCGTCTGTTCAGGAGCCGCGCAGGATCTTGCAGAGTTGCACGAGGCCCCAGTCGTTGGCATTGGGGTCCGCCAGGATGCTGCCGCACTGCCGCTGCATCTGACGCCGATCGCTGCGGCTCATCTGGTTGAAGGCGGTGGCCACCGTCGCGACCCGGCGGTTCATCCCGGGCGTGATCGGGATCACTCCGCGCGGACGGCCCACCATGCCGGGAGCGGTGGTCGCGACGCCCGGGCCGTTCGGCCGCGCGCCGATCACGGGAACGCCGGGATTGCCGGGTTGAAAGCCGCTCGAAGGCCCGTCGGCGCGGCCGGGAAGCGAGCCTCCGGTGCCCGGGCGCGACCCGCCAATCCCATTGCCGCGCGATCCGCCGAGCGAGGCGCCCAAGCCGACCCCGATGCCGTTGGAGCCGCCGACCGATGCACCGGCCCCGGCATTGACGCCCTGGCCCCCGCCGAGCGAAGCGCCGAGGCCCGCGCCGACGCCATTGGAGCCCCCGATCGAGGCACCCGCCCCGGCACTGACGCCGTTGGAACCACCCACCGACGCACCGAGGCCGGCATTGGCGCCGCTGCTGCCGCCGATCGAAGCGCCTGCGCCGGCATTGACGCCACCCGACCCGCCGCTTGACCCGCCAATCGAGGCACCGACGCCTGCGCCGACGCCATTGGAGCCGCCGACGGACGCACCCCCTCCGGCGTTGACGCCCGACCCGCCGCCCAGCGATCCGCCAAGCCCGGCACCCACGCCGTTCGCGCCGCCGACGGACGCTCCGATGCCGCCGCCGAGCCCGCCATTGCCGAGCCCGCCGCCAAGGCCGGCAGAAACGCCACCGGCACCTCCGACCGAGGCACCGACCCCTCCCCCAAGGCCGCCACCGAGCGACTGAGCGTAAACGGCGGAGGGTCCCGCGATCGTGACGGCACAACCCAAAAGCATGGTGGAAGCGAAAATCTGAAGGCTATTCATGAAACGTCTCCCTGGCCTGATTGGCGATCGCAGTGAACCTGCGCAGAAGAGACGGCCAAAAGAACCATAAGTTTCAGTGCTTTAAAATGATAAGAGATATATGCTTTCGAAAAAGTTACAGCGTGCAGCAGACTTGTTCGCGTGCATTGCAATAGCCTCAGGTTATAAAAGCCATGATTGCCCCGCTTCAACTTTAACCGAGAGTTGACGCGGGAATTCACTCTGGAGAAGGCCGTTGAGCATCTACATCGGCGCGTGGAGGCGACGTTCGCCACACGCCGACCAGCGGAGTGAACGTCCGGCTTTCCCACCGAAACCGAACGGATCGCTTTCACGCTTCCGACCGTTTCCATCGTCGGAATGCTTTCCCGTAGGCGGACCTCTGTTGTCCAAGCTGTCATCGCAGCTCAGGCTTGGCCTATGGTCATGTGGCGTCCGACACCGAACATCCGTTTGAAGGCTTTGGGCCTACACTGGCGTGACGGTAAGCTCCTCGCCGCCGAGGTCTTGGATGATGCCGGGCGCGTCACGGGCGTGCGCCCGCTCGGCGGCAAGGTGGAGTTCGGCGAGACGACCGAGGCGGCCGTCATTCGCGAGTTCCAGGAAGAACTCGGGATCGCAGTGAAGGTCGGTGGCCCGCCGGTCTTCGTGGAAAACATCTTCGTCCACCAGGGTCATGCCGGACATGAGATCCTGGCAATTTTCAACGTGACTTTTCCTGACGGTCTTTTCGCAAACGAAACGCGCATCCAGTTCACGGAAAACGATGGCACCCCCTGTTACGCGCGATGGTTTGCGCTCGACACCCTGGACATGCCGGGCGGGCCGCAACTATTTCCGTCGGGGCTGAAAGCGTTGCTTCTGAGATAGCCCCCTCGGCGACGCCAAGCAGTCCGGCCTCGGCCGCGACGGCTCCCGTCACGGCATCGACTCCCGTCTCGAACTGTAAACTATCGCGCTCGGCGGACGCATTCCGAACACTCGGCGGGTTCAGCGATCGGCCAGGAAAGGCAGCATGGTCCGCAGGACGGCGTCTCTTCGATAGAGATGATGGAACAGCGCCGCTCCGCCATGCAGCAGGATCAGGAAGCCCGTGCCATAGGCCAACCAGCCGTGCAACGCGGACCAGAAGGCCTCCGCCGCATCCGACACCGCGATGGGCAGGCCGGGAACCACGAACAGATCGAAGACGTAGCTGGGAATGCGCAATGGCGAGGACGAGGCCACCGCCCAGCCCGTCAGCGGGATGAGGAGCGTCGCGACTAGAAGGGCGAACTGGACGGTGCGCGCCGCCCGCCATTCGAGACGCGTCACGCCCTCGGGCGCCTCATGGGCCCGATGCGCCAGCGACCAGACGAGGCGGACCGACGCCAGCGCCAGCATCAGGAAGCCCAACGACTTGTGCCACTGGAACAAGGCGAACTGGAGCGCCGGCTTTCGGTCGAGCATCGTCATGGCGAAGCCGAGCGGAATCTGGATCAGGAACAGGAGGGCCACCGACCAATGAAGGACGATCGCCATCGGCCCATAGGTGTTCGATCGCTCGAATTGCATCTCGCTCCCCTCCTCAGATCAACTGCCGATAGGCCGCCTTGGCGATGGTCTGGAGGCGCTGAAGCGGGAGATCCCCGACCACGGCGCAGCGAATGGTCTCGTCGTTCCAGAAGACCGCTTCCAGCCGGTCGAGATTGGTATGGAGAAACGAGGTCTCTTCCTCGCCCGCATTGGGCGCGACATAGAGCGTGACGCGGCGGCCCGTGGCGTCTTCGTACATGAGCTGCGCGGCGGGGCCGTCGCCGTTCGGCAGGAGGCGTCCGCCCACGAACTGCAGTTCGAAGCTTCGAAGGTCCGGCAGGTTGATGGTCCGATCGAGACGGCGCGACAGCCATTTCTGCAGAACAGGGCTCTGGCTGGCGTCAAGCTCGACCGGGCGCACCCGATCGTCGGAATAGAGATGGTGCGCCTCCACCGCCATGGTCACCATCGCGTTCAAGGCCGGTTCGCGCGGGGACAGGGCGCTGGCCGCGCCCCAGCCGAGACCCGTGCCGAGGCAGAGAAACCCGACGGCCGCGGCGACATTGCGCCAGGTCGGGGCGACGCTGCGGCGTTGGCGCGCAAGGCGGTACGGATCGAGGCGCGCGGGCGTTTCCTCGCGCGATGGCCCGCCATAGAGCGCCTTCAGCATGTCGGCCTGTCGGCGCCAGTCGGAAACGATCCCGGCGGCCTCCGGCGTCTCGGCCAGATAGGCCTCGACGGCTCGGCTCCGTTCGGCGTCGAGTTCGCCATCGACGAGGGCCTGGAGGTCGTCGGACGTGATGGGACTGTTCACCCTGGTCATTTCACCGCTCTCAGCTTCGGCCCGTCTTCCTGGGTGGCCTGTCGGATCGCCGCGCGCGCCCGGCCGAGGCGAGACATCAAGGTTCCGATCGGGATATCGAGGATCGCCCCCGCCTCGGCATAGGGAAATCCTTCCACCGTCACGAGAAGCAGGGCCTCGCGCTGGTCGGCGGGCAAGGCCTCGATCGCCCGCGCCAGCTCGGCGAGCGCCAGGCGGCCGAACTGCGTCTCCGGGGTAGAGAGTTCCTGCGTCAGGGCGTCGAACGACACGGTCGCCGGGCGACGCCGGCGACCGCGCAGATCGTTGCGGAAGATGTTGAGGAGAATGCGAAAGAGCCATGCGCGGATCGACCCGCCGGGTTTCCAGAGGTCGATCTTGCGCACCGCTCGCTCCAGGCAGTCCTGAACGAGATCGTCGGCTTGGCTGCGGTCGTGCGTCAAGGCGCGGGCATAACGCCGGAGCGCGGGAACCGCATCCGCGATCTCGTCCAGGGGGTCTGCCATGTCGGATCAGTCCTTGGCGACGTGCCAGACGCCGCCGACGCCGTCGCCGGTCATGTCGCCCGGCTTCTTGTCGTTCATCCAGAGATAGAGCGGCTCGCCCTCGTGCGCCCATTGCCGGGTGCCGTCCTTGCGCTCGATCAGCGTCAGCTCACCGTCCGGCTTCGCGTCGCTGGACGCTAGAAACGGCGGCCATTTGCGGGCGCAGTCGTCGTAACAGGCCGACACGCCGCCCGAATCCTTGTCGAACGTATAGAGCGTCATCGACTTGGCGTCGGTCAGAATCTCGCCCTTCTCGGACTTCATTTCCTTCACCGCGCCGCCGGCATAGTCCTCGGCATGGGCGAGCGGCCCGGCAGCCAGTGTCATCAGGCCTGCGACGAGTAGCGAACGGGAAAGCATGGTCATCCTCCTGGTTGGTCGAGGGGGGGCGTTCCGAGTGGAAACCCACAGCGGCTGAGAACACCGCGCGCGTCGCTTTCATCCCTCTCTTCCCCGCTTTTTTTCGAAAAATTCCGAAAATGTCAGCGCTGGCCTTCGAGCCGCATGTCGAAGTTCACGACATTCGAGTAGATCGGCGTTCCCACCCCCATGCCATAGGGCGTGCGATAGATGTCGCCCACGACATGGAAGACGAAGCGGCCCTTCTCCTGGTTCGTCAGCTCGGCCTGAAACGTCTCAGGCCGGCTGACGCCGTGGGCAGTCAGGGTCCCCTCGATACGGGCCGTCCGTGCCCCGGTCTGAACCACGCGGGTCGAGCGGAAAGTGATGTCGGGATGCGCGTCGGCGTCGAACACGGCCTCGGACTGCAGGAACGCATCGATGCGCGGTTGTCCCGTGGCGACACTGGCGGCCTTCAGGTCGATCGAGACGCTGGCGCGGGCGGGATCGGACGGATCGAGCCGGAACTGCCCCGAGACCTCCTTGATGGTGCCATCGATCCCGCCGCCTCCGACCTGGCCGACATGAAAGCCGATGGAGGACGTGGGCGCGATCCGGTAGCTCCCGCCGTCGGCAACGGCCGCCCCGGCACCGGACGAAGCGAACGTTGCCAGAACGATCAGCGAAAAGCGCGATAGGGTGCGCATCATGGACAACTCCCGTGTCGGCGGTCGTTCATTCGACCGGCATCGGGGACAACACCGGCGAGGCGGAAATCATCCCGCCGCGTGCGCCCCTGACGCACCCTGCCGCTTCGCGAGCCGGGAGGCTGACGCCGGACGAGTTCGATCCCATCGACGACTTGATCCTGCCGCGTGGTGATGTCCGTGACTGCCCTCACCGGTCGCCAGGCGAAACCGACAAGTCTTATGTCCTGTGGGAAATCAGGACGACGCACCGACGAGGCCGATGTCGAACGGCGTCGTCTGATAGATCTCGTTGATCCAATTCCCGAACAGAAGATGCGCGTGGCCCCGCCAGCGGTTCTCGGGCGCGCCAGCGGGATCGTCATCCGGAAAGTAGCCCACCGGCAAAGGGCCCGCGCCGTCCCGATGGTACTCCTTGGCAAGCGTGTCGGTCTCGTATTCGAGATGGTTGAACATGTGCAGCATCCGGTGGCGGGGATCGCTGACGAGGCAGGGGCCCGTCTCACGAGCGCGGGCCAGGGTGACCAGGCCGCCATCCGTCGGAAAATCCGCCTCCCGCACCTCGGTCCAGCGCGAGACGGGCACGTCGAACCGATCGGGAAAGCCGCGCAGCCAGGGCGAGGCGGGCGCGAGGTTGGTTTGCGCGAACACGCCGAAGGCCTTGGCGGCGAGCGGGTGCTTGGGAATGCCGTGGAGATGCTGCAGCGCCGCCTGTGCCGCCCAGCAGATGGTCAGCGTCGCGTGGACATGGGTCTGCGTCCAGTCGAGGATCTGGCGCAGCTCGGGCCAATACCGCACCTCGCCGAACGGCAGGTGCTCCACCGGCGCCCCAGTGATCACGAAGCCGTCGAAGCGCTCGGCCCGCGCCTCGCTCCAAGGTTTGTAGAAGGCCGACAGGTGGTCCGCCGAGGTGTGGCGCGCGACGTGGTCGCTGATGCGAACCAGCGTCAGTTCGATCTGCAGCGGCGTCGCGCCCAGGAGCCGGGCGATCTGCGTTTCCGTGCCGATCTTGTCGGGCATGAGATTGAGGAGACCGATCCGCAAGGGGCGGATGTCCTGCCGCACCGCGTGGGCCTCGCCCATCACCGCGACGCCTTCCGCCTCCAAAGTCCGGCGGGCAGGAAGATGGTCGGGAATCTTGATCGGCACGCGTCGTCGTCCTCTCTTCGGGGGACGACTGGAGTGGCTGAGGTCCGTGGGATTGCCGGATCGGCCACATCCTCCCTTGCGGGAGTGCCACCTTGCCCGGATCGGCAGGTTGGCGTCGGGCGTCGCCCCAACTCTTGATGCGGAGCGATGCTTATCGCGGAATTCCGGGCCCGGCAATGTCCGCTATCGGGGAGACCGTACGGCCGCTTCACCACGTCTGCGTCGGATGGCGGCTTTGCGTCACGAGGATGCCGGCCTCCCAACTCCCCCGTCGAACCGAGATCAGTGAGCGTCGGATGGCCGAACCGCAGGCTTTCGAAGACTTCGAGCCGATGCGAGCCTTCGCCCTCCGGTCAGATCAGGCCCTGTTTGCGGTAGCGGTGGATCGTGCTGCGGTGGATGCCGAGATGGCGGGCGGCCTTGCTGATATTGCCGTCGGCGGCGGCGAGCGCGGCCGCGATCGCCTCGACCTCGCGCTCCTCCAGCGTCGCCGCCGTCCCCTCGCCCACTGGGCGCGCGTCGAGGCCGAGATCGCCGCCACGCGGCAGGGCATGGTCCGCATCCCAATGGCCCACGGCGTAGGCGCCCGAGGACAGGCGCAGGAGAAGCCCGTCCCGTCGCGACTCCTCGACGGCGAGGATCGTTTCGAAAAGCACCTCGTCGAGCGCGTCCCACGAAAGGCCGGCCAGCGACAGGCCACGCCGATTGCCCGCGACCAACCGGTCTTCGCGAAAAACGAGAATGCCCTCGCGGCTGGTTCCCAGCATGGCGGGGTCGCTGTGGTAGCGCAGAAGGCGGCAGTCCTCGAAATGGCGGCGAAACAGGCGATGCTCGATCTGGTCGACCGCTAGCCGTATCAGCCCGAGCGCATGGCCATGCCCACGGCTGGACGATCCCGTCAGGTCGAGCGCGCCGATAAGGGCGCCGCGCGGATCGGTGATGGGCGTCGCGGCGCAGCTGAGCACGCGGTGATCGGAGAAGAAGTGCTCGGAACCGTTGACGGCGATGGCGCGCCGCTCGGCCAGGGCCGTGCCGATGGCGTTGGTGCCGGTGCTGGCCTCCTTCCACGAAACGCCGGGGCGCAGCGCCAGTTCGGCCGCGCGTGAGGCGAAGCCGGCGTCGCCGATCGTGTCGAGGATCATGCCCTCGCTGTCCGTCAGGATCGCGACGCTGCCGGTGTCCCGCGCTTCGCCCGCGATCATTTCCAGTTCGGGCCGGCAGAGGCGTCGCAGGGCGTCGTGACGTTGGTGCAGCAGGCGAAGTTCGGACTCCGTCAGCGGCTGAAGAGTGGGCGCGCGGGCTTCGGCAAGGCCAAGATCGCTGCACCGCAACCAAGATCGCAATACAGAATGTCGCACCGCAGCACTCGGCAACTGTCCTTCCTTGAAGAAGGCTTGCCGGGCCGAGGTCATATCGCTCTGTTCCATGATCTCTCCGCTTCGTCCCACTGTCGCATTTTGCGACACCGGTGACTTCTACTGTCGCACGCTGCATCGAATGCTTGAACGATGGCCCTGAAATTTCACCACATCCGAGGCGCCCGGTCCATCCGTTGCTTGCGCGCCCGCCGGATGGGGCGGAACCTTCTCTTGCTCATCGCGAGGAATGAGGAGGTTCCATGACGATCCAGCTACCGATCACCACCCGCTCGGCCCCGTTCAAGGCGCGCTACGGCAATTTCGTCGGCGGCCGCTGGACGGACGCCGCGGACGGGCGCACCTTCCAGAACCACTCGCCCATCGACGGGCGGGTTCTGTGCGACGTGGCCCGCAGCGGGGCCGAGGATGTGGAGCGCGCGCTCGACGCCGCCCATGCCGCCGCCGAAAGCTGGGGCCGCACCAGCCCCGCTGAGCGCGCGCTCGCGCTTCTGCGCATTGCCGACCGGATGGAGGAAAATCTCGACCAGCTCGCCACGGCCGAGACCTGGGACAACGGCAAGCCGATCCGCGAAACGCGCGCCGCCGATCTTCCGCTGGCGATCGACCATTTCCGCTATTTCGCCGGCTGCCTGCGCGCGCAGGAAGGCAGCCTGTCGGAGATCGACCACGACACCGTCGCCTACCATTTCCACGAACCGCTGGGTGTGGTCGGCCAAATCATTCCCTGGAATTTCCCGCTTCTGATGGCGGTCTGGAAGCTCGCCCCGGCGCTCGCCGCCGGCAATTGCGTGGTGCTGAAACCCGCCGAGCAGACGCCGCTCTCGATCCTCGTCCTGATGGAACTGATCGGCGATCTTCTGCCGCCGGGCGTCGTCAATGTCGTGAACGGCTATGGTCTCGAAGCGGGCAAGCCGCTCGCCCAATCCAGGCGCATCGCCAAGATCGCCTTCACCGGCGAGACGACGACCGGTCGCCTCATCATGCAATATGCCTCCGAGAACCTCATTCCCGTGACGCTGGAGCTCGGCGGCAAGAGCCCCAACATCTTTTTCGCCGACGTGGCGGCGGAAGACGACGACTTCCTCGACAAGGCGCTGGAAGGCTTTGCCATGTTCGCCCTGAACCAGGGCGAGGTCTGCACCTGCCCGAGCCGGGCCCTGATTCACGAATCCATCTACGACCGCTTCATGGAGCGGGCGGTCAAGCGCGTCGAGGCGATGATCCAGGGCGATCCGCTCGACCCGGCCACGATGGTCGGCGCGCAGGCCTCAGGCGAGCAGATGGAGAAGATCCTCTCCTATCTCGAGATCGGCCGCGACGAAGGGGCGAAGGTTCTGACCGGGGGCGGCCGCGCCCATCTCGACGGGCTCGACGGCTACTACGTTCAGCCCACTGTGCTTCAGGGGCACAACCGGATGCGCATCTTCCAGGAGGAAATCTTCGGCCCGGTGGTCTCCGTCACGACCTTCAAGGACGATGCCGACGCCCTCGCCATCGCCAACGACACGCTCTACGGCCTGGGCGCCGGTGTCTGGACGCGCGACGGCACGCGAGCCTACCGCATGGGCCGCGCCATCAAGGCGGGCCGGGTCTGGACGAACTGCTACCACGCCTATCCCGCGCATGCCGCCTTCGGTGGATACAAGCAATCCGGCATCGGGCGTGAAACGCACAAGATGATGCTCGATCACTACCAGCAGACCAAGAACATGCTGGTCAGCTATTCGCCCAAGAAGCTCGGCTTCTTCTGAGCAAGAGCCAACTCAAGCGCCGTGCGGATGGGTCCACCATCCGCACGGCGCTTGCCTTCCGCCTCACTCGGACGATCCTTATTTCGCGCGCCCTGCGCGTCGGAGGACAACCGCTCTCCAGGAGGATAGCCGCCGTGCGGTGCGCCTTCAGATGTGGGGCATCGATCATGATGCGCTCCCGTCTTGGGCCTTCGTCTTCCCAGGCTCAAAATTGCAGTCGAAATCACCAAGCCAGTTCGATCGGATAAATCACATGGACCAAATCTTGTGCGGTCCGTAAGCCGGTGGCGTCCTTAACATTGAAGGCCGCCGTGGATCACGCACACGATGCCACTCACCAAGCGTTTGTCCTCCACCCGGACACGCGTTGGGCCAGTGGGAATTGCGGCGCGATCCGCTCCATCGGCCGCTCGCTCAACAGACGCAGCTCAGGCAAACGACATCACACGGCAAACGAGACCGACAGGTCTCGAGCCTAAAGCTTTTTCAGTCAATCCAACGCTCTAGCGCCGGCTCGGAAAGAGCGGCGCGGATCGGGCAAGAGCGCCTCTACGAGGGGAAGCGCAGCGAGCCCCAGCGCGACGCCGGTCTCACCGAAGCTGGCGCGGGCGAGATCCGGCAGCCAGTAGGGCTGGGTCGGTCCGCCCATCCGCTCGGCCCTGCAGCGGACGAGCCGCGCGGTCAACGCATCCAGAAGCGGTTCGCCAAGGCGCCCGCCGACCGTCACGAGGCGCGGTCCCAGAAAGGCCGAGACGGCGATAATCATGTCGGTAAGGTGCTCGGCCGCATCGTCGATCCAGCGAGCGACCGCGGGCGCTTCGGGATCGGAGCCGGGGAGAAGCCGGGTCGAGGCCACGTCGTCCAAGAAGCGGCCGTCCGTGCCCGTCCGCATGCGCCCGACCAGTCCGGCACGATGGGACGCGCCGTCGAACACGGCGCCGCCGATCACCATGCCGGCCTGGACGCTGGGACCGAGCAGGATATGGACGAAACTGTCGTCGGCGCCCGCTCGGCCGAACTGGCGCTCGGCCATCGCCGCCGCCACCGTGTCCCGCTCGATCGTTACCGGCAGGGGCGCGAGCGCCTCGCGCAGCACCTGCGAGCGCGGATCGGCCCCGAGGCCGATCCCGACCAGCCGCCCCGTGGGCGCCAGACGAGCGGCGCGTTCGGTGCTGGCGCGAACCAGATCGGCGGTTTCCCGCGTCGCCGTGGCGGCATGGTGCTCCTCGAACAGCACGGTCCCCAAGAGATCCACCGCGAGCAGGAAGGTGCCGGACTCCGTGCGATCCACACCGATCCCATAGGCGCCGCCGGGCCGGATCGCGAAGCTTTGCGAGCGAAGGCCGCCCTCGCCTTCGATCAGGTCGTCGGCGGTCAAGCGGCGTAGGATATTGGCGATTCCCGGAACGGTGAGCCCGGTGGTCTCGGCCAGTTCCAGCCGCGTGCGCGCGCCGCCGCGTCGCAGCGCTTCCAGCGTGACGCGCATGTTGTGGTCGCCCGCCTGCACCAGATTGAGCCCCGTCGCGGCGTCCCTCCGGTCGGACTGCGGCGGGGTTCCGCTCTCCTGCGAGAGCCCAAGCCTTCCGTCCGCCCTGTCGATGCTCGCCACTCGTCCCCTCCGATGCGCGACCAACCTCGTTTTCGCTTTCGCTCTCCTACCGCGTTTGGACGGCGCAAGGCGACAGGGCAGTCTGGCGGGAATGGGTGCCCCGTTCGAGACTTCGAAGCCCTGCAATATTCGGGTACGGCAGATCGCTTTGGGTAAGGAAACTCGTCACGACAACAGACGACTACGCTAGCTCCCTCACGCCCTATCTCGGCGTGAGGGGCAGCGCGGGCGTCTGGCACGCGTTTGCTGCACAGTCCCGGGCAAATCCGATCGATGCCCACCGCACGAACGGATTTGCCCGGTCGTCCTCATCCTCCCTGAGACATCGAGCAGTAGCAGTATTCGTCAGCGCTGAGCTTGCGGCGAGGCGCAGCCGGGGGCGTAGGTCAGCACGGGCCAGCGGTTGCCACGCATGGCCTGCTGCCTGATCCAGCCCGAGAAGTTGGAGATCGACGCCCGGCACCAGTTTCCGTCAGACGCCGTGGTGCACTGATCGATCACGACACAGGTCCCCGCCGGAATGGTTGCCACGACCGGCGCATCCGGCCGAGCCTCGGCACGGGCGTTGAGCTGAACCAGGACGGACGCACGCGCCTTCTCGTCGCTGCCGCTCGGCATGGGAGACTGACGCGCCTCGCTCTTGGCGCAGCTGGCGGTGTAGCCGTAGAAGACGCAGCCGTTTCGTCCCGTCGTCACCGCCGCCGCGGAGGCAGCCGACCCCGGCGCCAGCCGCTCGAGCACCACGGTGCTGCCGTTGGCCAACTGTCCGCTCACGCGGTTCTGGTTGCCGCCGAGCCGCGCCAGGATCGCACCATCGGCGGATAGGAAGCCCAGTTGGTTGTCGACGATCTTCCATTTCGACAGGCCTGACAGGGCGCCTCCACAATGGGACGTCTGTAGCTGGTAGCTGCCTTCGCTCGGCGCCGTCTGAAGCGCGACCTGGCAGGCCCCGCCGGCGGAGAGCGCGGGATCGAGCGTCTGCCACTCTCCCGAAAACGCTTTGACGAAATCGGATTCGCTCTGGGCGAAAGCCGGCGCGGCCAGCGTCACGGCCCCTACAGCGATCAGCGCGGCAAACGTCTTGCCCATGATGTTCCTTTTGGAGGTCGATTGGCCCAATAGGTTGCCCCACGGTTGGGACGCTTCACCGGCCAAGGGTCGTTGGAATTCGGTGGGGATCCAGGTCTTGCGATCAGGAGCCAACGTTCAGCCGGCTGCGGGAAATCTCGCGCTCGCCGTTTGTCAGCACCAGATCGACATCGAGCTTGTCGCCGGGGCTTAAGGAAAGACCGACCGTGGCCACCACCGCGTCCTGGCCGACCGAGAGCTCGAACTCGCCCCCTTGCGTCGTCGATGTCCGGCCAGAAGGACCGCTCTTCTCGATCATCATGCGGGCCTCGACATGCCCGTTCGACAAGCCGAGCGCACGCCCTGTCAAGCGCACGGTTCCCGCGCCGGGCTCGACCACGATCGAGGCTATGGCCATTGGCGCGTCCTGCGCATGAACGGGGCCGCCCATAAGAAGCGCTCCGACGAGACAGGAGGCTGCGGCAAAACGCATGGCCGAGACCTCACATCTTGCTCTGAGTGATGGTAACCGAAGCGCCGTTCGACTGGACGGTTATGGGTGTTCCCGCAGTTCCGTTGCTCACGCCATTGGAGATCAGCGCCGCGCTCGTGCCCGCGCCGGACACGGCCAAACTGTTGTTCAGTCCGCTGCCATATTGGCTGATGCTGCCGCTCGAGCCTTTGCCCGTCACGCTGAGGTCTGCGACGTTGCTGTCGCCCTTTTGGAGAATGGTTCCTTCGAGGGCTCCGGCCCCAAGCATCGCCGTGGCCTTGTTGCCGCCGCCGAGTTGTCCGATCAGCGCTTGGCCGCCGCCCGCCAAGTTGACATTCGCCTGATTGCCGAGATTGGGGGAGGCAGAACTCTGAAGAAGTCCCACAAAACCGCCGTTCCCGGAAATCTTGATGTCGGCGCTGTTTCCCCCGCCCATTTGGCGCGCCGGCCGCCCACTCATGCGCTCCGCGCTCAAAACATTCAGCCGAACCTGCTCGGGAAGGCTGTCCTCACTTTGAGAGGTCTCGGCGTTCGGCGTAAGACTGAACGTCTGGAGTGTGGGCGCGCCGATCTCCAAACCGCCGACCTGACTGTTCGATGCTTGCGACTGATCGACCGTCAACCTGTTCTCGCCGCCATCCTGCACGATCGACAGGACATTCGACTCCGCCACCGCTTGCGCCATCGGCCAGATCGCCATGGGAAGAGCGACAGCCAGCATCCTGTACAGCGGCGAAGGCATGTTCGTCTCCCTTAGCGTCATGTCACGACCAATAGTCGTTTACCAAGATCTTTGCGTGATCGAAATCATATTCCCTTTCCCGATCTGAGAAAAGGACGCCAAATTATTTTGTCCGGACTGACTGACCGCAGCGCCGTTGCCGTTCCCCACAATCGACCCCCGCATGACGTTGGAGGAGCCTTGCTGAACGGCCGCGAACAGATTGTCCGACCCTGAGACCGAGATGTCCATCGCGTTCGAATGACCGGTCTGCGAGAGGCTACCCCAGGGAAGATCGGCGATCAGCGTCGGCGTCAGATTCGAAGAAGACCGCTTGCCGCCGTTGCGATCGCCTTGGACGTTGATGGTCATGCTGTTGCCGCTTGGCGAGGAGGCGGACGAGGTTTGGGACAGGCTGAGTTGATTGTCGTTGCCGGTCAGCAACAGCTCGATACGATTGGATGCGTCTTGGTTCGGCGACAGCGTGAGCACATTGGACGAACCGGCCAAGGCGGGCGAGGCGACCAGCAGGGATGCGATGGAAGCGGCGAGAAAGCGCACGGGATTCTCCACGTTGACGTGTCGACCCGCAATCTAGATCTCGGATTATTGCCCGTTTCTATTTATCTACACTTGTCTATTATTGTTGATGAACGAAAAGGGATTGGGATTCGCCCATTTGTATGAAATTTAATGTCTGTTTTTCGCCTTCCTGTCGGACCGTAGCGAGGTTTTCATCGCCGCGCACGATGCCGTTCGCGATATTCTGCGCCCCACGCTGAAGCACGGAAACCACATTGTCGTTGCCGACCAGATCGAGCGAGGCACGATGGCCGGTGCCGTCCTGAAGGATCGTCTTCACGAGGGCATCGGTCGTGGAGGGCAGGCGTCCTCCGCGCGGCGCGGGACGCAGATTGTCGTTGCCGACGATCCGAACGTCGGCCCGGTTGGCCGAGCCCGTCTGCGACACGGCCAAGAGGTTCCGATTGCCGATCACGGTCATATCGAGCCCGTTGCCGGCGCCGGCCTGGCGGATGTCGGCGAGATTGGCGTCGCCGGTTTGTTGGAGCAGGGCCGTGTTTCCGGCGCGCTGGTTATCACCAATCGCTCGAATTGCGCTGCTCGCCTGCACGATGTCGAGGCGATTGCCGTCACCCTGCTGGGACGAGGCGAACTCGTTCCCGTCGCCGGTCAGAAGCGCGTAGGCCGCGTTGTCCAAGCCGCGCTGCACGGAGGAGAAGAAATTGCCATCCGCGCGTCCGCTCCCGTCCGAGCCGATCGTCAGGGACAACGTATTGCCTTCCCCGAACTGCTCGAGCGAAGAGGCAAAGGCGCCCGACACTGCGCTTTGCGAACTGACGGCCCTATAGCCGCCAATGCCTTCGCCGCCATTGTCGTTGCCCATGACCGACACGAAAACGCTGTTGCCGAGCCCTTCGCCCTGGCTTCCGAGCCCGGCCTGCACGACTTGGTCGATGAAATTCCCCGTCCCGTCCAGCCGAAGACTCATTTGATCCGACGTGCCGTGCTGTTCGGCATTGCCGAGCGTGTTGCGCTCACCCGTCATCCGCAGGCGAAAGTCATCAGCGGCCCCGGCCTGATCCGCAAGCCGCACGGCGTTGGACGAGCCATCCTGAACGATGTCGATGCGGTTGGTAGCACCCTTCTGTCGAAGCTGGCCGATCTGCTGACCCACACCCTGCTGTGTCACGTCAATTCGATTGGTGCCGAGAGCAACAGCACCGAGTCCGAGGCCTGGTACGTAGATCTGCGAGATTTCCCGAATCGAGTGGTTGCCCGGCCCACTCGACGGACCCTTCGCGGCGTCGGAACCGAGAAACGCTCCACCGATCTGGCGGATGTAGGCGCTGTTGCTTGCTTCGCTCAAAGGGATCGCACTTCCCCTCTGTTCGATAGCGCCGATCAGGCTACCCCCTGATCCCCGCCAACTGCGCTGGCCGATATAGAGCGTGTTCCATTCACCGCGCTGAAACAGGCCTGAGGCGCTGCCGCTTTGGCCCGTCAGAAATCCCTGTTGGCCGTTCATGTTCAACGCGCCGATCGCATTCTGCTCGCCGGCCTGAAGAAGCGTTGCGACGTTGCGGTTGCCCAACTGGTTCAGACGCAGCTCGCTCAGCGTCCCTCCTACGGCATTGCCTTCGCCAAGCTGATCGACGGTCAGCTTGTTCGTGTCGCCGACCTGCCCGAGATAGACCTCGTTCGACTGGGCATGCGCCCCGCCCACCAGCACGAGGTAGGTCAGCGCGACGCCGAGGACAGAACACGATTGATGGGACATGAAGTCGTCATCCGCTCGACAAATTTTCAAGTGACGAAGGGGCGGCCGAAGGATCGGCCGCCCCCGTTCTCATCGCGAGATAAGATCGAACCGAACTTACTTCTGCACTACGGCGAGCGCGTTGCCCGAACCGTTCTGCACGAAGTTGGTCAGGTTGCTGTTGCCGATCTGAGCGACGAAAGCCTGGTTCTTGCCGCTGCCGCCGATCGAGCCGTCGATCTTGTTGCCGTTGCCGCTCTGGTAGGTGGTGAACAGGTTGTCGCTGGACGACACGGTCAGGTTGACCTCGTTGCCCTTTGTGTAGCCACCGTTCTGAATAATATTGCCAGGGCCGAAATACAGACCTTCCGACGTCTGCTTGCTGGTGATGATAGTGTTCGAGAAAGAATAGCCGCTGTTGTTCCGATCACCAGCGATGCTTGCATTGATGATGTTGGAATTGCCGGACTGTGAAGTGTATAGCCGGTTGCTGTTTCCGATTACGCTAGTTGTAGAGGAGTTTTTGGATCCACTCTGGTAAGACCAAAGGTTGTTATTATTCCCGTTGATGGAATTATCGATAACGTTGTCGGATCCGTATTGGTTAAAACCGCTATAGTTGCTGTTGCCAGTGATGCTCAGAGTGGCGATGTTTTCGGTACCATACTGATTAGAATGAGAAAAATTGCTGTCGCCCGTGATATTACCATTTATTTTATTTTTGTTTCCGCCCTGATAAGAATATACGTTGTTCGAGTCACCAGAAATATTGTGAATCGATGCGTTTTCGTCGCCAGACTGATAAGCAAGCGCCTGGTTGTAGCTACCCCGAACATTAACATCAGCTTGATTGCGGTTATTATACTGGATGACGCCAACGCTGTTGGAATTCGAACCATTCGCGAGTGTCGCGACGGTCGCCTTGTTCGCTACGCCATCCTGCGAGATGCCGAGGCTATTCGAATTGCCCTCGATGGTCAGATTGCTTGCCTGATTGGACTGGCCGAACTGACGGATCGCAAAGCTGTTCTTGTTTCCGGAAACGGTCAGGTCCGTCGCATTGTTGGCGCCGATCTGCCAAACGCCGTTGGGCGAATTGACTCCATCTACGCTAACGGAGGCACCATAATAGCTTGCAACGCCGGAAAGGCCGCTGGTGCCGTTATTCTGACCGCTGAAGTTGAGGCTCGCGTTGTTCGCACCGGTCGCGCCATTGGCGACAGTCTGGTACTTCTGGCCGACGTAGTCGATGTTGTTGCCGTTGTTCGACTGTGTGATCGTCAGCGTATTGCCGGTGGCCGTTCCGGAAGCCGCGCCCGTCTGGAGGATGGAGCCGACCGAGTTGTCGCTGCCGGTCTGCGTCACGTTCGCAACGTTGGCATTGCCGTACTGATCGACGCCGGCACCGCCCAGATTGCTGTGATCGGTGACATAGTTGCCCAGAGTGCCGACCTTCAGGTTCTGGCCGTTCTGGTCGATCGTCAGCTTGTTGTAGGAACCGATGCCGGCATCCGCACCCTGATCGATCGCTCCACCCGGTTGCGCGGACTTGCCGGCTTGGTTGTTGCCGGCGCCCTGCTGGGTGATCGTGGCCTCGTTGCCTGTGCTACCCTGATGGATATAGGCCTTGTTATTGTCGGCCAGAGCCGCGCCGGTCAGCATCGTCAGCGCCGTTGCCGTCAAAAGAGTCGTCTTGAAACCCGTCATATGTCACCCCTGATATTCGATCTCGCCGGCCTCTCGGGCTTCGCGCAAGATGCAAGCTTCCACCCAGCGTTTCGAATGAACGCGCCGGCCTTCCTTGGCACCGCCCTGCAATCGAGCGCTGCAAATCGATGAAGATGACCCCGTCGGCACAAGCCTAGACTCGACGTGCTTTATAGAGCGCGTCCGGACATCTTTGGTGTCTGCGATTTCCCCCCTCGCAGCGACTGACCTCGATTTGGAAACCTGCTTTCGCAGGGCCAAGCGGGTCGGGAACACGGTGGAGAGCCATTCGATCGGCAACCTATGGAGGTGGAAACCGCCTAAGTCGTCGTCTTAAGGATTCATTTACAATGTCTGATGCCCTTGCGTCAATGCGGAGCAGAAGGGTCGAGCGAATAACGAAATCATAACGTTAATGTACAAGATGCGGCGGTTTACCCTACGGCGCCCTTATCTTTAAAATGCAACTGAAAATTTGATGCCACCCATCTGTTGTGTGACACCGAAAGCCTGGAAAAGTGGGCTTCAAATGCCCTTGGTCGAGAAAGCTCTGCACCGCTTAAGGCCGGACGAGGTGCGGTTGAGGGAGCAGGCAAGCCTTGCGGCTTGCAAAGAATCACCCAATTTTTGCGCGCATTACTTTTGATTGGGCAACAAAAAGCCCCGGCGATGGCGCGCCGGGGCTGGGAAACGTTCGAATGTTATGGTCAGGTCTTTGGCTCATCATCGAGCCAAGAGAGGTTTAGGCCACCCTCCGTGGGAAGCGCTCCACGGTTCGACATCCGAGTCCCGTTCGGCCTCGCTTCTGCCGTGTCCTTGTGACGGCCTCGGCTTTTCTTAAAGGCTGGCCACGCTGTGGGTGTCCGGCAGCTTGATCGAGCCCAGCGACGGCTCGCCCGGCGTCGGGGCCGGCGGCAGTTGCGGCGGCTGGTTCTCTTCGGCTGGCACGGGGCCGACGCCCGGCACCTGCCGGATGCCGGACTGGCCGGCCGGCTGTGGCGCGGCGCGCGAGACGGGCCTTGTGGTGCTCGTAACCGGCCCGGCCGATAAGGGGCGCACGGCGAGTTCGGGCGGGCGAGACGGCACGGTCGCCATCATCTTAGCGGCGTTCTCGGTCACCGGCCGGGGCGGCGGCGGCGCGGTCGGGTCCAGGAAATCGCCGTATTTCGCGCCGCGATAGGCGGTGATCGCGTTCGCGCCGGCCTGAGGATCGGCGAAGGACCAGATCCGAAGTTCGGCGCCTTCCATCACCAGGGATAGGACGGCCTGCTCGATCGCGGACTGGACGGCGATCTGCTTGGGCTCGTTGTAGGTCACGCCCGCTTCGGCTTCCAACAGACTGTCGAGCTTGACATAACGGAAGGTGCCGCCGGTCAGCGAGTAGGAGACAACCGCCTTGCGCGTCGTCACGCTGGCCAGAACCTCGCCCGTCTTGGTGGAGACCGCTCGCAAGGTGACGGTCACGACGTCGTTGATATATTTCGCGTCGCCGCCGATGCCCAAGAGGCGCGCGCCTGCCCCGCCCGTCGTGATGTTGGTGTCGTAACCGATGATGCCGCCTTCGATGATGATGCCGGCATGGAGAAGCGGCGGCAGCGCCGAGGCGTTGATCGTGTTCTCGTTCTTGTAGATCCGGCGCATTTCCGTGAGGATTTGGCGCTCGCGCAGGAGGTTCTCCAGCGCCTTGCGTTCTAGCACCGTGAACCAGCGCCGCTCGCCGGCATCCTGAAGCGCCTTGATCAGGATGGCCGCGCCGCCCTGCGTCACCGCGCGGGAAAGCGACTGGACGTTCTCGCGCTCCTTGAACTGGCCCGTCAGATCCTCGATGTCATAGACCGCGACCACGGTCTTCTCGCGCGGCGGCGGGAGGTCGCGCAGCAGGTCGTTCTGCTTCGACACGGGCGCCACAACGGGCGCGGGATCGAGCGCGGACTCGTTGGTGACGCAGCCGGACAAGGCCGCGGCGCTGGCGCCAAGAAGGGACGCGCGCAAGATGAGCGCCAAGCGGAAACGCAGGGACATCAGACTCTTCCTACAAAGCCGGTTCAACGCCTGGCTTAATTGATGCTCAACGGGGTGAGGGCCGATCCGCTGAGAACGGGCGTGGCGGTGCTCAACTGGCTGGCGGAGGCCGAAGAAGACGCCGTCGATGCCGTGGTGGTGGCGGGCTTCGAAGTGACGAGCTGGGGAACGACGATGTCCGTGACCGTTCCGTCGGTCGCGTTCTCGATGCGCAGCCGGATGGTGGTCAGCGTCCGGTCGAACGTCACCTTGGTGTCGCCGAACTGCACGGTGCCCGAATCCTGCGGGTTCTCGCCGAAGATCGCGTCCGTCACCTGGCTGGCGAGCGCCGACAGAAGGCGCCCTTGAAGCTGCCGGACGAACAGGTCGGCATCGGACTGCGTCTTCGTGCCCGAGCCCGTGGTGCCGGCGGAGGTCGAGTCCACCGGTTTCTTGTAGTCGCTTGCCGTCGCGTTCTTCTGCGCGCCGGCGATGGACAGGAGATGGGCGGAATTCAGCGGACTCCCGCCGAACGAGGGATTGATCGGCGTGTAGACGAGATCACCCGCCGCGGCCGATCCAATACTGAGCGAAGCAATCGAAAGGAATGCTAAGGTTCTAAGACTGTTAACGGACATAGCTTTCCCTTTAGGAAACGTGGGCAACGCTAGCCATCCCGCCGGCATCATCGCAAGAACTTACGGACCGGACCTTGCGGAAACATGTCCACTGCGACCTTCCCGCCACGGTTCCGTCGATATCGTATCTATTTCCTTACAAGCTTTCTTTTGCATCGCAGCAATAGTCTTGTTTCGGTTCGACGTGGTGACATGCGATGCGTCGAACAGGGACGAGCCCGCAAGCGAGAGGCTGATAGCCACCATCAGGAGGCCGCAGACCCGGCGCTGATGCGAGAGGAGCGCGGGCCAGCGGCGCGTCCAGACACCGATCCGGCTGGCGGCGAGCGCGACGGAACTCAAGGTCAGCAGACCGGCGAGCTTGTGCAGGAAACCGAGGACGAACATCTGCGCCCCGACCGGCCCGACGGACGGATCGACGAAATGCGGCAGAACGACGAAGAGGAAGAGGAAGGACTTCGGGTTGGTCAGGCTGCTCAACGCCCCTTCCACGAGCGCCCGCCAGGCCCCGAGCGAGCACGCCGTTCCGGGCTGGCTCTGCGAGAGCGTCGTCGTCATCATTCGGATGCCGAGATACAGGAGATAGAGAGCGCCCAAGACCTGCAGCATCGGCATCGCCGCCGGATGCGTCGTGACGAGCGTTCCAAGACCCAGGACCAGAAGTCCAATCTGCATCGCGCCGGCGATCACCACGATCCCTGCAATGGTGGAAAACGCGATCCTCGGGCCATGAACCATGCCTCTGTTGAGGATCAACAGCATGTCCGGCCCGGGCGAGAGCTGAAGCACCAGCACGCTTAGGAGGAAGTGGAGCATGACCTCCGAGGAGAGAAGGCCGAACGCCTGCGCGACGGTCATGGCCTGACGACGAACGCGGCCGACGCAGGGCAGGTCGGCAAAGTCCGAGCACCGCTCTGGCCGGTGCTTCGCTCCCGGCGCGTTCGACCTTTCGCGACAAGCGCTCTCCCTCCCACGTTCCCCTCCCCCGCCGTGAAATCGCTGGAATGGGAACCGGATCGCAGGGACGTTTATTCCCACGGCGCTCGGGAAACTTTCAGAGGCAGGGAACGCGGCGGTCAGCCTGCGGGCGCCGTTGCGGCGCGGAAGGCCTCAGTGAATTCGCCGAGCTCCTTGGAATTGAGATCGGACGTCGCGAAATAGCCGAGATCGCTCGCGGTCCACCGCTCGATGCCGGACCCCTCGCGCCGATCCCGGCCGGGAGCGCCGACCTCGCTGCGGGGAACGACGGTCACACTGATGACATGTTGCCGCCGGCGGTAGACGAGCGTCGGAACCGGGGCGCCGCCGACGATATCGACCCGCCCGCCGACCAGCGGGAAACCTTGCGCGGCGAGGTCCGGCGCATCCGGCGCGATCGCCGTGCGCCCGTTGAACCAGGGCTTCACCGTATGGCGGTCGGACGACGCGATGTCGAAGGGCTGCGGCGCAGCCAAGCCCCGGAGATGGCTGGCGAAGATCGCGTCCTCGATGGCGTTGCTTCTCGGCGGGGCGGCGACTTGGGAAAGGCCGTAGCCGAGCGGTCCGCCGACGAGAAGCCCCACGACGAGCGCCGCCGCGATGCGCTGCCATGATGGGGTCTCCCGCCGCCGGGGCAGGCTTTGCGTCCTCGCGATCTGCCCGCGAACCCGGGCGGAAAGGTCGGGGGGAACGGGCGTTTCGGCCACGAGGTCGTGGACGGTGCCGGAGAGGTTCGACAAGGCGTCCCGCAATCGGCGAAGCTCGGGATCGGCCTCCAGCCTGCGCTCCATCGCGATCGTTTCGCCCGGCGAAAGCTCGCCGTCGAGATAGGCCGCCAACATGAGATGATCGCTGTCGTCAGGTGTCATCGTCGGCCAGTTCGATCGCTTTGAGAAGATGTTGGCGGGCGCGCGCGAGCCGCGACATGACGGTGCCGATAGGCACGCCGCTGACCTCGGCGATCTCGCGATAGGAAAGATCGTGATAGTCCCTGAGGACCACGACCTCCTTCATGCTCAGCGGGAGACGGTCGATCGCGCGCGTCAGCCACGCGGCCCGGTCCTTCGCGATCAACGCCTCCTCGATCGATGCCACGGGCTCGGCGATCAGGCCTCCGCGCTCCATCAAATCCTTGTCCTGCGGTATCAACTCCTCGACCGAGAGGTTTATTCCCGGCCGGTTCTTGGTGAGCCAGGAATAGCAGGTGTTGCGCACGACCGTCAGGAACCAGGCACGGACATTGTCCTCCAGCAGCCGGTCCATCGCCAGGAAGGCACGCAGCGCGGCCTCCTGCATGACATCCTCGGCATCGGCCTGATTGCCGGTCAGCCATCGGGCCAGCCGGAACCCGTCGCCAAGGCGCGGTAGAACCAGACGATCGAACTTTGCCGCCCTGTCCGCGGTCACGGGATCATCCACGGCGCACCGCTCTGGCCTCGCACACGCCTCCATCTAAGCGGACCGAGCGCCGCAAGACAATGGCCGCCCATGATCCCAGGTTCTTGCTGGGTCAAGCCGAGCGAAGCGAAGCCCGCGTCCGAGGAGCCTTACGAATTTGTAAGCCGGGCGAAGGCGATGCGGCGTTGCATAACGACGCGCCCTGCACCAAACCCCGCCTCACGAACGCGTGAACATTCAGCCGTCCGTTCGCCTCGCCGCCTTTCCCTCGGAGAGCGTCGGGCGAGCGGTCGGCTGGATCAGGAGGTGAATTTGGCGGCCGTCTGCACCAATGGCATCGATACCGGCTTCACCGCGCTCGGCATGGGCAAGGTCGCGATCCTCGGGGTTTTCCAGGGGATCACCGAGCTTCTGCCGATCTCCTCGACCGCGCATATGCGCATCATCCCCGCCCTGCTCGGGTGGCAGGACCCGGGCGCCGCCTTCTCGGCCGCCATGCAGATGGCCGCCTTGGTGGCGGTCGTCACCTATTTCCGGCGGGACGTTCTGGACCTCGTGTTCGGATCGCTCATGGCGTTGCGCGAGCGGCGCTTCGACGCGCCGCCGTTGCGGCTCGGCTTCGGCATTCTCCTCGGCACGCTGCCGATCGTGGTCGGCGGGCTTCTTCTCAAGGATGTCCTGAACGCCTGCGGTTCGTCGCTGCGCGAGCTTTGGGTGATCGGCCTCGCCTGTGTCGTCATGGCCGTGCTTCTGGCCGCGACGGAATGGACCAGCCGACACGCGCGCGACTTCAGCCAGATCACCCTGAAGGACGCCCTTCTTGTCGGCCTCGCGCAGGTCGGCGCGCTGATCCCCGGCGTGTCGCGCTCGGGCTCGACCCTGACCATGGCCTTGTTTCTCGGCCTGAAGCGGGACGACGCGGCGCGCTTCTCCTTTCTTCTCGGCCTGCCCGCCATTCTGGGCGCCGGTCTGAAGGAAGTCGTGGAACTGCACCATGCCGGTCTCGATGCCGAGGGCTGGATGGTGCTCGGTGTCGGGCTCGTCACAGCCTCCCTGTCCGCCTTCGTCGCGATCTGGAGCCTGATGCGCATCATGGAGCGCTTCTCGGCCTGGCCCTTCGTCTACTACCGCCTCGCGCTCGGCCTCTTTCTCCTCGCCAGCGCGGCGACGGGCTTCATGAACTGACACCAAGGCGAAGCGTGGCGCCCCTCGCAAGGAGCGCCACGGCGAACCGTTCTATCGCAGGTGATGGACCTCTTGGAGCCCATAAACCGGGGTCTCCAAGCCTTCCATTCGCGCCTTCAGCTGCAGCGCGAGATAGAGCGAGTAGTGGCGGGACTGGTGCAGGTTTCCGCCGTGGAACCACAAAGCATCCTGCTGGGTCGGCTTCCACATGTTGCGCTGCTCGCCTTCCCAGGGGCCGGGGTCCTTCGGCGTGTCGGAGCCGAGGCCCCAGACCTTGCCGACCTTGTCGGCGACCTCCTGGCTGATGAGATCGGCTGCCCAGCCGTTCATCGAGCCGTAGCCCGTGGCATAGACGATGACGTCCGCCGGGAGCACGGTCCCGTCGTCCAGCTTGACGCCGTTCTCGGTGATCTCGTCGACCTGACCGGCCTTCAGCTTGATGCGCCCGTCGATGATCATCTGGCTGGCGCCGACATCGATATAATAGCCCGAGCCCCGGCGCAGATACTTCATGAACAGGCCCGAGCCGTCGGCGCCCCAGTCGAGCCGGAATCCCGCCTTTTCCAGGTCGCGGTAGAAGTCGGCGTCCACCTCCGCGATCTTCTCGTAAACCGGGATCTGGAACTCGTGCATGATCCGGTAGGGCAAGGAGGCGAAGATCAGATCGGCCTTCTGCGTCGTCACGCCGTTGGCCAGCGCTCGCTCGGAATAGAGATCGCCCAACCCATGTTCCATCAGGGATTCCGAGCGCACGATATGGGTGGTCGAGCGCTGGACCATGGTGACGTCGATGCCGTTTTCCGCCAGCGCGGCGCAGATGTCGTGCGCGGAATTGTTGGAGCCGATGACGACGACGCGCTTGCCTTGGTAGCCGTCCGGCCCTGGATGCTGCGAGGAATGGTGCTGCTCGCCCTTGAAGCGATCCGTTCCGGGAAAGCTCGGCCAGTTCGCCTTGCCGGACATGCCCGTCGCCAGGACGAGCTGCTGGGGCCGAAGCGTCACCTCCTCGCCGCCGCGATCCGCCACGACCTCCCACTCGCCCTTGCTCTCGTCGTAGCGCGCCGCCTTTGCCGTGGTGGAGCCCCAGTAGTTGAGCTCCATGACCTTGGCGTACATTTCCAGCCAATCGCCGATCTTGTCCTTGGGCGCGAAGACCGGCCAGTTCTTCGGGAAGTCGATATAGGGAAGGTGGTCGTACCAGACGGGGTCGTGCAGGCAGAGGGACTTGTAGCGCTTGCGCCACTGGTCGCCCGGCCGCTCGTGCCGGTCGATCACGATCGTCGGAACCCCGAGCTGGCCGAGCCGCGCCGAAAGGGCGATGCCGCCCTGGCCGCCGCCGATCACCAGCACATAGGGCTGGCGGGTGTAGCCCAACTCCTTGGCTTCCGCCTCGCGCTTTTCAAGCCAGGAGCGCCGGTTGGCGGCGGTGCCGTGCTCGGCGCCCTTGGGGCGGCGCTCGTTCATCGGCTCCTCGAAGCCCTTCAGCTCGTGCAGGGTCGT
The DNA here is from genome assembly GCF_001463785.1 of Aureimonas sp. AU40. NCBI lineage: Bacteria > Pseudomonadati > Pseudomonadota > Alphaproteobacteria > Hyphomicrobiales > Aurantimonadaceae > Aureimonas > Aureimonas sp. AU40. Next base: position 84,662 of record NZ_BBWL01000052.1, read on the forward strand.
CAGGAAGGTCCAGGCCTTGCCGTCGCGCAGCCGCACCAGCCCGCGCCCGCGCCCGACTTCGGTCTCGAAGCGGAACCAGGCCGTGACCACACCGCCCTCCTCCGTCGGCTCCTCGTCCAGCTCGAAGCCGGATGCCGAGACATGCGGCAGCTGATGCTCCAGCATGTCCCGCACGCCCTCCGGCCCCTCCACGGTGCGAAGGTTCCAGGTGAAGGACACGAGATCGCGCCAGTAGCTTTCCTGCCCGAAAAGGGCGGCGGCGGCGCCCGCGTCCTTCGCCGCCAGGGCGGCCTCGAGCGTGTTCAACCAGGTTTGGGCGGCTTGCCGGGCCGGGCTCGGCGCCTCGCCGGGGGCCGGGTTCGAGGGGACGGGGCGTTCCAGGGTCTCGCTCATGCTGTCAGGTCTCCTCCCAGAGTTCGTCGGACGGCGGGGCGCTGAAGCCGGCGCGCCCGCCGGATGGTCGGCTCTTCCTCGTCAGCCTTCGAGGTCGATCATGATCTTGAGATGGGTGCCGGCGGGATCGAGCAGCGCGTCGAAGCCCTGGCGCACGGCGTCGGCGAGGCGAATGCGCTTGGTCACGACCTTGGCGGCCGGCAGACGGCCGGAGGCGATGAGATCCATGACGCGCGGCCAGGACGTCGTGGGATAGGCCCAGGAGCCGCGAACGTCGATGTCCTTGCAGGTTACGGCGAACCAGTCGAGCTTCGACGGGCCGGGATGAAGGCCGACCTGCACCACGACGCCCTGCCGCCGCACGGCATCCACGCAGTCGCCCAAGGCGCGCTCGTTGCCGACGGCCTCGATCGCCACGTCGGCACCGACCCGCCCGTCCGTTCCCTCGCGCACGCGCTCGCCCACCGGTGTCTTGGTCGGGTCGATCGTGACGAGATCGGGGTCGATGGAGCGCGCGAGTTCGAGCCGCGTCGGGTTGGGGTCCGACAGGAAGACGCGCGTCGCGCCCGCCGCCCGCGCCGCCAGGACGGTGAGAAGACCGATCGGCCCTGCGCCCGTCACGAGGACGCTGGAGCCGGCCCGCACGCCTGCCCGGTCGCAGGCATAGATGGCGACCGCCGTCGGCTCCACCAACGCGGCCTCCTCGGCGCTCATCGCGTCCGGTATCTTGTAGACATTGTAATCGTTGAGGATGGCATAGTCGGCCATGCCGCCCCAAGGCCAGGAAAGGCCGGCCAGCGCCAACTTCTCCGACAGGAAGAACAGGCCGCGATCGGCGTAATACTCGTTCTCGCGCGGCATGATGAGCGGCTGCACGGACACCCGATCGCCCGGCGCGACCTTGGTCACGCCCTCGCCGACATCGGTGACGACCCCGCCGAACTCGTGGCCGAGGATCTGCACGCCCGACACGCCGGTGAAGGCGTGCGGCTCGGTCGGCACGAAGATCGGGCCATAGGCGTATTCGTGAAGGTCCGTGCCGCAGATGCCGACGCGCGTGTTGCGGATACGGACCTGCCCCGGCCCCGGACGGCCGGGTTCTTCGACCGTTTCCAGACGCAGGTCCTTGGCGGCGTGGAAACGCAGTGCTTGCATGGTCATCGATGTTCCTCCCGCTCGGACTGGTGCAAGGACGATGCCAGTTGATGCCGCCCCTTCGGCGCCCGCAGCTCTTCGGATAGAGCCGAGCCCCGGGGCCCGGCGAGGTGCCTCACCTGTGGCGGCGCCGCCGCAGGTGAGGCGCCACACATCATAGCGGCTGCGACAGGCCCCAGCGGCGCATGCGTCGGTGAACGGTCGTGCGATCGCAGCCGAGGCGCCTCGCAGCCTGCGACACGTTCCAACGGCATTCCACCAGGACCGCGCGCAGATCGGCGGCCTCGGGCGAGGCGTCGGCCATCGCGGGCGCCGCGCTGTCCTGCCGTTCCAGCGCCAGGGGGGCGAACGCGTCCGGAAGGTCGTCCAGGCGGATCACGCCATCCTCGGCGAGCGCCGCGAGAAGTTCGACGACGTTCTTGAGTTCGCGCACGTTGCCGGGCCACCGATGGGCCAGAAGCCGCGCGCGGGCCGCCGGCTCGATCCGGAGATCGCCGCTCGTCTCGCCGAGGAGGCGGTCGAGAAGCCAGCCGAGATCGGAGCGCTCGCGCAGCGCCGGCAGATGCAAGGTCGCGCCGGCCAGCCGGTAGAAGAGGTCTTCCCGGAAGGCCCCGCTGGCGACCAGCGCCGCGAGGTCGCGATGCGAGGCTGAGAGAACCCGCAGGCTGAGGGCGACGGGACGGTGCGCGCCGACGGGCACGATCTCGCGCTCCGCCAGAACGCGAAGGAGGCGCGACTGGAGCGCGAGTGGCATGTCGCCGATCTCGTCCAGAAACAGCGTTCCGCCATTGGCCGCTTCGATGAGCCCGCGCCGGCCCTTGGGCCCAGCGCCGGTGAAAGCGCCCGGCGCATGGCCGAAGAGTTCCGCCTCGATCAAGCTCTCGGGCAGCGCCGCGCAATTCAGGGCGACGAAGGGGCGCTCGGTGCTGCAGCAGCGATGGATGGCGCGCGCCAGAACCTCCTTGCCCGTCCCCGTCTCGCCATGGAGGCAGATAGGAATGGCCGTCGGCGCCAGGCGCGCGGCCTTGCCGAGCAGCGCGGCCATGGCGCGGTCTCCCCCCGTCAGGCCGGCAAGGGCCGGGGGAAGCGCGCCCTCGGCCGGGCGCTGGGCGCGCGGCGCCGGGCTCGGCGGGGCGATCGCATGGGCGAAGAGGCTGAGACCGTCCCGCGCGGTGAGCAGCCGGCTTTCGCTCGGCTGAGCCCGCGTCAGCCGTGGCAGGGCATTGAGGTCGAGATCGAAGAAGTCCGAGATCGACCGCCCCAGAAGCGGGGCGGGATCGCGCCAGTCCGCGCCGATCGTGCTCGCCAGAAGCTTCTGCGCGGCATGGGTCAGGCCCGACACGCGGCCCGAGGCGTCCAGCGCGATCGCCCCGTCGGGATCGACATCGAGAAAGTCCGACGAGCGCGAGAACCGCACCACCCACTCCCCGCGCGACTTGGCCATCAGGTTGGCGAGTTCGATGCGCCTCGCGGTCTCGGTCACCAGATGCAAGACCAGACTTTGGCTTCGCTTGGCGTCGGGCGAGCGCAGCGCGGAAATGTCGAGCACGGCGGCAAGCCGACCGTCCGTGTCGTAGATCGGGGCCGCCGAGCAGGTCAGCGGGGTGTGAGTGACGTCAAAATGGTCGTCCTGATGGATGGTGAGGGGCTCGCCGGTGGCGATGCAGGAGCCCACCGCGCAGGTGCCGGCCCGAGGCTCCGACCATTCCGAGCCGAGATAAAGACCGGCGCTGCGCAGGCGGTTGTTCAACGTGGGATCGCCTACGAAGTCGACGGTGACGCCCGCTTCGTCCGACAGGAGAAGCACGTATCCATGCCCGGCCATCTGGCGATAGAGGGCCTCGAGCCCCGAGCGCGCGGTGCGGATCAGCCCTTCCGAGCGCTGCCGGTGCTCGCGCAGCCGCGTGTCGGGCAGGATATAGGCTTCCACCGCCCGCGCGGGATCGAGCCGATAGGTCTCCACGCAGCGCAGCCACGACCGGTGCACCGCCGGATCGCGATCGGACCGGGCCCCGAGAGCCACGGTCTCGATCTCGCGGATGTGCCGATGTGGAGCTGCCAGTGACATGACGACCTTTTCCGACGTCCAGCACCGCCCTCGATCGTCGGTCGGCCGTCCCGTTTCCATCCCGAGCAAAGTCTTACACTTGGCCGATCCTATGTCCATCGAAGCGGCTCGCAGCATTCCCCTGGAAACTTATCTCCTCCATCGTCTGCTTTCGCAGTAACCGCCTGCCATCCAGCCTATCCATTGCTGCGATGCGATAGGAATTTGCGCTGCGATGCTTCGACCGCGCGGAGCGATGCCGCAGCAGGCAACCGCTTCAGTCCGCATACCGTTCAGGCATTCTCGGGCATGTGGATCACGAACTTCGTCTCCGTGGAGCCGGTCGGGCCCTCCAGGCGACCGAGCAGCTGAGCCAGGATTTCCACCGCGATCCCGGCTTCGAGTTCGGGCTGCTGGTCGATCACGGCGGCGATCGCCCGCTCGCGCAGGAGGGCGCGCCGATCCTCCGTCAGTTCGTGGGTGACGAAGGCGGTGTCGGCCGTGCGACCGAGTTTGCGCAGCGCATCCACCACGGGCCGGGCGCCCGCCGACATATGATAGACGCCCCGGATCGCAGCGTCCGCCGCCAGGGCTTCCAGCACGATATGGCCTGCGCGCTCGCCATCCTCGCCGCTTTCCGCGAGGGGCGCGATAGCGAGCACGGGATGGCGCTCCGCCAAGATCTGCCGGAAGCCCTCCTCGCGGGCGCGCTGGCCGGCGATGTCCCTGCGGCCGGCGATGAGCAGCACCCGCCCCCCTCGCGAGCCGAGAAACAGGCCCATGAGATCGCCCGCGACGCGGCCGGCGCGGCGATCGTCCGGCCCGACATAGGCGGCCCGCCCGCTTGCCGGCAGATCGGTCGCCAGCGTGACGACCGGCCGGCTCGCGGCGACCGCCCCGACCGCCGCCGCGACGCGCGGCTCGTCCGGCAGCGTGAGGATGAGCCCATCGGCTTCCGCTCCCTGCCGGGCGAGAAGCGCGACGATCGCCTTGGGGTCGTTCGGGTCGATATGGTGGACGAGGAACTGGATGTTGAGGTCGGCATGGAGGCGCGCCGCCGTCTCGATCCCCTCTCGCAGCGCGGCATGAAACGGATTGCGCGGCGCCTGGATCAGCACCGCGACCCGCAGCATCCTGTGCGGTCGGAAGGACAGCGCGCGGTCGAGCCCCAGCCGGCGCGCGGCGGCCAGAACCCGCGCCTCCTTGACGGCGTCGACCCCGCCGCGTCGGTTGAGGACGCGATCGACCGTCGCCGGCGAGACCCCCGCCGCCCGCGCCACGTCCGTCATCGTCGTCTTGCGCGCCATGATGCATCCCTCCCCTTGATGGAATCCCATCAAATCCGCGCTGACGGAAGGGGCTTGCACCGGCTTATGCAAGGAGGCCTGGAGGAGGCATCCGCATGACGATCACCATCACGACCGCGCCCTGCTGCTGGGGCGTCGACGATGTTGCCAATCCCAACCTGCCGCCCTGGGCGCAGGTGTTGGACGAGGCCGCCGCCGCCGGCTATGGCGGGCTGGAGCTCGGTCCCTACGGCTATGTGCCGCTGGACCAGATGCGCGTCTCCGAAGCGTTGCGCAGCCGAAACCTCTTCATCGTCGCCGGCACGATCTTCGACGATCTCGTCTCGCCCGGAAACCGCGACAACCTTCTTCGGCAGACCGACGAGATCTGCGCGCTGATCACCCGCCTGCCGCCCCCACCCCAGGCGCCGGGCCAGCGCTTTGCCGCGCCCTACCTCACCGTGATGGACTGGGGGCACGACGAGCGCGACTATGCCGCCGGCCATTCGGACCGGGCGCCGCGCCTTTCGGACGAGGCCTGGGCCGGCATGGTCGCCAACATTCGGGCGATCGCCGACCTCGCGCGCGAGCGCCACGGCGTGCGCGCTGTGATCCATCCCCATGCCGGCGGCTTTATCGAATTCGAAGACGAAATCGCGCGCATCGCCGTGGACATTCCCAAGGACGTGGCCGGCTTCTGCCTCGACACCGGTCACCTCTATTACGCCGGCATGGACCCGGCGCAGACATTGGAGCGCTACGCCGACCGGCTCGACTATCTCCACTTCAAGGATATCGACCGCGCGGTGTTCGACCGCGTCATGGGTCAGCGCATCCGCTTCTTCGAGGCCTGTGCGGAGGGCGTCATGTGCCCGATCGGTCGCGGGGCGATCGACTATCCCGCCATTCGATCGGTTCTCACGCGCCTCGGCTATGCCGGCTTCATCACGGTGGAGCAGGAGCGCGACCCGCGCCATGCCGGCGGCAGTCTCGCCGACGTGAAGGCGAGCCGGGACTATCTGACGAGCGTCGGTTTTTGAGGAGGGACGAGCGATGATCAACGGCGAACGCAGGACGGCGGCCCCGATCCGCTGGGCGATGGTGGGCGGCGGGCGGGGCAGCCAGATCGGCTATATCCACCGATCGGCCGCGCTGCGCGATCGGACCTTCGACCTCGTGGCCGGCGCCTTCGATCTCGATCCCGAGCGCGGGCGAAGCTTCGGGGTCGAGCTCGGACTCGAGCCACAGCGCTGCTATCCCGACTACGCCGCGATGTTCGCCGCCGAAGCCCTGCTGCCGGACGGTATCCAGGCCGTCTCGATCGCGACGCCGAACAACACCCACTATCCCATCGCCAAGGCCGCGCTGGAGCATGGGCTCCATGTCGTCTGCGAGAAGCCGCTCTGCTTCACGCTCGCCGAGGCCGAGGAATTGGAACGGCTCTCGATTGCCAGGCGCAAGATCGTCGGCGTGACCTATGGCTATGCCGGGCACCAGCTCGTCGAGCAGGCGCGAGCCATGGTCGCCGCGGGCGAGCTTGGCGAGATCCGGATCGTCAATCTCCAGTTCGCCCACGGCTTCCACTCCGACGCCGTGGAAGAAACCAACCCGGCCACCCGCTGGCGGGTGACGCCGGCCTTCGCCGGGCCGAGCTATGTGCTCGGCGACGTCGGCACGCATCCGCTCTACATTTCAGAGGTGATCCTGCCGCATCTGAAGGTGAAGCGGCTTCTCTGCGCCCGGCAAAGCTTCGTCCGGAGCCGCGCGCCGCTGGAGGACAACGCGGTGACGCTGATGGAATACGACAACGGCGCCTTCGGAACGGTCTGGTCCAGCGCGGTGAACGCCGGCTCCATGCACGGGCAGAAGGTCCGCATCGTCGGCTCGCGGGCCAGCATCGAGTGGTGGGACGAGCGCCCGAACCAGCTCTCCTTCGAGGTTCAGGGCGAACCGGCGCGGATCATCGAGCGCGGCATGCCCTATCTCCATCCGGCTGCCCTCGCGGACGACCGCATCGGCGCCGGCCATCCCGAAGGTCTCTTCGAAGCCTGGGCCAACCTCTATGCCCGCTTCGCCATCGCGATGGAAGCGACCGACCAAGGGGACGCCGATCGCCTCGCGGGCCTGCGCTATCCCGACATTCGGGCCGGGGTGGAAGGCGTGCGCTGGGTGGAAGCTTGCGTGCGCTCGGCGGACCGGGGCGGCGTTTGGGTCGATTACGCCTGAGCCGCAAACGAAAAACGCCCCTGCCGGGGGAGGACCGGCAAGGGCGTCATGGGGAAGCCGAAGGTTGGGAGGAACCGTTCGGCTCTCACGTCGCGACCGGGGGAGGACCGGCCGGGACGGATGGGGAATGGGTTAGAGCATTTCCAGGCAAAGCGGATACGCTTTGCCGTCGGACAATGCGGCAAAAATCAGAAACCTAGCGCACCGACTGGCGGGCGAGAGCCGGGATCTCGGAGCGCGAGATGCCGAGGTCGGAGAGTTCGCGCTGCGACAGGCGGTTCAGCTCCGTGGCCGTGTTGCGATACTGGCGCCAAGCGTTGAAAGAGCGAGCGATGTTCATGGGAGTTTCCTTTCGGGTCCGGCCTCTCGTCGGTGGTGGCCGGCGTGGTCGTTTTCTTTCGATGACCAGAACCTACGCCTCGACAACGCCCAGCAGCAGCGCAAAGACCGAAGGGGAGCCCTGCGTCCCTTTGCTATCGGCCGCTCACAGTGGCGATATGCGCTAAATGCATAGCTTAACGGTTGAGTAAGATGGAGGCGTACTCGGATGTTTTTGCAGGAGCGGGCTGTCGCCTTCATGCCCGTTGAGCGTCATCCAGGGATTGGAGGGATAGCTGTCCTTGTTCGCCTTGCTCAATAAGAACGTCGCCGCCGTCACCTTGAACTGCGGATTCTCTTTGAGGATGAGACGGACTTTGTTGGGGTCGAGCACGGCCTGGACTTTCCCGTTGCGATACCTGCGACGGCGAGCTAGCGGCATGGACGGACCAGCTGCAAGTTCGGGGTTTTGGCTGTTCGTCTCAATGTAGAATACCGGCTCTTATCAATTCGACCGCTCGAGTAGAGAAGAGCCGGTAAGATATAGGGGGGAGTATGGCTTATCCGGTTTCCATCGATATCCGGTTTCGAACCCGGCATGACACGGGCGCGCGAACGGTCCCGGACGCAGCGGTGCCATCGGGCAGGCTGACGATAACGGGTTCGGGAAGGACGGCGTCGATCCGCGAGGTCACGCGTCCATGAGCCAGCACTTGCCGTCGGTTCGGATCAGTAGCGCCGACCTCGGCCCGGAGGGGGCCTTCCATCGGTGGCGAGCCGTTCTCCCGCAATATGATATTCGCCTTCCGGCCGGGCGCGATATGCAGGACTTCGAGATGGACGCAGCCGCCTGGCTGCTCGATCCGCTCGTCGTCATGGCCGGCAAGACCGGCTCTGCCTGGGTGGACCGTCCCCCGAACGCAACCAAGGGTGACGAGACGAATCTCGTCTTCGTGGTTTTTGCCGAAGGGCGGTGGGCGGGGAACGCCGACGGCAAGCTGTTCGACTTCGGCGACGGCGAGTTGATCGGCCTGGACACGGCCCGACCGTCGGTCGGCCTTTCGACCGATAGCCGGTGGGTGATGATCAACGTCCCAAGGCAGGCCTTGGCCAAGCTGGTTCCCTCGATCCCGGATTTGCATGGTCATGTCTTCCGGTCTGTCAGCGCACAATTTCTCATGGACCACATGATTTCGCTTGCCCGTCACCTGCCGATGCTGCCGGTGGAGGAAGCCGAACGGATCACTCGCGCCTCGCTTTGCCTGATCGCCGCCGCGCTCGACGAACTCCTGCTGTGCCAGGACACGAACCGAGCCTTCGCGCCCTCCGCCATTCGAACCAGAGTGGAGCGGCATATCCGGCAGAATCTATCCGCTTCCCAACTCACGCCGGAATCGATCTCCGTCGATCTCGAGATCGCCCGCTCGACGCTCTATCGCGCCTTCCAGCCTCTTGGAGGCGTTTCCAGGTTCATCATGGAGCTGCGGCTGGAGGCGGCCCGCGCCATTCTCTTCCACCCGGAAGATCACCGATCCATCGGCGAGATCGCAAACCTCCTCGGCTTCGACAGCACGGCGCATTTCTCGAAAGCCTTCAATCGCCGCTTCGGCTGTTCTCCGCGCGTTGCGAGATCGACAGGGACGACCCGCTTCCCGCTGAGTGGCCGAATGCTCTTCGACTTCTGGAAAAACGTCTTGAGCAAACCGGACCAACCCGAAAGCGAAGGGGGATAGTCGTATCCTGCCAGGACAGGGAACGAGACGAGCGCGCGATGGCTTGAGAGGCGAGCGCAACAGACAGACCCGCCTCGCTCCGTATGCCGAATAGGCGGACCCGATGTGAGGGGCTTTGGCCTTGGAACGGCTCGTTCAGCCTTCCATCCCCTCCGAAGTAAAAACACGGAAGCTTTGCGGTCCGGCTGCCTATTCGCGGCAGAGCTCGTCGAAGCGCAGGTCGGCCCGCCCATGCGTCAGATCGTTTACCAGGCGCGACATCGCATCGATCTTGTCGCGGGGGATGGCGAGCGACCACTGGGCGCCCGTGTCGGTGAAGCACGTGCTTTGTATCTCCACGCCGGCCTGGGCGCCGATCCGAGCTTGCAGAAGCGCGAGATCGCAGAACTGGCAGGTCAAGGTCGCCGGTATCGTTTCAAGAAGCGGCACCTTCTCGGCATTATGGAGGCAAAGCGCGGCGGTGCCGCCATAGGCGCGGATGAGACCGCCGGTGCCAAGACGAACGCCTCCGAACCACCGCGTCACCATCACGACGACGCGATCCAGCCCTTGCCCATCGATCGCCTGCAGGATGGGCTTGCCGGCCGTTCCGCTCGGCTCGCCATCGTCCGTGAACCGGTAGCTCTGTCCGAACCGCCAAGCCCAGCAATTGTGATGGGCTGTGGGATCGGCGTGCAACGCTAGGAACGCCTGCGCCGCCTCGACGCTCGAGACGGTGTCGGCAATGGCGAGAAACCGGCTCTTCTTGATGTCTTGCCGGGCTCGCGACTCTGACACGGGCGTGTGGAGGATGCTCATGTCGCTGTGTACCAAATGCCGCTCCATCTGGGATAGCAGATCGAGGCACGAAGCCGGCATGTGACGCCGGCTGACGGAGAGCCATCAAGAACCCGCGATGTCGTCCCCGCTTCCGCCAGCTTCAGCTTTCTTGTTTCATCCCGCGCTCAAGTGGATGGTCTGCCAAATGAAAGCAGAACTGGATAGGTATTCCCGCTTCGGATGGACCGAGGAACCGTCAGGACGCAGCCCTTCCACGCCCTTCAGCTGGAAAGGCGTCGTGTTGGGACTGACGCGTGGAGACCGCGCGGACCTGCATCACGTCGCTGGATCGTAGCGCCACGGGCCCCGCCCTCGCGGAGGAGCCCTGCCGCTTTATCGCTTCCTCAACGATCCAACCTTAGGCTGAAGCCTGCCTTGCTGGATCGCCCGCCGCCATGTCCGACGCCCTCGCCCCGACGCCCGAAAGCCCGTCCGAAACGTCGCTGGCATTGGCCCGCCGGGTCTTGTCGACCATCCCGCCGTTCCTGATTCCGCCCGACCCCGCCGGGGTCGACCTTGGCCACTCGCTTTTAGGACCCAAGGCGTCGGTCAAGTCACCGACACCAAGCGAGCTCCCGCTGGCCCCTTTGAGCCCCTCGGACGCGGCGCGTTTCGAGATTCTCCTGGGCCAGGACGAGCTCCTTGCGCCCCTGCACCAACTCGGTGTCGAGGGGGACAGCCTGTTCGGCTGCGCCCGCCTTCGCCCCCATCAGCTCCTCACCCTGCTTCACGACGACCTGACGCGCCTCTTCCGGCGAGCCGACCTTTCGCCCGCTTCGCCGGGCTGGGTGCGCGAGCGCCATCATGGCGTGGAATGGCGCTCGGACCTCACCGAAATGCCGGCCGGGGACGACTGGCGCTTCGATCGCGACGCGATGCGCCAGCGCGGCCTGTTTCGGCGCGAGGCGGATCGGATGCGGGACCTCGGCCGCCGTTTTCGCGCACGCCTCGCCGGCGGCGGCTTGATCCTGGTGCTTGCAGGCGCCGAGCCCGTCGAACCGGCGCTTCTCGCCATGATCCAGGCGGAACTGACGCGGCTTGGCGGGGGCGCGCCCTTCTGGCTGCTCCTGCTGGGCGAGACGGACCAAGGGGCGGATTTCGCCCGCCTCGACACCCTGTCGGAGCGGGTCCTCGCCCCCTACCTCCCCCGCTCGGGGTCGAAGGGCGAGGCGCTTTCGGCCCTTTTGCGCCAAGCGCTGGAAGCCGCGCCCTTCGCCGAATGGGAAGCAGTGCAAGGCGCCGTCGATGCGCATCTGAGGCCCGGGCCTCGCGCGCTGCCCTTTCCCGCCAAGACGGAGGTCGGCAGCACGGGCGGCGAGCATGATTTCGGCTGGGGCGAGGCCGTGCTTCTCCATGGCCACGACTGGTCCCGCCAGGTGGAAAGCCAGTTCCTGCTTCATGCCTCCGAGCCCTCGAAGCCGGAGACCGCGCTGGAATGGCGAAACGTTCGCCTGCTTGGAGCCACGCGGCTTCGGGTCGAAGCGGAGATCCCCATCGCGACGGTGGCGCCCCTGCGCCTCGAACTGACGGCCTTCCAGGGCGAAGCCGAGATCGCCAGCACCGCGTGCGAGATGTCGGACGCGGCGCGCGCCGGTGCGCTGTCGCTCGCCTTCCCCGCCCGGGCGCGGGACGGGCTGCGGGTTCGCCTTCGCGCCACCACGCTCAACGAGCTGCAGACGGGCGAGCGTTCCGTGGTCGCCCTGCGCGCGGTTCAACTGGAACCCGCCGAACCCGACGCCGAACCGCCGGAAGCGGCGGAGGCCGCCTTCGTTCCGGTGGCCGCGCCCCTACCGGGAGACGAAAGCCTGTTCTCGCGCGAGGTCCTTGCGCCGCGCGAGACCTGGGCCAAGACCCTGCCGCGCTTCCTCCTGAACCTTTCGGGAGAGGAGCCCGACGTCTCGCGCATCTACAAGGTGGAGCGGCTGACGCAGGGCCGCGCGGTGGACCGTTTCGAGAATGCCGGGATCGTCGGCTTCAACGGGATCGTCCGCTCGGGCCGCTTCTTCGACCGGTACACCGTGCATGGCGAAGACGATCTTCTGCGCATGGCCCGCGCGCACGGGACCTACGAGAACGCCGCCACCGGCCTGCAGCTGCACGAAGGCGGGGCGGTTCTGGCGCGCGAGGCGCTGGAGCGGGCGGAGCATCTCGAAGGGTCGATCTTTGTCGGCACGCCGGACGAGCCGGACAATTGGGGCATGTGGCTGCTTCTCGGCCTGCCCGGCATGCATCACTTCGCGAGCCATCGGGACCGGTACGACCGTTTCCTGTGCGAGCGCCAGCATCCCTGGCAGCGCAGCCTTCTCCAGACCTTCGGCCTCGCCGACGAGGACATCGTCGAGCAGCGGCGCGGCGCGACCTATTGGTGCGAGAGCGTCAGCCTCGTGCGCATGGTCGGGCGCGACCTGATCCTCGCTCCGCACGAGCGCGACATCTTTCGCGATCTGGCGGAGCGGTTGGCCCATGACAGCGCGGCGCCCGCACCGGAGCGCGTCTTCCTGTCCCGCCTCAGCCGAACCCGCAAGGGCGGCGCCTATCGCGGCCTCCTGAACGAGGAGGAGCTGATCGACGCGCTGGTGCCGCTCGGCTTCACCGTGGTGGAGCCGGAACATCTTTCCTTCGCCGAGCAGGTAGCGCTGTTCGCCAAGGCGCGGGTGGTGGTGGGCCTCGGCGGCGCGGCCATGTTCAACACCGTGTTCTGTCGGCCCGAGACCCAGGTCGTGACGATCGAGAGCACGGGCGTCTTTCTCGACGCGCACACCAATCTCTTCAGCTCGCTCGGCCTCGCCTACGGCGTCGTGATCGGCGAGGAGGACCGGACCGACCCGCGCCCGAGCCAACGCCGCTGGCGTTTGGACGTGGCCGGCACCGTGGCGGCGCTGCGCGAAATGCTGGCCTGAGGCCACGCAGGGCCGGACGTCGGACTGAAAAGCAAAGGGCGGCGCGAGCCGCCCTTTCGCCGTTCGGGCGTCGCAGCGGAGCGCGCGAGGTCAAGGCCGTAGCACCAGCTCCATGCGATCGGCGGGGAAGCGCGCCCGGATCACCTGCACCGGGCGGTTGTCGAGATCGACATCCACCGCCATGCTGACCAGCACGATCGAGTCGGGCGAGGTCGCCAGATGGTCGGCGTCGAGCGGGTGGACGCGCTCGGCCGTGATGCGCGTTTCGCGCCGACGATAGTCCGACACGCCTTCCAGCTTCAGCGCCTCCGTCACCGAGCCGGTCTCGGCATAGGCTCGCACGATGCCGGGAAAGCGCTCCACGCTGAAATGCGAGGTCGCGATCGACAGCGGAACGCCATTGGCGACGCTGAGCGTTTCCAGCCGATGCAGCGGCGCGCCCGCAGCGCAGCCGAGAAGGGCTGCGAGCGCGGCGTCGGCGCGCGTGGCGTCGGCCCGGATCAGGCGCCCGCCCGGCGTGCGCCCCTGCGCCGTGACGTTCTCGGAAAAGCGCGTGCGCGGGCCGATGGGATAGGCGAGCCGGCGCGCTGGCGCGTTGACGAACGTGCCCCGGCCGCGCTCGGCTCGCAGCAGCCCTTCGCTAGCGAGCGACTGGATCGCGCGCCGAACCGTGTGCCGGTTCACGCCGAAACTGTCGGCCAGCTCGGTTTCCGGCGGCAGCTTGTCCGCGAAGGCGCCGTCCATGATCGCGGAGCGGATCTTGTCGGCCACCCGCCGCCAGCGCGTCACGCCCTCGTCCGTCTCGTTCACGCCCGCTCCCGCCAAAAGATTCGCGCCCAAAGATTCGCGCCTGTCATCCTGATGTCACCGATGGACGGATAAAGAAGGATCGTCCAGACTAGATGTCTAAACAAATAGACCAATGAGCGGACCGACCCATGCTCCAGCCCTCCTCCGACCCGGACATCTCGTTTCAGGAACGCCGTCGCCGCGCCATCAGCGCCTTCGCGCTGGCCGATGGTGGCATGCTGCGCGTGCTGCACGGCCAGGTCTGCGAGGACGCCCCGCCGGCACGGCCGGTGCGCGGACCCGAGATCGGTCTCGTTATGCTGCGCGGCCGGGCGGGCGGAGGCGGAGCGCCGTTCAATCTGGGCGAGGCCAGCGTCTGCCGCGCCACGGTGCGGCTGGGCACCGGCGAGGTCGGCCACGCCATGATCCTGGGGCGCGATAGCGACAAGGCGCGGCTCGCCGCCCATTGCGACGCGCTCTGGCAGCACCCGGAGTGGCAGGAGCGGATCGAGCGCGAGATCGTCGCCCCGCTCCTCCAGGCCGACACTGACGCGGAGAGCGATCGCGCCGCCGAGACCGAGGCGACGCGGGTGGATTTCTTCACGCTGGTTCGCGGCGAGGATCAGGCATGACACAGACTTCCCTTTCCGCCCTCGCCGTCTCGGGCGGATTCCAGGACCCGGTTCTCGGTTCACAAGACGCCTTTCGCGCCGTGATGGACGCCTTCGCCGCGCCCGGCACGATCGCCCGTCTCGCCGCCCCGGTGGAAGCGCCGGCCCCGCTCGCGCCGGCCGCCGCCGTGTTCCTGCTGACGCTCGCCGATGCCGACGCGTCGATCTTTCTGGAGGGCGCGGAGGCCGGCGCGGCCGCCGCCTGGCTCGGCTTCCACACCGGCGCCAGCCTCGTCGCGGCGCCGGGCGAAGCCGCCTTCGCGCTGCTCACCCTCGGTTCGGACCCCGCCGGCTGGGGCCGCTTCGGTATCGGCACCGACGCCTATCCCGACCGCGCCGCGACCCTGATCCTGCCGGTGGAAAGCCTGGAAGGCGGCGCGTCGCTCCTTCTCTCCGGCCCCGGCATCGAGACGGTCCGCCCCATCGCCCCGCAAGGCCTGCCGGCGGGGTTCCTCGCGGCCCGCGCCGGCAATCGCGCGCTGTTTCCGCGCGGGCACGATCTCGTTCTCGTGGCGGGCGAGGGGCTGATCGCCCTGCCACGTTCCACACGCATCGCGGAGGCTTGAAATGTACGTCGCCGTCAAGGGCGGGGAAGCCGCCATCCGCAACGCCCACAAGCTGCTCGCCGACCGTCGGCGCGGCGAGCGGGACGTGCCTGCACTCGGCCTCGACCAGATCACCGGACAGCTTTCGCTGGCGGTGGACCGGGTCATGGCCGAGGGCTCGCTCTACGATCCCGAGCTTGCCGCCATCGCCATCCGGCAGGCGCGGGGCGACCTGATCGAGGCGATCTTCCTGCTTCGCGCCTATCGCACCACGCTGCCGCGCTTTCGCGCCGCCGAGCCGGTGGACACGGGCGCCATGCAGTTGGAGCGCCGCGTTTCGGCAACCTACAAGGACCTGCCCGGCGGCCAGTTGCTGGGGCCGACCTTCGACTACACGCACCGGCTGCTCGACCCCGCCATGGCCGGCGACGAGCCGGTTCCCCAGCCGGAGCGCCGCGCCCGCGAAGACGAGGCGAAGGCGCCGCGCGTCACCGATCTTCTGCGCGGCGAAGGCCTGATCGAGCCGGACGGCGACGGGCCGGCGGAAGGCTGGGGCGAGCCCGGCGACATCACGCGCGATCCGCTGGACTTTCCCGCCGGGCGCGACCTCCGGCTCCAGGCCCTGGCGCGCGGCGACGAGGGCTTTCTCCTGGCCCTCGGCTATTCCACCCAGCGCGGCTACGGGCGCAACCACCCGTTCGTCGGCGAGATCCGCATCGGGCTGGTGGAAATCGAGGTGGACCTGCCCGAACTTGGCTTCCCCGTCGTGATCGGCCGCACGCGGCTGACCGAATGCCAGATGATCGCGCAATTCTCCGCGCCCAAGGGGGGCGAGGCCCGCTTCACGCGCGGCTACGGCCTCGTCTTCGGCCAGAGCGAGCGCAAGGCCATGGCCATGAGCCTCGTCGACCGCGCCTTGCGGGCGGACGAGTTCGACGAGGAGCGTCTGGCGCCGGCGCAGGACGAGGAGTTCGTCCTGTCCCATTGCGACAACGTCGCCTCGACCGGCTTCGTGGAACATCTGAAACTGCCCCATTACGTCGACTTCCAGGCCGAGCTCCACCTCCTGCGCCGGCTGAACGCCGAGCGCGCGGCGGCTCCGGCTGAAGCGGACGAGAGCGGGGCCGAGCCGGCGGAGGCCGCGCAATGACCCTCACCCTTCCCGCCATCAACTTCGCCTATCTCGACGAGGCGACGAAGCGGATGATCCGCCGCGCCATTCTCAAGGGCATCGCCGTTCCCGGCTATCAGGTGCCCTTCGCCAGCCGCGAAATGCCCATGCCCTACGGCTGGGGCACGGGGGGCGTGCAGGTCACGGCGGCGATCATCGGGCCGCGGGACGTGCTCAAAGTCATCGACCAGGGCGCCGACGACACGACCAACGCCGTTTCCATCCGCGCCTTCTTCGAGAGCGTCGCCAAGGTCGAGACCACGACCCGCACGGGCGCGGCGACCATCATCCAGACCCGGCACCGCATTCCCGAGGCGCCGCTGAAGGCCGGGCAGATCCTCGTCTATCAGGTGCCGATCCCCGAGCCGCTGCGCTTTCTGGAGCCGCGCGAAAGCGAGACCCGCACCCTCCATGCGTTGGAGGAATACGGGCTCATGCATGTGAAGCTCTACGAGGACATCGCCCGCCACGGCGAGATCGCGACGACCTATGCCTACCCGGTCAAGGTCGAGGGGCGCTACGTCATGGACCCCTCGCCCATCCCGAAGTTCGACAATCCCAAGATGCACCGCTCGCCGGCCTTGCAACTCTTCGGCGCCGGCCGCGAAAAGCGCATCTACGCCCTGCCGCCCTTCACCGACGTGCAGAGCCTCGATTTCGACGACCACCCCTTCGCGATCCAGGAGTTCCACACCCCTTGCGCGCTCTGCGCGGCGACCGGCGTCTATCTCGACGAGGTCGTGACCGACGACCGGGGCGGGCGCATGTTCGTCTGCTCCGACACCGACCATTGCGAAACACGCCGGAGCGAGGGCCATGTCGGCGCGCTTCTGGGAAAGGTCCCCGCATGAGCGCGAGCGCCACCCCGCTTCTCTCCGTCGAGGGTCTGGAAAAGCGCTACGGCGCGCGGATCGGCTGCACCGACATCTCGCTCGATCTCTGGCCGGGCGAAGTCCTGGCCATCGTCGGCGAGTCCGGCTCCGGCAAGACGACGCTTCTTTCCTGCCTCTCGGCCCGGCTGGAGCCGAGCGCGGGCACCGTGCGCTACGCCATGCGCGACGGCGAGATGCGCGATCTCGCAACGCTCACCGAGGCCGAGCGGCGCTTTCTCATGCGGACCGACTGGGGCTTCGTCCACCAGAACCCGGCCGAGGGCCTGCGCATGCGCGTGTCGGCCGGCGCCAATGTCGGCGAGCGGCTGATGGCAGTGGGCGGGCGTCATTACGGCGCGCTTCGCGAGGCGGCGTCGGACTGGCTCGGCCGCGTCGAGATCGACCCACGCCGCATCGACGACCGGCCGGTGGAGTTTTCCGGCGGCATGCGCCAGCGGCTGCAGATCGCGCGCAATCTCGTCACCCATCCCCGCCTCGTCTTCATGGACGAGCCGACCGGCGGGCTCGACGTCTCGGTGCAGGCGCGGGTGCTCGATCTCCTGCGCACGCTGGTGGCCGATCTCGGCCTGTCGGTGATCCTCGTCACGCACGATCTCGCCGTGGCGCGGCTCCTGTCGCAGCGGATGATCGTAATGAAGGCGGGCCGCATCGTGGAGCAGGGACTGACGGACCGCGTGCTGGACGATCCGCACCATCCCTACACCCAGCTTCTCGTCGCCTCGATCCCGGAGTCCTGACCATGTCGGAGCTTTCCAACAAGGCCGCCCCGCTCCTGTCGGTCAGCGGCGTCGCCAAGTCCTTCACCATGCACTTGCGCGGCGGCATTCAGCTGCCGGTGGTGGAGAACGTCGCCTTCGATCTTCGCCCCGGCGAATGCGTGGTGCTCGGTGGCCCGTCCGGCGTCGGCAAGTCCTCGATCCTGCGGATGATCTACGGCAACTACGCCGTCGATCGCGGCGCGATCCTGGTGCGGGACGCCGGCGACGGGCAGATGCGCGATCTCGGCGCGGGCGATCCGCGCACCGTCCTGGCGCTGCGCGAGCGCTCCATCGGCTATGTCAGCCAGTTCCTGCGCGCCGTGCCCCGCGCTTCGGCGCTGGACGTGGTGGCCGATCCGCTGGTGCGGCTCGGCGTGGCGCGGGAGACGGCGCGAGAGCGCGCGAGCGCCATGCTGACGCGCCTGAACCTTCCGCAAGCCCTGTTCGACCTGCCGCCTGCCACCTTCTCGGGCGGCGAGAAGCAGCGCGTCAACATCGCGCGCGGCTTCCTCACCGACCAGCCGATCCTCCTTCTCGACGAGCCGACCGCTTCGTTGGACAGCGCCAATCGCGATGTCGTGGTGGCCATGATCGGCGAGAAGCTCACCGCCGGCACGGCCATTCTCGGCATCTTCCACGACGAGCCGGTGCGCGCGGCGGTTGCCACCCGCATTCTCGACGTTTCCGCCTTTTCCGCGCGGAGGGCCGCATGAGCACCAAGCTGAACGAGCACGTCCCGCTCATCCATCCCAGCGCCGAAGTGTCGGACACCACGTTCGGCCGCTTCACCGAGGTGGAGGCGCGGTCCTATGTCTGCGAAACCGAACTCGGCGACTATTCCTATGTCATGCAGGACTGCCGGATCTGGCGCGCCCGGATCGGCAAGTTCGCCAACATCGCCGCCGCCGTGCGCATCAACGCCACGAACCATCCGGTTCACCGCGCGACGCTGCACCATTTCACCTACCGGGCCGGCGACTATTTCGAAGGCGCCGACGACGAGGCCGAGTTTTTCGAAGAGCGCCGCTCGAAGGTGGTCACGATCGGCCACGACACCTGGATCGGCCACGGCGTCACGGTCCTGCCGGGCGTCACGATCGGCAACGGCGCGGTGGTCGGCTCCGGCGCGGTGGTGAGCCGCGACGTCGCGCCCTACACGATCGTCGGCGGCGTGCCGGCGCGCCTCATCCGCGAACGCTTCTCTCAAAAGACCGGCGAGCGCATGGACGCGCTCGCCTGGTGGGACTGGTCGCACGACCGGCTCTTCGAGGCGCTGGCCGACTTCCGCCGGCTGGGCGCCGAGGCCTTTCTCGATGCCTACGAGCGCCACGCTTACGCGACTGTCATCCAAGCTTAACGAAACCGTCACCGCCAGCCCAACTCGGCATGTCAGGCTGCCCCCGCAGCAGAGAGGCACGAACGCCATGACCGCGATCACCGTGACCCGACTTTCCAAGCGCTTCGGCACCACGCAGGCCCTCAGTGAGGTCGACCTCTCCGTCGCCCCCGGCGAGATGGTGGCGCTGATCGGCGCCTCCGGCTCCGGCAAGTCCACCCTCATCCGCCACATCGCCGGGCTGGAAACCGGCGAAGGCGAAGGCAGCCGCATCGCCATCTTCGGCACGCCCGTCCAGGCAGGCGGGCGGATGCTGAAGGGCGCGGACGCCGTGCGGGGCGAGGTGTCGGTGATCTTCCAGCAGTTCAACCTCGTGCATCGCCTGTCGGTGCTCACCAACGTGTTGATCGGCACGCTCGGCCGCATTCCGCGCTGGCGCGGCACGTTCGGCCTGTTCCGGCGGGGCGACAAGGCGGCAGCGCTGGAAGCGCTGGCGCGCGTCGGCATCGGCCATGCCGGAACGCAGCGCGCCTCCACCCTGTCGGGCGGCCAGCAGCAGCGCGCCGCGATCGCCCGAACGCTGGTGCAGCGCGCCCGCATCCTGATCGCCGACGAGCCGATCGCCTCGCTCGACCCGGCCTCGGCCCGGCGCGTGATGGACGTGCTCGCCGCGATCAACCGCGACGACGGGATCACCGTTCTCGTGTCGCTGCATCAGGTGGACTACGCCCGCCGCTACTTCGCCCGCACGGTCGCCATGCGCGACGGGCGCGTCGTGTTCGACGGGCCGTCCTCGGCCCTCACCAACGAATTCCTGTCCGAGCTCTACGGCTCGGCCTCGGAAGAGCTGCTCCTGCCGGATGCGCCGGCCGCAGCCCCCAGCCGCCGGCCGGAGCCAGCACGCCACCCCTCGCTCGGAGCCCTCGAGGCCGTCTGAGTTCCCAACGACCATCGGAGACTGCAATGAACGCTTTCCTCAAGGGCATGGCGGCGGTTTGGCTCGCCTCCACCTTCGCCGGCACCGCGCTCGCCGAGACGGTGAATTTCGGCATCATCTCCACCGAGTCGCAGCAGAACCTGCGCACCAAGTGGGAGCCGTTCCTGGCCGACATGGCCAAGGAAACGGGCCTCGACATCAAGCCCTTCTTCGCGACCGACTATGCCGGCGTGATCGAGGGCATGCGCTTCGGCAAGGTGCAGCTCGCCTGGTACGGCAACAAGTCCGCGATGGAAGCGGTGGACCGCGCCAAGGGCGAGGTCTTCGCCCAGACCGTGCATGCCGACGGCACGCCGGGCTATTATTCGCTGATCCTGGCGCCCGCGTCCTCGAAGCTCAACTCGCTCGATGACCTCCTGAAGTGCGACAAGTCGGTGAATTTCGGCCTGGGCGATCCGAACTCGACTTCGGGCTACCTCGTGCCGATGACCTTCATCTTCTCGGCGCGCAACATCGACCCCAAGACCTGCTTCAAGAACGTCACAAACGCCAATCACGAGACCAACGCGATGGGCGTGGCCAACGGCCAGCTGGACGCGGCGGCCAACAACACCGAGAACCTGGCGCTTCTGGAGAAGAACCAGCCGGGCGCCTACGGCAAGATCAAGATCATCTGGAAGTCGCCGCTGATCGCGGCCGATCCGCTGGTCTGGTCCAAGGATCTGTCCGACGAGACCAAGGCCAAGCTGCGGACCTTCGTTCTCGACTACGGCACGGAGCGCTCGAAGGGTGATCGGCAGGCCGAGCTGAAGATCCTGAACGACCTGACCTGGACCGTCTTCCGCCCGTCCAACGACGACCAGCTTCTGCCCGTTCGCGTCATGGAACTGACCAAGACCATCGCGCAGACCAAGGGCGACGCTTCCCTTTCCGACGCCGCCAAGGCCGAGAAGATCAAGCCGCTGGAAGAGAAGAAGGCCGCCATCGAGGCCCGTATGGCCCAGCTTCCGCAGGGCTGATCGCCAAAAACTTCGTCGTGGCCGGGGTGCCCAGCGCCCCGGCCTGCCGCCCGAGACCCTTGCCGAGCGAGGCTCCATGACCCAAGCCAAGACGATATCCGAGGTCGGCGCGCCGCAAACGGTGCGGGACGCCTCGCGGGCCCGCGGCGCCCTGTCCCACATGGCCCTGCCCGCCCTTGTCGTGGCGGCGCTCGCCTGGAGCTGGGGCCCGGCCGAGATGGGCCAATGGACCCATCTCTTCACCGATGCCGGCAACATGGCGGAATACGCCACCGGCTTCCTGCATCCCGACTTCTCGCCCTGGCGCAGCTATCTCTCGGAGATGGTCGTCACCGTGCAGATCGCCATCTGGGGCACGTTCCTGGCGGTGGTGCTGTCGGTGCCCTTCGGCATCCTGTCGGCCAAGAACATGGCGCCCTGGTGGGTCTACCAGCCCTCGCGCCGCCTGATGGATCTGTTTCGCGCCATTCACGAGGTGGTCTTCGCCGTGCTCTTCGTCGTGGCGGTGGGACTTGGCCCCTTCGCGGGGGTCATGGCGCTGTTCGTCCACACGACGGGCATTCTCGCCAAGCTCTTTTCCGAGGCGGTGGAGGCGATCGACCCACGCCCGGTCGAGGCGATCCGCACCACCGGCGCCTCGCGCCTCCAGCAGATCGTCTATGGCGTCATCCCGCAGGTCCTGCCGCTCTGGATCTCCTTCTCGCTCTACCGGCTGGAATCCAACGTGCGCTCCGCCACCGTGCTCGGCGTGATCGGGGCCGGCGGCATCGGACAGATCCTGTTCGAATCCATTCGGGGCTTCTACTATCCCCAGGCGTCCGCCATGCTTCTCATCATCGTCGCCACGGTCAGCCTTATGGATATCCTGTCTCAGACCCTGCGAAAGCGCGTCATCTGATGCGCGTCGCGATCTACTACACGCCGCCGGCCGAAGCGCCCCTGGCGCATCTGGCCGCCGGCTGGCTGGGCCGCAGCGCCTTTCCCGGCACGCCCGCAGAACCGCTCGATCCCGGCCGGGCGGCGCTCGTGAGCGAGCCCGCGCGCTACGGCTTCCACGCCACGATGAAGGCGCCCTTTCGCTTTGCCGAGGGACGCTCGCTGGAGGCGCTGGACGAGGCGCTGCGCCAGTTCTGCAACGCCAATCGGGCGCCCGTTATCCGCCAGCTGGCGCTGCGCCGTCTGTCGGGCTTCTTCGCCCTGGTGCCGAACGAGGGCGAGCCCGCGCTGGACGCGCTGGCGGGCGAGGCCGTGCGCGCCTTCGAGCCGTTTCGCGCGCCGCTCAGCCCCGAGGACTGGGCGCGCCGCAAACCCGAAACCTTGAGCGAGCGCGCCCGCGCCCATCTCCTGCAATGGGGCTATCCCCATGTGTTCGAGGATTTCCGCTTCCACATGACGCTGACCGGGCGCGTGGCCGACGAGGCCGCGCCCGCCGTCGAGGCCGAGTTGCAGGAGAGGTTCGCGCCGGTCCTTGGCCGGCCGCTCGCCGTCGACCGGCTCGCTCTTTTCCTTCAGGCCGAGCCCGGCCAGCCCTTCCACGTCCACTCCCTCCATCCGCTGCGCAGCGAGCCATGAACGCGATCACCATGAATTCGACTTTGAGCGAACAGGTCTTCACCAACGCCATCATCGTTCTGCCGGACGACATCGTGGAGGGCAGCGTCCTCGTGCGCGACGGGCGCATTGCGGACATCTCCTCCGGCCCCGCCTCTCCCAGCCTCGCGCGGGTCGGGGTGGACTGCGAGGGCGACCATCTCCTGCCCGGCCTGGTGGAGCTTCACACCGACAATCTCGAAGGCCATTACCTACCCCGGCCCAAGGTGCGCTGGAACATCCACGCCGCCCTTCAGGGGCACGACGCCGAGATCGCGGCGTCCGGCATCACCACGGTCTTCGACGCGCTTCGCGTCGGGCTGGACGAAGACGCCCAGCTCGGCGCGGCCGACATGGGCCTGATGGCCGAGGCGATCCTCTCGGCGGACGCGGCCGGGGCGCTTCGCGCCGAGCATTTCCTCCATCTGCGCTGCGAGGTCTCGGCGCCCGACGTCATACCGAGCTTCGAGCGCCTCGCTTCCAACCCGCGCGTGCGTCTGGCCTCGCTGATGGACCATGCGCCGGGGCAGCGGCAATTCGTGGATCTCGAAACCTACCGCGTCTACTACCAGGGCAAGACCGGCATGCCGGACCCCGTGTTCGACGCCTTCTGCCTGCGGCGCATCAAGGAATCCGAAGAGTTTTCCACACGCCATCGCGAGCTCATCGCCGAGCGCTGCCGCAATGCCGGCGTCAGCCTCGCCTCGCATGACGACGCGACGGCCGCCCATGTCGCGGAAAGCCGCGCGCTGGGCGTGGCGCTCGCCGAATTCCCCACCACGATGGAAGCCGCCCGCCTGTCTCACGAAGGGGGGCTCGCCGTCCTGATGGGCGCGCCCAACGTGGTGCGCGGCGGCTCGCATTCCGGCAACATCTCCGCCGCCTCGCTGGTGGAGGCGGGGCTGCTCGACGCCCTGTCCTCGGACTACGTGCCCTTCAGCCTGATCCAGGCCGCCTTCGTCCTGTCCGGGTCGATCGGCCTGCCCGCCGCCGTTCGCATGGTGAGCCAGGCGCCAGCCCGTGTCGCCGGGCTGGCGGATCGCGGCGCCATCGCGGCCGGGCTGCGCGCCGATCTCGTGCGGGTTCATGCGCCGGAGGCGAGGGTCTCGACCCCCGTGGTGCGCGGCGTCTGGCGCGAGGGCCGCCGTGTCGCCTGATCCGCTGGGTCTTCCCCCTGGCCCTCACGTCGCCCCCCAGGCCGGCCTGCTTCTGGCCGTGGTCGGCCCGAGCGGTGCGGGCAAGGACACGCTGATCCGCCTCGCGCTGGAGCGTCTCGGCCCGGAGCCGCGCCTCCATCTGGCGCGGCGGGTGGTGACGCGCGCCTGCGACGGCCAGTCGGAGGCGCATGACAGTCTGGACGAGCCCGGCTTCGCACGGGCGGAAGCGGCCGGCGCTTTCTGCCTGACCTGGCGGGCGCATGGGCTGTCCTACGGCTTGCCGATGCTGGTGCGCGAGCAGGTCGGCGAGGGGAAGCTGGTTCTGGCCAATCTCTCGCGCCGCGCCTTAAGCGAGGCGGCGCAGCGCTTCGGCCGGCTCGCGCTGGTGGAAATTACCGCGCCCCCCGCCGTGCTCGCCGCGCGCATCGCCGCGCGAGGGCGGGAAAGCGAGGCGGACATCCTCGCCCGCCTTTCGCGCGCCGTCAGCCTCGAACCGCCGCCGGAAACGCACAGCAGCTTGCGAATCGACAACTCCGGCGCGCCCGACGAGGGCGCGGACCAGCTCGCGCGCCACATCGAGGCGCTCCTGGCCGAACTGCCGGCCTGACGAAACGGCGCTTAGGCCGCCGTCAAATGGGCCGGGCTTTCACCCCTCACTGCCGCTGAAATGGCGCGCGACGAGCGTCCTGGCATGCGCCCACCAATCCGGCGAGCCCTTCTCGATCACCGGCCCGTAGCGGGCGTGGACCTGATCTTGCGTCACGCCGTTCTCGGTCCAGGTGCCGCCAGCGGTGAGCGTATTTAGAAGGAGGGGCTGCAGGCGGTCGAGGGCCTTGGCGAAGCGCGCGTCGGGCGTTTCCGCCCGCTCGAACTCGCGCCACAGGGCAAGGAGTCCGTCGCGCTGGTCCTCCGGCAGGAGGCCGAACAGACGTTCGGCCGCTTCCTCCTCGGCTCGCGCGACGAAGGCCAGGTCATGCGTCCCGTGGATCGGCGTGTCGCCCGCATCGATTTCTACGAGATCGTGGACAAGCAGCATGGCGACCACCCGCGCCGTGTCGATGGCGGGATGGTCCGCCCCCAGCACCAACGCGAACAGCGCGAGATGCCAGGAATGCTCGGCCGAGTTCTCGCGCCGGCTCCCCCCGACGATGCGGCTCTGTCGCTCGACCGATTTCAGAGCGTCGGCTTGCGCAAGAAAGGCGATCTGGCGTTCGAGACGGCTGAGCGACATGAGACATCCTAGAGACTGTTCGACAACTCGGTCCGATCCGTTGGCGCTTTTGCGTCGACGCCTTGGGCGAGACGTGCCCCGCGAGCGAGGCAGTGGTGCGCGAGCGCATCCAATGTTTCGCTCGCCCGTACGGACGATTGCCAATCCTCGCGGAGGCGCCGTCGCATAACTCCAGTCCGGCACCTCGCGGTCGTCGCAAAATCACTCGGCGGCTCTGAGCCGCCGAGGTGTCAACGAGTCTCTTATCATTCCGAGACGGCGCGCGCCAAACGCCCGTCCGTCGTGGTCGATCACCCGTCAATCCGTGGGCGCCGAGCCGGCAGAGCCGCCGAATTCACCCAGACTTGGTGATCCTGTCGCGCAAGCCGCCCCGCCCTCTGCGCGCCATGGGTCTCGATCCCGAAGCGATCCACGAGGCGCTGGACGGGACGGGAGACGAAGTCGGCCCTGCACATCTCAATCGCCTCCTGCGCGGTTACGACGCAGCCTGATCTCACGTCCCGTGCGATGGCCGTCAGGAACGGACAATGGCGTTCGTATGCCGCTCGAAAAGGCAGCACCAGCTCTGCGCATGGCCATTGAACGCCTCAGGCTTATGCAGTCGGCCAAAGGAATAATCCAACCCAGGGTCATGGTTGCAACCCATTGGTCAGGTCTTCGCGCCTCTACTGGGAGGGTCAAAAACGGGTTCGATCCTCCGATGCTTCTCACCAGACTTGCGACCCAGCATTCCGTCGGCTTCGTTCTGGCGGCCGTCTTCATCTGCCTCGCGGCGGGATGGCTGTTGGCCGACCTTTCCGCGCGGGTCGCGGAAGCCTCCGGCGTGGTCCGCCGTCGCTGGCAGCTCGGCGTCGCCGTGGTGGCCGGCCTCGGAGTCTGGACGACGCATTTCGTGGCGATGCTCGGCTATCGGCCCGATATGCTGCTGAGCTACGAGATCTGGACCACGGCGGCCTCGGCGCTCCTGGCCATCGCGCTGACAGGCGGCCCCCTCGCCTTGTCCGCCGGCGCGAGGGACTGGCGGGCGCGCGCGCTCTGGGGCGGGCTTGCCGGCGCCGGCATCGCGGCCATGCATTACTCGGGAATGCAGGCGCTCGAGGGCTGTCTTCAGGTGCGCGCGCCGGGGGTCAGCCTCGTCGCCGGGCTGATCGGCGTTCTGTCGCTGGCGGGCGCGCGCGGCGCCCCTCGCCTCGCCCGTTCGCGGCTCGCGACCTGTCTTCTCTTCACTTTCGCCGTCGGCGGCATGCATTTCCTCGCCATCGGCGGAACCGAGCTTGTGGTTCAGGAGGGCGCCGACATCGCGGGCGACAACAAGATCGTGCTCAGCGTCTTCACCTCGGCCGGCGCGGCCATCCTGTTTCTCGGCGCCTTCGCCACGATCCTGACGGCGCGCCGCTTCGAGGCGCAGGAAAAGGCGCACTCTGCCGTCTTGTCGACGGCGCTGGAGAACATGTCGAACGGGCTGGTCTATCTCGACCAGTGGGGCCGGGTTCAGCTCTACAACCGTCGCTATCTCGAAATCTACGGGTTCGAGATCGGACTGTCGCTCAAGGGCATGACCGCGCACGAGATCGTCGAGGCGGTGGGCGACCGGCACGACTGGAGCGCGGAGCGTCGTGAGAAAGCACGCGGGCGCCTCCTGGAATGGGAAAGCGTCGATAGCTTTTCCACGATCGACTACGAAATGGACGATGGCCGGATCATGCAGGTCGAGATCCGCCCGGTGTCGCGCGGCGGCATGGTCGTGACCTTCGACGACGTGACGGGCGAGCGCCAGGCCCAGCGGCGCATCGAGGAACTGGCCTTCCTCGACCCCTTGACCAAGCTGCCCAACCGGCGCGCCCTCAACGCACGTATCGAGCGGGACTATCATCCCCGCCAGTGGTTCAAGCTGCTGCTCATCGATCTCGACCGGTTCAAGCCGGTGAACGACACCTATGGGCACGGGGTCGGCGATCTCCTCCTGATCCAGGTCGCCGCGCGACTGAGCGAAATCGTCGGGCCGGAGGGCTTTGTCGCGCGCCTGGGCGGCGACGAGCTGGCGATCCTGATCCAGGGGGATCTCGACAAGGCGAAGGCGGTGGCGGAGCAGGTGATCGAGGTGCTCGCCTTCCCCTTCCAGATCGGCGAACTGACGATCACCATCGGCTGCAGCATCGGCCTGTGCTGCACGGACGACGCGCGCGACGCGACCGAACTGATGCAGTTCGCCGACATCGCGCTCTACGAATCCAAGCGGAACGGGCGCGGGCGCCTCAGCTGCTACACGACCGGCATGATGGAGGCCATGTCCGAGCGCGTGCAGATCGAGGCCGACATGCGCCTGGCGATCGAGCGCGGCGAGATGCATCTGGCTTACCAGCCGGTGCTGGCACTTAGCGAGAACCGGGTGATCGGCTACGAGGCCTTGATCCGCTGGGACCACCCGCTGCTCGGTCCTGTCTCGCCCTCCCGCTTCATTCCTCTTGCGGAGGAAACCGGGCAGATCCTGGCGATCGGCGCCTGGGTGCTGCGGGAGGCCTGCCGGCAGGTAGCGGCCCTTCCGGACGAGGCCTATGTCGCGGTCAACGTGTCGGCTGTGCAGTTCCGCTCGCCGCTGCTCCTCTCGCACCTGACGACGGCTCTGGCCACCAGCGGCCTGCCCCCGCACCGGCTGGAGATCGAGCTGACGGAAACCGCGATCGTCGAGGACGGGCGCAAGATCGTCGAGATCCTGTCGGCCATCCGCCAGCTCGGCGTGTCGATCGCCATGGACGATTTCGGCACGGGCTATTCCTCGCTGTCGCACCTGCGCGACTTTCCGCTTGACCGCATCAAGATCGACCGCTCCTTCGTGGCGACGGCGGAGGAGGACCGGCATTCGCGCGTGGTGATCGAGGGCATCACCCAGATCGCGCACCAGCTCGGCATCGCCATTCTAGCCGAGGGGGTGGAGACGCCGAGCCAGCTGGACTTCCTCCGTTCGATCGGCTGCGAGGCGGTGCAGGGCTATCTGATCGGCCGCCCCGTGCGGATGCTGGAAACGGAAAGCGCGCTCGCCCTTTCGGCCTGAGGCCGAGGCGCAAGCACTGTTTCGAAAAGGTCGGGCGGAGCGAACCGCCCTTCCGCCCGCAGACGTTGGCGGCGAAGCGCCGTTGCCCGTTCCCCGGCGGCGGCTCGCGACGAGCGCTCTTGGCCCGACCTGCAATGGACCGGGCGAGACAGGTCTTCGCCGCTGGTCTTGCGACCCCGCCGGCCGACGCATCCTCCCGCCCTCTTGCTATTCCTCGTACAAAACCGCTTGACTGCGACAGAGAAACCGATTTTTCTAGGATGAGAAAACGGTTTCCTAATTGCAGATGGGGAGTTCGACGTCGTCTCATGGCGGATGGTTCGCAAACCGGGAGTCTGGCGGATAGCCCTGCGGCGGGGTCGGCGCGCATCACCATTCGGGATGTGGCGTCGGCGGCGGGCGTCTCGGTCGCCACGGCCTCGAAGGCGCTGAACGAGCGGGGCCGCATGATGCCGGAAACGCGGGAGCGGGTGCAGGCGGCGGCGGAGCGACTGGGGTTTCGGCCGAACGCGATGGCGCGCGCGCTGGTTTCGCAGCGCTCCTTCACGCTCGGGCTCCTTACCAACGACTCCTACGGCCGCTTCACGCTGCCGGTGGCGGCGGGCCTGTCGTCGGCCATGACCGATCGCGGCGTCTCGGTGTTCCTGTGCCCGGTCGAGGATGACCCGGAGCGCGCGCGCATCAGCCTAGATGCGCTGACCGACAAGCAGATCGACGGGCTGGTGATCGCCGGACGGCGGATCGACCGGACCCTGCCGCTCGACCTCTCGGTCCTGCGCCTGCCCCTTGTGCATGTCGTCTCGGCCTGCCCGGAGGGTGGCGTCGGCTTCGTGCCGGACGACGAGGGCGGGGCGCATCTGGCGGTGTCGCATCTCGCCCGGCTAGGGCGGCGGCGGATCGCCCATGTCACCGGCCCAAGGAGCTTTTCCGCCGTGGCCCTGCGCGAGGAGGGCTGGCGGCGGGCGCTTTCCGAGGCGGGTCTCCCACGCCTCGGCGAGGCGCTGTCCGGGGAATGGTCGGAGCAATTCGGCTACGAGACCGGACAGCGCCTCTTCGGACCCGAAACGGAGGCCAAGCACCGCCCCGACGCCGTGTTCTGCGGCAACGACCAGATCGCTCGCGGGCTGATCGACGCCCTAACGCTCATGGGTCTGCGGGTGCCGCAGGATGTCGCCGTGGTCGGCTTCGACAATTGGGAGCTTTTCGCGCAGGCCACGCGCCCGCCGCTGACGACGGTCGACATGGAGCTCAAGGATCTCGGCCGGCAGGCCGGGCTGACGCTTCTCGACATGATCGACCGGAAGCCGGTGGAGCCGGGCCTCCGGCGCCTGCCCTGCCGCTTGGTGACCCGCCGATCCTGCGGCGTCGCGGACGATCGGGAACGCCCGATGGACTGGGCGAACGGCGGATAGAAAAGAGGTTTTTGCCCGAGGGCAAGACGC
The DNA here is from genome assembly GCF_001463785.1 of Aureimonas sp. AU40. Taxonomy (NCBI): domain Bacteria; kingdom Pseudomonadati; phylum Pseudomonadota; class Alphaproteobacteria; order Hyphomicrobiales; family Aurantimonadaceae; genus Aureimonas; species Aureimonas sp. AU40. Next base: position 114,130 of record NZ_BBWL01000052.1, read on the forward strand.
GACACGCAAGGAAAGACGGGGCGGCCGGCCCCGCGCCGGTCGTGCCCTGCGCTTCGAGGACCATGCTTCGCCACGCGGCCGGGAGGGCTGCGCGGCGAGAACGAACGATCGAGGGCGCCTCGCGAACGGAGCGCTTCACTGGGGAGGAACATTCATGCGCAATTGGCTCTTCGGCCTCGGCGGACTTGCCGTCGCCCTCGCCCTGCCGGCTTCGGCGGGGGCGGAAACCTTCAGCCTCTGGGTGCGCTCGGACGGCTCGACCTTCATGCCCAAGCTCGTGGACGCCTTCAACAAGAGCCAGAACGAGCACAAGGCCGAGCTGCAGATCGTGCCGGTCAACGAGCTGGTGCAGAAATACGCGGTGGCCGCGGCGGGAGGCACGGCGCCGGACGCCCTTTCGCTGGACCTCATCTATACGCCCGCTTTCGCCTCGGCCGGGCAGCTCGAGGACATCACCGACCTCGCCCAGTCGCTGCCCTATTTCAGCCAGCTCTCCAAGCCGCATGTCGCGGTCGGCACCTGGCAGGGGCGCATCTACGGCCTGCCCTTCTCGGCCGACGCCTCGGTCCTGATCTGGAACAAGAAGCTCTTCCGCGAAGCCGGGCTCGACCCGGAAAAAGGGCCGACGACCTGGGCCGAGATCCGGACCGACGCCGAGAAGGTGACCGCGCTCGGCGGCGAGCGGAAGGGCTTCTACTTCTCCGGCAATTGCGGCGGCTGCAACATTTTCACCTTCACGCCGCTGATCTGGGCCTCGGGCGGCGACATCTTCGCCGACGAGGGCAAGCGCGCCACGCTCGACACGCCGCAGACGCGCGAGGCGCTCGACTTCTATCAGGGCATGGTCAGGGACGGGCTCGTGCCGGCCGGCTCGCAGACCGACACGGGCGCCAATTTCTTCGCCGCCTTCGCCAGCGGCAATATCGGCATCACGCCCTCCGGCTCCTTCGCCATCGGCGCGCTCAACCAGCAATATCCCGATCTCGAATACGGGGTGACCTACCTGCCGGGCAAGGACGGCGGCGTTTCCTCCTTTGCCGGCGGCGACAATTTCGTGGTCTCCAAGGGCACTCAGAAGAAGGCCGGCATCAAGGCCTTCCTGGACTATGCCTATTCGCTGGACGGGCAGACGCTGCTCGCCCGCAACGGCTCGCTGCCGGTGCGCGCCGATGTGGCGACGCAGGCGCTGGCCGGGCTCGACGCGCGCTATCTCACCGCCGTCCAGGCCATGGCCAAGGGCAAGACGCCCTACAGCACGGTCTTCAACGACCTCATCAACTCCGCCAACGGCCCCTGGATCACGATGCTGAACCGCGCCTTCTTCGGCAGCCCGGCCGATATCGAGCCGGCCGTGCGCGAAGCGCAGGACGCGATGCAGACCATCATCGACACCGCGCCCTGATCCCCCAAGCCATCGATCGCCGCGCGCGATTCCCGGCCAGCTTCCTCGCGGCGCCCGCCGCCGCGAGGCGCGCTTCTTTCTTCCGCCAGATGCAGGGAGCCGTTTCCATGTCGGTCGCCAGCCATCCCTCGACCTCGCTTTCCCCCGGCCTGCCGCGCGCCGCAGCCAAGCCTCGCCGCAAGCGTCGGCGCGACCTGTCCGGGCTTCTCTACGTCGCCCCGGCCATGGTGCTGGTTCTTGTCTTCTTCGCGCTGCCGCTCGGCATGACGGCCTGGATGTCGCTGCACAACTGGCCGCTTCTCGGCGTGCCGCGCTGGGTCGGCACCGCCAACTACAAGGCGCTCTGGAACGACCGCAACTTCTGGAACGCGCTCGGCTTCACCGCTCGCTACACGGCGGCGGCGACGCTTGGCCTCCTCGGCGTCGGCCTTGCCCTGGCGCTTCTGGTGGAAAAGCCGCGACGCTTCGCGGGCGTCTATCGCACCGCCTTCTTTCTGCCGGTGGTGATCGGCTTCGCCTCGGCGAGCCTTCTCTGGGCCTGGCTCTCCAATGTCGACAGCGGCCTCTTCTCGCCGCTGATGGAGCGGCTGGGGCTGACCGCCGGGCGGATCAACATCCTTGCCACCTTCGAGCCGGCCTTCTGGTCGGTCACCGCCATGGTGATCTGGAAAATGGCGGGCTTCTACATGGTGATCCTGATGAGCGGGCTGCAGTCCATCCCCGCCGACTTCAGCGAGGCGGCCCGGATCGACGGGGCGAGCGCACTCCAGCGCTTCCGCCACATCACCCTGCCGCTGGTGCGCCGCCCCTTCGCGCTGGCGCTCATCCTCTGCGTGTCGGGCTCCATGCTGGCCTTCGACCAGTTCTACATCATCCTGGCCGGCGGCCCGCAGAACCGGACGGTCACCGCGGTCTATTGGATCTTCTCGCAGTCCTTCGTCTCCTTCCGCCTCGGCTACGGCGCGGCCCTGTCCATGGTGCTGCTCGCCATCCTCCTGATCCTCAGCCTCATTCAGCTCCGGCTCCTCAGCGACCGGGAGGACGCACGATGAGTCTCGCCCTTCCCGCCGAGGAACGAACCGCCCGTTCGGCCGGTCGGCGCCCGGCCAAGAACCGGCCGATGCGCGTTCTCTTCCATGTGACGGGCGTTCTCTGCGCGGCCCTGTTCCTGGCGCCGATCGCCTTCGTGGTGCTGGGCTCGCTGCGCTCGGCCAGCGAGACGGTGCGCCCGCCCCTGCCGCCCTGGCCGGAAGGGGAGCCAAGCCTTGCCAGCTATGCCCGGCTCGACGCCTTCGGCGACGGCATCCTGACCTATGCCGGCAACAGTCTCTTCGTGGCGCTCGGCACCACGGTGCTGACCATCCTGGTCTCGGTGCTGGCGGGCTACGGCTTCTCGCGCCACCGCTTTCCGATGAAGGGCCTCGCCTTCGTCCTGATCCTGGCGACGATCATGATACCCTTCCAGTCGATCCTGACGCCGCTCTTCCTGATCCTCGCCAAGCTCGGCCTGCAGAACACGCTGAGCGGTTTGGTGCTGATCTACACGACGCTGCAACTGCCCTTCTCCGTTTTCATGATGCGCAACGCCTTCGACGCCGTACCGAAGGAGATCGAGGAGGCGGCCAGGATCGAGGGCGTCACGGGGCTACGGCTTCTGGTCTTCGTCATGGGCCCGCTCGTCCTGCCCGGCATCGTCACCGTCGGCCTCTTCGCCTTCCTGAACGCCTGGAACGAGTTCCTCGCCGCGCTCGTGCTGCTCACCGACCAGTCCAAGTTCACGCTGCCCGTCCTGATGACGGCGGTGCGCTCCGGCCACTACGGCGCGGTGGACTGGGGCGCGGTGCAGGCCGGCGTCACTGTGATGATGATCCCCTGCCTTCTTCTCTTTCTCATTCTCCAGCGCTTCTACATCCGCGGCCTGACGGCCGGGGCCGTGAAGTGAGCAAGGACTTGCCCTCCATGAACCAGCACACGCCCTCCCCCGCCGGCATCTCTCCCGCCTCCGACGTCACGCGCCCCCGCGCCCAGTTCCGGCCGCCGGCGGTTCATGAGGTCCGCGTCCAGGGCTTCTTCGGCCCGCGCATCGACACGGTCGCCACCACCACGGCCCACACGCTTCTGAACCGCTGCATCAAGGCGGGAATGCTGGATCAGATCGACCCGGACCGGCCCAATCCCGGCCTCAGCATTCCCTTCCAGACCGGCAACGACACGGTGACGACCCAGATGTTCTGGGATTCCGACTTCGGAAAGAGCATCGAGACGGCGGCCTATGCGCTCTATCGCCGGCCCGACCCCGAGCTTGAGGCGCGGGTGGACGCGGTGATCGACGCCTATGCCCGCCTGCAGGACGAGAACGGCTATCTCAATTCCTGGTATCAGCGCATCGAGCCCGGCAAGCGCTGGACGAACCTTCGCGATTGTCACGAGCTCTATGATGCGGGCCATCTCATGGAAGGCGCGGTCGCCTATTTCCACGCCACGGGCAAGCGGCGCCTGCTCGACATCATGGCGCGCTATGCCGATCACATCGACCAGATGTTCGGCCCCAAAGCCGGCCAGACGCGTGGCTATTGCGGCCATCCCGAGATCGAGTTGGCCCTCGTCAAACTCGGCCGCGCCACGGGCGAGCAGCGTTATCTCGATCTGGCCCGGTTTTTCGTGGACGAGCGCGGCCGGCAGCCGCCGCACTTCTTCGACGAGGAGGCGCGGGCGCGCGGGCGCGACCCGAAGGACTACCATTTCGAGAACCACCAATACACGCAGAGCCACGAGCCCGTGCGCCAGCAGCGCCATGTCGTCGGCCATGCCGTGCGCGCCGCCTATCTCTATTCCGGCATGGCGGATGTCTCGACCGAGTTCGGCGACGAGAGCCTGAAGACGGCGCTCGACGCGCTCTGGGGCCATCTCACCGACAAGAACCTCTATGTCACCGGCGGCTTCGGCCCGTCTGCCCACAACGAGGGCCTGACCTTCGACTACGACCTGCCCAACGAGACCGCCTATGCCGAAACCTGCGCAGCGGTGGCGCTGGTGTTCTGGGCGAACCGCATGCTCGGCCTCGGCCCCGACCGGCGCTATGGCGACGTGATGGAGCGCGCGCTCTACAACGGCGCGCTCTCCGGCCTGTCGCTCGACGGCACACGCTTCTTCTATGAGAACCCGTTGGAAAGCCGCGGCACGCATCATCGCTGGACCTGGCACCGCTGCCCCTGCTGCCCGCCCAACATCGCCCGCCTCGTCGCCTCGGTCGGCACCTACATGTATGGCGAGGCTGAGGACGCGGTCGCCGTGCATCTCTATTGCGAGAGCGAGGCCGATCTCGACGTTGCTGGCACCAAGCTGCGCCTGAGCCAGACCACGGCCTATCCCACCGACGGCGCGGTGAAGCTCGCCGTCGATCCCGCCGAGCCGGCCCGGTTCACGCTGCATCTTCGCCTGCCGGACTGGGCCGGGGCAACAGTGGCGAAGCTCAACGGCGAGGTGCTCGACATCGCCTCCTCGTCGCGGAATGGCTATCTCGCGATCGAGCGCCAATGGTCGGCGGGCGACACGGTGGAACTCGACTTCGAGATGCCCGTGCTGCGCCTTCATGCCCATCCGAAGGTCGGGATCGACCAGGGCCGCGTCGCGCTCCAGCGTGGGCCGCTGGTTTACTGCCTGGAGGAGACGGACAACGGCGCGCATCTCCACTCGCTGCTGCTGGATCGCCAGAGCGCCTTCCGCTGCGAGGAGGCGGCCGATCTCGGCGGCGCGGTCTGTCTCGTAGCCGAGGGCGTCCGCGAGACGGCGGCGGGCGAAGCGCTCTACACGCCGCAGGAGCCGGCGCGAGAACAGGCCGTGCTGCGCGCCGTGCCCTACCACGCCTGGGACAATCGCGAGGGCGGCGAGATGCTGGTCTGGCTGCGGCAGGAGGGGGCGTGATGAACGCCCATTCCCCACTGGAGGCCGGCATCGGCCTCGCCACGGCGAGCCTGGAGCTGAAGGGCGTCGGCAAGTCCTTCGGCTCGGTCGAGGTGCTTCGGGACATCGACCTTTCCATCGCCAAGGGCGAGTTCGTGGTCTTCGTCGGCCCGTCCGGCTGCGGCAAGTCCACGCTCCTACGTCTCATCGCGGGGTTGGAGGAGGTGAGCGAGGGCGAGATCGCGATCGGCGGGAAGGATGTCACGGACCTCGACCCCTCGCGGCGAGGCATCGCCATGGTGTTCCAGTCCTACGCGCTCTACCCGCATATGTCGGTGGCGCAGAATATGGGCTTCGGCCTGAAGATGGCGCATCGCCCGGCCGCCGAGGTAGAGCAGAAGGTGCGCGCGGCGGCGGAGATCCTGCAACTGACCAAGCTTCTGGACCGGCGCCCCGGCCAGCTTTCGGGCGGCCAGCGCCAGCGCGTGGCGATCGGGCGTGCCATCGTGCGCGATCCGCAGATCTTCCTCTTCGACGAGCCCCTGTCCAATCTCGACGCCGAGTTGCGCGTCGAGATGCGCATCGAGATCGCGCGCCTGCACAAGACGCTCGGCAACACGATGGTCTATGTCACGCACGACCAGACGGAAGCGATGACGCTGGCCGACAAGATCGTGGTGCTGCGTGGCGGGCGGATCGAGCAGGTCGGCGCGCCGGCCACGCTCTACGAGGACCCCGACAATCTCTTCGTCGCCGGTTTCGTCGGCTCGCCCAAGATGAACGTCCTGCCCGCGACCTTAAGCGAGAGCGGGCTGGTGGTCGCCGGCCGGTCGCTGCCGCGCCCAACGCTTTTCGGGACTGGTGGCGAGGGCGGCGACATCCAGCTTGGCATCCGCCCGGAGCATCTGCGCCCGGCGCGCGGCAGCGAGCCCTCGCTGCCCTTCACCGTGGACTTCACGGAATATCTTGGCGGCAGCAGCTTCCTCTATGGGCGCTGCGGCGAGGGTCTTTCGCTCGTCGTGCAGGGAGAGCGCGGCATGGCGCCGAAGGCCGGCGCGGAGATGGGTATCACCTGCGACACGGCCGACATGCGCCTGTTCGACAAGGCGGGAAAACGGCTTCGCTGACGGTTCACCCGGTCGAGAGGCGCGGCGCTCAGCGCCGTCGCAGCCAGTCCTGCAGGCCGATCTCGGCCTGTTCCAGGCTTTCGCGGTTCAGCGCCTTGCGCAGCATGGCGAGGGTGACGGCGCGCATGCGCAGGTTAAACACGTCCGATCCGCGCTCGGATTCGTAGACGCCGAGCTTGTCGTAGACCTGCTGCAGCCGGTTCTGCACGCTGCGCAGCGACAGGCCGCGCCGCTCCGCGATCAGCCGGTCGGTCAGGCCGAGGGCGAGATCGGTCAGGATCTCGTATTCGACATCGGTGAAGCTTTCCGAGCGGTCCGCCGAGCGCTGCTGCACGGAGCGGATCTCGCGGTCGATGATGCACTGGCCTTCGAGAAAGACGCCGCGCAGCGCCAGACTCAAGCGCTCCTCGGAGGCCGATTTCAGGATGTAGCCATAGGCCGCGCCGCTCGGCACGATGCGCGAGACGCCCCGCACATAGGCCTCGTCGGCATAGTTGGACCAGAAGACGATGCTGGTGGTCGGCCGCCGTGCCCAAAGCGCGCGGGCGAGTTCCACCCCCGTGCGCTGCGGCATCTGGAGATCCACCACGGCATGAAGCGTCTCATGCTCGATCGCCAGCCGCTCGCCCACCACGCCGTTTTCCGCCTCCACCACGCGGCAGTCCGGCAGGGTCTGGGCAATGACCTCGCTGAGAAAGGCCCGGTGCACCGCGTCGTCCTCGGCGATCAGGACATTCATCGCACGCCCTCGCGGGCCGGACCTTGCGTCTTGTCCGCGCCGTCCACCGGCAGTTGGATCTGCACCAGCGTGCCCTGCCGATCGCCGCGCCGGCCGATCGCGAAGCTCGCGCCCACCAGCCGGGCGCGCGTCTGCATGTTGCGGATGCCGCCGACGCGCTTGCGCTGGGCGAGCGAGGCGAAGCCGATCCCGTCGTCGCGCACCTCGATTGCCAGCGCCTCGCCCTCGCGGCGAAGCTCGACCTCGATCAGCGAGGGCTCGGCATGGTGCGCTGCGTTGTTGACCGCCTCCTGCACGATGCGAAACAGCGCGACGCGCAGCGTCTCGGACAGATGGTCCGCCGCGCCGAAGCTCTGATCGGCGAAGCGCCAGGCGATGCCGCTGCCCGATCCGTCCAGCGCGCGGCCGAGAAAGTCCTCGATCCCCTCGGCAAGGCCGAAGAGCTGGAGGATGTTGGGACGGGCATCGTCGATGATCTCGCGCAGGCCCGCCATGGTGCGGGCAAGCTCCGCCTCCACCGCTTCCAGTGCCTCCCAGCCCTCCGGCCCCGGCCCGCCCGCCTCGCGCAGCCGCGCCATGCCGGCTTCGCGCATGCGCGCGATGCGCCGATGGAGGCGCGTGAGATCGGCCAGCGTCAGGTCGTGCAGGTCCATGCCGATGCGCTGGCGCTCGCGTTCCAGTTCTTCCGTCAGGCGCAGCGCGCCTTCGCGCAGGGCGTCTTCCCGCGCGCGCCCTTCCGCCTCCTCGATCGCGAGTCGGCGCGCGTCCTCAGCGGTGCGCAGGGCGTAGAAATAGGGCGCGAGCACATCGGCGACGTGCCGGGCGAACCCGAGATCCCTAGCGTCGTAGAAGTCGCGCACCCGCTTGGAGCAGGACAGGGCGCCGATGATCTCGCCGCGCACGAGAAGCGGCACGTGCAGCCGGCTTTGAAGATTCTGGTCGAGAATGGGGTGGGCGAAGGCGCCGTCGAAATGGAAGCGCGGGTCGGCCAACGCGTCGCCCGAGATGAGATAGGGCTCCTGCCCCAGCAGCACGGCGCGGATCGGACTGCCCTCTATGGGCAGCGGATGGGCGTTGAGGCTCCAGTCCGTGTGGGCGCCGGCCTCGAAGGCGGTGTGATGATCCTGCCGCAGGATGCAGACGTCGAGATGGTCGTGCGGCAGGATGGCGGCAAGCTCGTCCGACACGGCCTGGATGGCGGCCTGCATGTCGAGCCGACCCGCCAGCGCCTGCGACACGCGGATGAGATGGCGAAACAGCGTCTCGCTGCCGAGCCGCGTTCGGCCGGGTGTGGAGGCGGGCGTCGGCGGGGAAAGGGTGGCCGGGTTCATCGGGCGACACCATCACGTTCGCGGGAGCGGCGCCAGAGCGGCGGCATGCAGGGGTTTTGCGGGTTCCCGCATCCGACCTGCGCGCTCCACCTTGGACAAAAGCCGGGGCGCCTTCCAGACTGAGTATCGAGAGTCGCTTGGGAGAGCGATCGGCGTCCGGCCGGCCAGAAGAGGCCGACCGATCGGCGTGCCGGCAGGACCGCCGGCTTTGGGGAGGATATGATGAAGAAGCTCGCACTGGCCCTGTCGGCCGCAACGCTCTGCCTCGGCGCCGCGAACGGCGCCTTGGCCGACACGGCGGACAAGACGATCGCCCTGTCCAACAATTATGCCGGCAATTCCTGGCGCCAGGCCATGCTGGAAAGCTGGGCCAAGGTGACGGGCGAGGCCGTGAAGGCCGGCGTGGTCAAGTCCGCCGACGCCTTCACCACCGCCGAGAACCAGGCCACCGAACAGGCCGCGCAGATCCAGAACATGATCCTGCAGGGCTACAACGCCATCGTCATCAACTCCGCCTCGCCCACCGCGCTCAACGGCGCGGTGAAGGAAGCCTGCGACGCCGGCATCGTGGTCGTCTCCTTCGACGGCATCGTGACCGAGCCCTGCGCCTGGCGCGTGGCGGTGGACTTCAAGAAGATGGGCGCGGGCCAGCTCGACTATCTCGCCAAGCGCTATCCCGACGGTGGCAACCTCCTGGAGATCCGGGGCCTTGCCGGCACGTCGGTGGACGGCGAGATCCACGAGGGCATCCAGAGCGGCGTCGCCACGCATTCCAAGTTCAAGGTCGTCAGCGAAGTGCAGGGCGACTGGACGCAGACCGTGGCGCAGAAGTCGGTCGCCGGCGTGCTGCCGAGCCTGCCCGAAGTCACCGGCGTGGTGACGCAGGGCGGCGACGGGTTCGGCGCGGCCGAGGCCTTCAAGGCGGCGGGCCGCAAGACACCGACCATCATCCTCGGCAATCGCGAGGACGAGCTGCGCTGGTGGAAGGAGCAGAAGGACGCCAACGGCTACGAGACCATGTCGGTCTCCATCGCGCCGGGCGTATCGACCCTCGCCTTCTGGGTGGCGCAGCAGATCCTCGACGGGCAGCAGGTCCCGAAGGACCTCGTCGTGCCCTTCCTCAGCATCGACCAGGCCGGCCTCGACGAAGCGGTCAAGACCACCCAGAAGGGCGGCGTCGCCAATGTCGAATATTCGCAGGACGACGCCAAGAAGGTGATCGCCGCCAAGTAAGAAGCCCGAGGCTCGAGCGAGCCCGCGCGTCTTTCCAGAGGCCGCCGCGCCCTTCGGCGGGCGGCCTTTTCCATTCCACCAAAGGCAACCATGACCAGTTCGGGACCCGCCGGCGTCTTCGTGCGCCTCCAAGAGATCGAGAAGAGCTTCGGCGCCGTGCGCGCGCTGCGCGGCGTCGATCTCGACATCAGGGCCGGCGAATGCCTCGGGCTCGCCGGCCACAACGGCGCGGGCAAGTCGACGCTCATGCAGGTTCTGGCCGGCAATGTCGTGCCCGACACGGGGCGGCTGGAGATATCGGGCGAGGACCGGGCGGGCCGAGGCGGCGTCGCCCGCGCGCGCCAGGCCGGCATCGCCTGCGTCTTTCAAGAGCTTTCGCTCTGCCCCAATCTTTCGGTCGCCGAGAACACGCGCGTGCGCCACGGCTCGCTGCGCGGCTTCGGCTGGCGCCACAAAGCCGGCGCGCTGATCCGCGCGAAGCTCGACGAAATCTTTCCCGGCCACGGCATCGCGCCTGGCGATCTCCTGTCGGACCTCGCGCTCGGCCAGCGGCAGATGGTGGAGATCGCGACCGTCTTTGCCGGCGGCGAGACGCCGCTGCGCCTCGTGATCCTGGACGAGCCGACCTCCTCGCTCGACGGCAGCGCCGCGAGCCAGCTTCTCGCCTATGTCCGCAGCTTCGTCGCCAAAGGCGGCAGCGTCATCCTGATCTCGCATATCCTCGGCGAAATTCTTTCCACCTGCGACCGCATCGCCGTGATGAGCGACGGGCGCGTGGTGGACCTTCAAGACGCCTCCGGCTTCACCCGCGAGTCGCTGGTCGAGAGCATGGGCCATGTCGTCGCCCATGCCGACGAAGCGCTGGTGGAAGCGCGGGCGCGGGCCTCGACGCCCATTGTCGCCAGCGTTCGAAGCCCGCGCGGCGGCGGCGCGCTGGAGGCTCGGCGCGGCGAGATCATCGGTCTCGCGGGCCTTGCCGGCCATGGCCAGACGGCGCTTCTCGTCCTTCTCCAGAGCGCGGGGATGGGCGGCTCGCGCTTCGCCAAGGTCTCGGGGCGCACGGCCTTCGTGGCCGGCGACCGGCAAAGCGACGGCGTGTTTCCGCTCTGGTCGATCGGGCAGAACGTCACGATCCGCTCGCTGAAAGGGCTGACGCGCCTGGGGCTTCTCGACCCCGCGCGAGAACGCGCCATGGAGGCGGAGTGGCAGCGGCGCATCGCCATCCGCACGCCCGACATGACGGACAACATCCTGACCCTTTCGGGCGGCAACCAGCAGAAGGCGCTCTTCGCCCGGGCGCTGGGCTCGGACGCCGAGATCATCCTGATGGACGATCCCATGCGCGGCGTCGACATCGGCACCAAGCAGGAAGTCTACGCGCAGATCCGCGCCGAGGCCGAGAAGGGCCGCACCTTCATCTGGTACACGACGGAGTTCGACGAGTTGAAGAGCTGCGACCACATCTACGTGCTGCGCACCGGGCGGATCGTGGACGAGCTACCGCGCGCTGCTTTGAGCGAAGCGCGCATTCTCAGCGCCTCGTTCAAGGAGGACGCGGCGTGAACGCGCTTCTCACACCCCGTGTCCTGCGCGCGCTCCTGCCGCCCGTCTCGTTCATTCTCCTGCTCGCGGCTATCTTCATCATCCAGCCGAGGGCCATGAGCTATCTCGGGCTCAATCTCATGCTCAATCTGGCGCTGCCGATCGCGCTCGCCACGATCGCGCAGCTCTGCGTCATCACGGTCAACGATCTCGATCTGTCGATCGGCGGCTTCGTCAGCTTCGTCGCCTGCATCGGCGCGACGGTGCTGAAAGACACGCCGCTGCTCGGCGTCGCCATGCTCCTCGGCTGCATCCTCGCCTATGCCTGCATCGGCGCGCTGATCCACTGGCGCAACCTGCCCTCCATCGTCGTGACGCTCGGCCTCAGCTTCGTCTGGCTCGGCGCCGCCGTGCTGCTTCTCCCCTCGCCCGGCGGCTCGGCCCCGGCCTGGCTTTCCTCCCTGGTCAAGCTGAAGACGCCGCTCGTGCCCTTCGCCATCCTCGCCAGCGCGGCGCTGGCGATCGGGGTGCACTTCCTCCTGATGCGCTCGTCCTTCGGCGTCGTGTTGCGCGGGGCGGGCGGCAATCCGCAGGCCGTGCGCCGCGCCGGCTGGTCGCTCCTGCGCGCGAAGATGGCGATGTATGCGCTTTGCGGCACGTTCGGCGTGCTGAGCGGGCTGACCCTCGTCGGCCTCACCACCTCGGCCGACGCCAATATCGCGCTGCGCTACACGCTGTTGTCGATCGCGGGCGTCATTCTGGGCGGCGGCGAATTCACGGGCGGGCGCGTTTCGCCGGTCGGCGCGGTGATCGGCGCGCTGACCCTGACACTCGCCGGCTCGCTCCTGTCCTTCCTACGCATTTCGCCGGACTGGCAGATCGGCGCGCAAGGGGCGATCCTGATCGCCGTCCTGGCGCTGCGCGCCCTCGTCAATCAGACCGAAAGGAGGGCGGCATGAGCGCCCCGGCAGCTTCCGCGCGGGCCGAAGGCTTCGCCACGCGCCACCCCTATGCCTTCTCCTTCGGCGGCGCGCTCGCGATCTTCCTCGCCACGCTCGCCTTCACCGGCGGCACGGGCGGCGGGCAGATCCTCTCCACCGCGCTGACCTTCGCCACCATGTATGTCATCGTCGGCCTCGGGCAGATGTTCGTCATCACGACGGGCCCGGGCAATGTCGATCTCTCCATCCCTTCCACGATCGCGCTCGCCGGCACGTTCGCCATGGTGGTGATGAACGAGCAGGACGGGCGCATCCTTCTCGGCCTCCTGGCGGGCTTAAGCGTCGGCGCCCTGGTCGGCGCCTTCAACTATCTCCTGATCCGCCTCCTTTCGATCCCGCCGATCATCGCGACCCTGTCGGCGAGCTTCCTGATCCAGTCCACCGCGATCAGCTACGGCCGGGGACTGCGCGTTCGCCCGCCAGAGGGCTTCGCGGCCTTTGCCACGGGGCGCATTCTCGGCGTGCCCTATCTCGCCATCGCGACCCTCGTTCTGTGTGGGCTGATGGGGCTGCTGCTGCACCGCACGGTCTATGGCCGTTCGGTCTCGGCCATCGGGCAGAACCCGCGCGCGGCCATGCTCGCGGGCATCCGCGTCGACCGGGTGCGCTTTGCGACCTATGTGCTTTCGGCGGTGCTGGCGGGGCTCTGCGGCGCGGTTCTCGCCGGCTTTTCCGGCGGCTCCTCGCTCAACATGGGCGAGGAATATCTCCTCGCCTCGATCGCCGTCGTGGTGGTCGGCGGCTCGTCCGTTTCGGGCGGGCGGTCCAATGTCGCCGGCCTCTGGGGCGCCTCGCTGTTTCTCTATCTCCTCGTCACCATGCTGAACACGTTCGGTGTCGGCGCCGGGCTCCGGCTGCTGCTGACCGGCCTCATCATCATTGCCATCATCACGCTCGCCGGCGATCCCAAATCTCGCCGCGCCTGACCCGCCAACCTGTTCCCTGCCCTGTTCCCCCGAGTCGCCCATGCTCTATGAACGCTTCGACCCGCGCTTCGACGAGGTCGCCCTCATCAACGTCTCGCTGGAACAGATCCACACCGGCTGCCGCTGGACGGAAGGACCGGTCTGGTTCGGCGACGGCAACTATCTTCTCTGGAGCGACATTCCGAACGACCGGATGATGCGCTGGATTCCCGAGGTCGGAACGCATGTCTATCGCGCGTCCGCCGGCTACACCAACGGCCACACGCGCGACGGCGCCGGGCGCCTCGTTTCCTGCGAGCATGGCGCGCGGCGCGTCACGCGGACAGAAGCCGACGGCTCGCTCACCGTGCTTGCAACGAGCTTCGACGGCAAGCGGCTGAACTCGCCCAACGACGTGGTGGTGCATCGCGACGGCTCGATCTGGTTCACCGACCCCAATTACGGCATCCGCGACGACTACGAGGGCCACAAGGGAACGCAGGAGCAGGACTGCCAGGGCGTCTACCGCATCGACCCTGCCACCAGCGCCATCACGCGCGTCGCCAGCGATTTCCGGCAGCCCAACGGGCTCTGCTTCTCGCCCGACCATTCGCTTCTCTACATCGCCGATTCCGGCGCCAGCCACGATGCGCAGGCCCCGCGCCATATCCGCCGCTTCAAGGTGGAGGGCGAGACTCTCACTGGCGGCGAGGTCTTCGCCCTGATCGACAAGGGCGTGCCGGACGGAATGCGGATGGATCGCGACGGGCGGCTCTGGTCGAGCGCGGCGGACGGCATCCACGTGTTCCACCCCGATGGAACGCGGCTCGGCAAGATCCTCGTGCCGGAAACGGTCGCCAATCTCTGCTTCGGCGGCCCGAAGGGCAACCGGCTCTTCATCGCCGCCACGACCTCGATCTATTCGATCTACACGCGCGTGCGCGGCGCCTGAGCCCTTGCGCATCTCCTCATCTGAGGCCAATTATGGTCTCAGATGAGGAGATGCATCATGCTGGCCTTCAACACCATGGCCGACGTTCTGGGCCTGCCCCAGCAGGAGGCGTCGAGCCTTTCCGCCTTCGGGCTGATCTCGCGGATCGAGGACGGCCTGCCGCTCGGCGCGCTGGACCGCGTGGCGCGCCTGCTCGCGCCCGGCGACGCGCAGTTCAAGTATCGGCTCGTGCCCAAGGCGACCTATGAGCGGCGCAAGAGCCGGCATCGTTTGTCTTCGGACGAGGGCGCGCGGCTGGCGCGCGTCGCCCGCGTCTGGGGCCTCTCGCTCGACGTCTGGGGCGAGGAGGAGGCCGCGCGCGACTTCCTGTTCCGCACCCATCCCATGCTGGAGGACCGGCGGCCGATCGACATGGTGATCGGCGGCGAGATCGGCGCCGAGCTGGTTCTCGACATCCTCGGCCGCCTCAAATACGGCAGCGCGGCTTGACCCCTCAGGTTCTGGACAGAACACTGACGAGCTATCGCATCGGCGATCCCGCCGGTGCCTATCCCATCTTCGATGCCACCGGCTCGACGATCGCGCCCGGCCGATGGAACACGCCGGGCAGCCCGCTGATCTACACGAGCGAGCATTTCGCCACGGCGCTTCTGGAAAAGCTGGTGCATGGCAGCGGGCGCCTGCCGCCAAACCAGCATTTCATCGAGGTGACGCTGCCGCGCGGCCTCAGCTACGAGATCGTCTCGACGCCCGCCCTGCCCGGGTGGGACACGATGCCGGCCGGGGTCAGCAAGGATTTCGGCGAGCGATGGTGCCTGGAGCGGCGCAGCGCGCTTCTTCTCGTGCCGAGCGTCGTCGCCCGGCCCGAGCGCAACATCCTCATCAACCCCGCTCATCCTGAGTTCGCGCTGATCCAGGCGAGCCTGCACGAGCCCGTCTTCTGGGACCGGCGACTGTTCGGGGTCTGACCCCTCACTCCCCCGAGACGAGATGCGAGATGCGGCGGGCGAGATCGTCCAGCACGAAGGGCTTGGTGACGACCTGCGTGTCGCGCCCGAGATGCTCGGCGTTGAGAACGGCGTTCTCGGCATAGCCGGTGACGAACAGGACCTTCAGTCCCGGGCGCAGCTCGCGCGCCGCCTCCGCCAGCTGTCGCCCGTTCATGCCGTTGGGCAGGCCGACATCGCTGACCAGAAGGTCGATCCGCCCTTGCCCCCGCAGATGCATCAGCGCGGAGGGCGCGTCCTCCGCCTCCAGCGCGGCAAAGCCGAGGTCTTCGAGGACTTCCACGATAAGCATGCGCACCAGCGCCTCGTCGTCCACGACGAGCACGGTCTGCCCTTGCGTGGCGGGCGGGATCGCCTGCGCCGGCTGCACGCTTTCGGCCGTGTCGGCCTCGCCATGGTGACGCGGCAGGTGGAGGCAGACGCTGGTTCCCTCGCCAAGCGTCGACTGGATGCGCACCTGGCCGCCGGACTGGCGCACGAAACCATAGATCATCGACAGGCCGAGGCCCGTGCCGACGCCGATCGGCTTGGTGGTGAAGAAGGGCTCCATGGCGCGCTCCAGCACCTCGGCCGTCATGCCCGAGCCCGTGTCCGATACGCAAAGGCTGACATAGTCCCCAGTGGGCAGATCGCGCTCGCGCGCGCCTTTCGCGTCCAGCCGCTCGTTGAACGCCTTGATGCCCAGCGCGCCGCCGTCCGGCATGGCGTCGCGCGCGTTGATGCAGAGGTTCAAAAGCGCGTTTTCCAGCTGGTTCGGGTCCACCAGCACCGGCCAGAGATCGGCGGGCTGCTCGATCGTGAGCGCGATGGCCGGCCCGACCGTGCGCCGCACTAGCTCTTCCAGCCCGGCCACAAGCTCGCCGACGCCGGTGGCCTTGGGGTCCAGCGTCTGGCGGCGCGAGAAGGCCAGAAGCCGATGCGTCAGCGCCGCCGCCCGGCGCGTCGCCCCTTGAGCACCCACGAGATAGCGCTCCGCCTCCGCGCCCTGCCCCTGCGCGAGGCGCCGGCCCATGAGTTCCAGACTGCCGGAAATGCCGGCGAGAAGATTGTTGAAGTCGTGCGCGAGCCCGCCGGTCAGCTGGCCCACCGCCTCCATCTTCTGGCTCTGGCGCAGCGCCTCCTCGGCCTGCGCCAAGGCTTCGGCCCGCTCGCGCTCGATCGTGACGTCGCGGCCGATCGCGTTGATGACGCCTTCGCTCGGGTGAGTCGACCAGCTGATCCAGCGATAGGTGCCGTCCTTGCGGCGGAAGCGGTTGTCGAAGCGGGCATGGCCCTCGCCCTGCGACAGCTGTCGCGCGCCTTCCCGCGTGCGCTCCCGGTCGTCGGGATGCACGAGGTCGAAAAGCTGCGTGCCGAGCAATTCGTGCTCGTGCCAGCCGAGAACGTCGGCCCAGGCCGGGTTGGTGGCGTTGATCGTGCCGTCGAAGCCGCAGCGCAGAATGAGGTCCGGCGTCAGCTGCCAGAGCGCGTTGCGATCGGCCGTGCGCTCGCGCACCTGCTCCTCCAGCCGGACGGTGAGCCGTTCCAGCTCTGCCGCCTGCCGACGCCGCTCATGGATGTCGGTGTTGGTGCCGACCCAGCGCAGGATCGCGCCGTCCGCGCCGCGCACGGGCTCGGCCCGCACGAGGAACCAGCGATACTGCCCGTCGGAGCGGCGAACGCGAAACTCGGTCTCGTAGGTCCGGCCCGTCCGCAGTGCCTCTGCCCAGGCCTCGGCCGCCCCGCCCCGATCCTCGTCGTGGACCATGGCGCCCCATTGCGTGGTGCCGACAAGCGCCTCCATGGGCTGGCCGGAATAGGCGGAAACGCGCTGGTTAAACCAGTAGAGATAGCCGTCCGGCCGCGCGGCCCAGACATGGTTGGGCACGGCTTCGGCGAAGGCGCGGAACTGCGCCTCGCTTTCGCGCAGCGCCGTGTCGCTCAAGACCCGGTCGGTGGTCTCGTTGGTGAAGATGAAGAGCCCGGCGATGGCGCCGCTGGCGTCCAGCACCCGTGAATACGAGAAGGTCCACCACGTGTCGCGCGCGCCGCGATCGGTGTCGAGCTTCCAGGGCAGGTCCACGAAGCGCTGCCGCTCGCCCGCGAAGGCGGCGTCGATGATGGGCTTGGCCTGCGCCCAGCCGTCGGCCCAGACCACGTCGAAGCGCTCGCCCATGGCCCAGGGCAGGCGCGGGCCCAGAAGCGGGAAATAGGTCTCGTTGAAGAAGAAGCTGAGCTCCGGCCCCCAGGAGAGGATCATTGATTCCGGCGAGTTGAGCACGAGGCTGATCGCCGCCTTGAGCTCCACCGGCCAGCCCTCCGGCGGCCCCAGAACATGCCCGTTCCAGTCGCGCGCGAGGATCAGGCGCGTCGCCTCGCCACCACCGGCGAGAAACGCCAGGGGATCTTGTGCGCGGTCTGGCTCGGTCGGGACGGAATGCGGCATCGGGCAGACAACTCCGACAAGGCACGGAAAACGGGACGGATTGCCCATAACCGCCTCTGGATTCGATGCCCAGCCCCCCGCGCAAACACCGCGCCGCCAACGCACGAAAAAAAGCCGAGCCGGATGCCGGCTCGGCGGGTTTCATTCCGATGATTTCAAGCCTGAGAGCGGGGCTTTCAGGCGTGGGGCGCGGGGGAAAGCGGGCTGACCAGATCGCTCAGGAGATCGGTGGAGGCCGAGGCGAAATCGCGCAGCGCGCCCTGCAAGGGCTCGGGCCGCTCGCCGACGTAGGCCGCGACATCGTTCATGCGCCGCAGCGTGCGCCAGTAGATGTCCTCCATAAGGATATGGGCGAACTCGCCGTGGCGGCCAATGCTGTAGAGGCCGGCGACGCCGGTGTCCTGCGCGAAGCGCTGGCGGGCGCTCTCGTAGCTCTGGAGGAAGACGGGATAGGCGATCGGGGTGCGCAGCGTGCCGCCTGCGCCGAGATAGCGCTTGCGCAGGTCGTTGCCGAAGATGCGGCAGGTGCCTTCCAGGCAAAGCTCGGCCAGATCCTCGTCCGCCATGCGCCAGATCTCGTCGCCGACCTCGCAGCCGAGATCGTAGGTGAGCAGCGTCTTCCCCTCCGGGGCGAGCCAAGGCATGGAGACCGGCGCCTCGGTGACGCGGAAGAAGCGCTGCCGGCGATCGGGCACCCAGAGCATCGTGTCGGGCAGAATGTCGCGGCCGGAAAAGCGCAGGTTCACGAAGGCCATGGGCCGGTAGCGGAAGGCCGAAAGCGCATCCAGCGCGTCCGTGCCCTCGACGATCTTGGGCAGGACGTGGACGGGCGCGGTGCTGATCGCGGCGGAAACCGCGATCTCCTCGCCGCGCACGCGCACGGCCACGACCCGCCCGCCGCGCACCACGATGCGCTCCACCGGCGATTCCATGCGGATGGCCGGCTGCACGGCGCGCACGGTCGGCTCCAAGAGCTTGGACAGGCCGCCCTCGGGATAGACGTGATAGACGCCGGCGCTTTCCGGCATCTCGTGCGAATAGCCGTTGCACACGGCCCGGCCGCTGACGCGCGCGGCGACGTTGAGATAGAGCGACTTCAGGATGCCGGCGCCGAACTTCTGGCCGACAGCGGGCGCGAGATCGCTCGCCGCCGCGCCCGACCAGGCTTCCGCCAAGGGAATGGCGACGTCGTCCGCCAGCGCCGCGCCGTAGCTGGCGCGAAACATCTCGGCGGCCGAGCGGGGCGTCTCAGACGCCGAGAGCTTGGTCTTCACGGCGCTGGCGACGAGGCGCGGGTCGAACAGGAGGCCGAGCGGATAGTTGCGGAAGCGACCGTTCAGGAGCACGGCCTCGCCGTAATGCTTCACGGTGCGGCAGGTGTCGGCGGCGCCCAGTGCGTTGGCCAGCCGGTTGCTGATGAAATGGGCGCCGAAATCGTAGGCGAACCCGTCCTTGTCCTTGAAGGACGCGGCCATGCCGCCGATCGCCTTGCCGGCCTCGAACACGATCACCGGCAGGCCCTTGCGCTGCAGCTCGGCAGCGGCGGTCAGCCCGGCCAGACCGGCCCCGACAATCGCGATCGGCTTCATGGCGTTCCCTTTCGCCCGGCCGCACCGGCGCCGGGACTTTCAAATGAACTCGGCGCATCCGGCGCCCGGCGGGAGCCGACCGACCCCCGGCGCCCCGGACGCAAGCCTCCACTGAGCGCGCGGCGACGCGGCGCGCCTGTCGCGCCGTCAGCCTTCGAGCGGGTTCAGGGAAGGATGGTCCGAGCCGTCTTGAGCGCAGTATTTCAAACGGCATCGGCCCGTTCAAATGAAAGTGTAGAACACAGCTAAGAAAACCTGCTGTTAGTATTAACACTTCCCAAGCGTGACGAGCAGTCAAAACTGAATCGGATCGAGCCGTCTGACCGAACGGCAGGTCCAAGCCTGGACCTTCATCCAACGCGCGAGGCGTTCGCATCCCATCGGTTCGGCGGTGCGCCCCCCGCTGTTTGGGTCTCCCCAAGCCGGCTGGGCGGTGGCCCGCGCCTTGCCGCGTAATTGCCGGCGTGCAAAATCGTGAGCGTCGAAGGCGTTCGCAAAGTTGTCTCTCGCCGCCCAAATGTCGGCGTCAAAATAAAATCGCGGCGCCATTGCAAATGTCTCCTGATGGGCCTAAGTTTAGCCCATCGAACTTGTTGACTGATTTTCCGATGCGCTTCTAGCGCCTCACGATTTTCTCTCTCAATATCGAAACTTGAGCGGCCGCGCATCCGGTGCGGTCGACGACAAGGCACGTCTTTGAAAGGGACTGTCATGACCATCGGAACCGTTAAGTTCTTCAATTCCACCAAGGGCTTCGGCTTCATCACCCCGGAAAGCGGCGGCAACGATGTGTTCGTTCACATCTCCGCCGTCGAGCGTTCGGGCATGTCGACCCTCGCGGACGGCCAGAAGGTCAGCTTCGACATCGTCGCTGATCGCCGTTCGGGCAAGAGCGCTGCCGAAAACCTGCGCGACGCGTAATTTGTCGCTGTCCGCGACCACGGATGTACTGGCGCGGATCTGACGACATTGAGGAGGTCGGGCACTGCCCGGCCTTTTTTGTTTCGCTGGGAGTAACGGCATGACCGACCAGACGAACGAACCCGTCAAGGGATCCCGCGGCCCGGACCGGGTCGAAAAGGGAAGCGCCATGACGATGATCGCCGAGGAAAATCGGCGCCGTCAGGACAAGACCGAGCGTTTGAAGGCGTTGCGCCTGGCGCAGGGTCCTATCGAGGCCGCGCCGCCGGCGGAAAAGCCGGCCAAGGCGAAAGCCGCCCCGAAAGCCAAGGCCAGTCCCAAACCCAAGATCAAGCGGGCGGCGCGCGCGCCGCTTCCCCCTTCCCAGCCCCATTCAGGATGACGCCGTGCAAGTTCTCGTTCGTGACAACAATGTCGACCAAGCCCTCCGCGTCCTGAAGAAGAAACTTCAGCGCGAAGGCGTGTTCCGGGAAATGAAGGCGCGCCGCGCCTATGAGAAGCCTTCCGAAGCCCGCGTGCGGGAAAAGAAGGAAGCCATTCGCCGCATGAAGAAGCTCGCCCGCAAGAACGCCCAGCGCGAGGGTCTGCTTCCTTCGGCACCGCGCAAGGTCCTGACCCCGAAGGTCGGCGGCGCACGCTGAGTCCAGGGCCTCGCCCATTGTCCGTTTTTTCCGAACCCTGCGCCCGCAGCCGATCTCGGCGCGGCGCGGTATGGAAAAGACCTCGGACTTTTCGAACGCAAACCGGGCGACGTCGATTCGCCCGGTTGGAGCCGGTCCTCCCAAGTCAGACGCGGCCCCAGAGCCCCTGGCCGTCGGCCCTCCTCGGCAGAGCACGAGTCCTTTCGCAGACAGCGCGGCTCGAGCTACTCGCCAAATGGTATCGGGCCCCTCTTTTCGTCATATTCAGACCTTGCCTCGGCGCGCTCGTCTCACGAGCGAGGCAGTCAAAAATTCCGGTCGCTGGCTCTTGGCCGCGGCGGGCCATCGGTTCGCAGCCTTTCGCCCGAAGAATTCCATCTCCAGGCCGTCAGAGCCGCTATCCGTCCTCTCGGAGGACGTTTGCTCCTTCCGCGCCGGCTCAAGCCGCACTCTTACCCCTCCCCCTCTCCCACGGTCGGTTCGCCGCCGGCCCAGGGCCAATTTCCATTCTCTCCGCCGCGCGTCGATCCGAAGAGTCGACCGCTGCGCGCCGATTCAGGCCGAGGCTCATGATTCCTCCCGCCCGGCGCTCTCTCTTTTCCAGGAAAATCCCATGAGCACTTTGTCCGTTCAACGCAGCAATGCCGACCGTCTGTTCAAGGCGGTGCAGGCCGACACACCACTGACGACCTTCGAGCGCGTCGCCGCCACGGCCGCCGCCAATCGCATCAAGGCCGACGCCCTGCGCAAAGCCCGCATGGAGCAGGCCGATAGCCAGCCCGCCGCGCCCGTGCGCAAGAAGGCGCGATAATGGGAAGCGCGGGCCCGGTCGACTTCACGGACGAAGCGGATCTGTTCTGGTCCTCCTCCGCCCGGCGCCGCCCCGCCAAGGGCGCCATGCGCTTTCGCTCCTTCCCGTCGCTGGCCGAAGCCGTGCGCTTCGTCGTCACCGACAAGAGCGAGACGCGCCATCAATGCGCGATCGATACCTCCGCCAAGCGCTACGAGGGCGTCGAGATCGAGGCGCTCTACAACAGCCCGGATTTTCCGCGCGAGGCTTGATCTCGTAGGTCGGGCTGCCGGCCATGCTTTGGGCTGGCGCCCAAAGGCGGGCCTGCCGGCGAAATCGATGGGGACAGCGCGCGAGAGCCGTAACCACCGGCTCGCGATTCCCTTCTCGGCGCCGGCTGCGATCGCGCAATTCAGAATTGCTCCATGCTGGCACACATGAAACAATCGACTTGCCTCGCCCGAGACCGCGCTCGCGACCTTTCCCCGGGGTCCAGTCCTGCGCGGCCAGGAACAGGCGACCTCGCCGCAACCCGATTTCCGATCTTCAAACGATGAACAAGCCGATCTCGCGCCTCGACCTCCAGAGTTCCAAGCTCGGCCGCCAAGCCGCTCTCGCCACCTGGAAGGCCGCCCTGCCGCAATACGAGATCTCGCTCGGCACCGATCTCGACGATTTCTGGATGGACCTTTCGGCCTGGCTGCTGCGCAAGGTCGTATTCACCCATGGGCAGACCTCGCCGACCCGGCTGGAGCGCCACGCCGACCGGCTGAGCGATGGCTACGACAATTTCATCTTCGTTCACTTCATGAAGGGCCGCTGGCAGGGCGAGGCCGACGGGAAGCCGTTTACCTTGAACGAAGGCGAAGTCATCCTGCTCGATGGCTCCCGCCCCTTCCATGGGCTGGCGACGGCCTCGAGCTATGCCATGGTCAACGTGCCGCGCGCGGTCTTGATCGAGCTCGCGCCCAGCCTGCCCCTGCTTCACGGCCGCGTCTTGCATTCCGCCTCGGGCTGGCTTCTGGCCGATCATCTGGCCGCGCTCAGCCGCGCCCTTCCCCTGATGCACCAGGGCGAAGCCGAGCGAATGGCCAACGCCACGCTGACCCTGATGGCCGCCTGCGTCGGCAACCTCACGGACAGGGCGCAGGGCGATATGGGGAGCCTGATTCCGGCGGTGCGCCTGCGTGTTGAGCGACATGTGGAGCGCAACCTCACCTCGCCGGACCTCACGCCCCAGACGCTGTGCCGCGACCTGCAGATTCCGCGATCGACGCTCTACCGCGCCTTTTCCGCCTTCGGCGGCATCTCGGCCTATATCCAGAGCCGGCGCCTCGACGCCGCGCGCGCCATCCTGTTCCATCCCGAGGATCGTCGGTCCGTGGAGGAGATCTCCCGTCATCTCGGCTTTGGCAACGCGACGAGCTTCGCCCGGTCCTTCCAGCGCCGCTTCGGCTGTACCCCGCGCGAGGCGCGGCGAAACGGTTCGACCTTCGTGGCCAGCAGCCAGGTCCTGTTCGAGCGTTGGCAATCCGTGCTGCGCGCCAACGCTTGACGGCAGGCCGGGTTGGGAGGAAAGAGCGCGACCACCTCGGCGAGAGGGGTATGATCCCAAGGGCAGCCGCGGGATGGGGGAAGCCCGGAACTGCCTCGGACGCCTGAGGGGCCGAATGGCCGAATGGCGCGGAGGCAGCCGCGAAGGAACGGGTGGGAATGAACAACGGTTTGAAGGCGCTCCGCCTCAGCAGCGATGAACTCGGGGCGCAAGGCGCGTTCGCCGCCTGGCAGGCCTCCCTGCCCCAATTCAGCACGGACCTGAACGGCGCCGCCATGGCCGATTTCCGCGTCGAGCAAACGGCGTGGCTGATGGATTCGCTGATCGTCGGTTCGGGTCTCCTTGCGCCGATCCGCGTCGTGCGCACGCTCTCGCAGATCGGCGATGGCTACAGCCAGTTCCAGTTCATCCAAAGCATCCGGGGGCGCTGGACCGGCGACGCGGACGGTCGCGCGATCGAAGCCGAGGAGGGCGACACGATCTGCTTCGACACGGCGCGCCCCTTTCAGGTCGTCAACACGTTCTCGAACCATCGCTTTCTGGTCGTCCCGCGCGACAAGCTTCCGCATGCGCTCGTGAGCAACCCGGCCCTGCACGGAACGGTCCTGCGTTCGGCAGGAAACTTCGTGCTCGCGGCCCATCTGGATGCGCTGATGCGCTGCCTGCCCGCGCTGCACGAGGAAGAAGCGGCGCGCCTGACGCGCGGCACGCTGGCCATCCTCACCGCCGCGCTGGGCGAGATCGACGACCAGCGCCTGTCCAAGGCCGAGACGCAGCCCGCCCAGCCTGCCCTTCGGCTGCGGGTCGAACGATATATCGAGCACAATCTGGCCTCGCCGGAGCTGACGCCCGAGGCGATCTCGCGCGATCTCGGCATCGCGCGCTCGTCGCTCTACCGCGCCTTTTCGCCGCTCGGCGGCATCTCCAGCTTTATCCAACTGCGTCGGCTGGACACGGCCTGCGCGCTCCTGTTCCACCCCGAGGAGCACCGCAGCGTTCGGGAACTGGCGGAAACGCTCGGCTTCGAGAACAGCGCGACCTTCTCCAAGGCCTTCCGCCGCCGCTTCGGCTGCTCCCCGCGCGAGGCGCGCGGCCGGGGCACGACGCAATCGCGCGACACGAAGGCCATGTTCGAGCGCTGGCAAGTGGCGACGCAACCGCCACAGCAAGCGGCTCAAGACCGCTCGCTGGTCGGGGCGGAGAGCGTCTGAAGCAGTCGGCCGACCCCGCGCCATGGGTTCGCGGGATCGAGTTCAGCAGACCTGTTTCCAAACTCTGGCACGAAGCGACGGGGGGTTTCAGCTCCAGGGCTGGAGCAGCACGGCGAGCAGTGCCAGGACCAGGGCCGGCGGCATGACCAGCGCGCCGATCCGCAGGAAATTCAAGGCACCGAAGGACAGCCCTTCGCGGCGCAGGGCGCTGAGCCAGAGGATCGTGGCGAGCGAGCCGGTCACCGAGAGGTTCGGGCCGATATCGATGCCGATCAGGATGGCGTTGACGACCTGTTGCGGCAGTTCGGCGGCGTTGGTGAAGGCGCCGGTCATCAGGCCCAGCGGCAGATTGTTGGTGAGATTGGTGCCGAAGGCGAGCGCCACGCCGGACAGGAAGGCGCCGCTATCGGGCGACGCGTTGAGCGGGCCTTGCAGCGCGCCGACCAGCGTCGCCTGCAGGCCGCTGACCTCCAGCGCACGCACGATGACGAAGAGGCCGGCCACCATGGCCAACGTGTCCCAGGAGATTTCCTTGACCAGGGGCAGCGGGTTGGAGCGCTCGCCCAGCGTGACTGCCAGTGCCGTGAGAAGCCCGGCGATCAAGGTCGGCCAGCCGAGCTCCAGGCCGAGAGCGGAGGAGCCGAGAAGAACGAGGCTGGCAAGCACAAGGCCGATCGCCGCGATCCGGCCGCCGAGCGACAGCGTCGGGATTTCGACATTCGTGTCGGTCGTGCCGCTGAGATTGTCCCCCTGGTTCCAGCGCAGGATGAAGAACGTCGCCAGAATCGCCAGGACGGAAGGGAGCGCGAAGCGACCGAGCCATTCGCCGAGCGGCGGCAGATGGGCGCCGAACACCACCAGATTGGCGGGGTTCGAGATCGGCAGGACGAAGGAGGCAGCATTGGCGACGAAGGCGCAGATCAGGAGATAGGGAATGGGCGAGGCGACCTTGGCCGCGCGGGTGACCGCGATCACGGCGGGCGTCAGCACCACCGCCGTCGCGTCGTTGGACAGGAACACCGTGACCAGCGTTCCGATGAGATAGACGAGGGTGAAGAGACGGCGGGGCGAGCCGCGCGCCGAGCGGGCGGCATAGGCCGCGAGATAGGTGAAGAGCCCCTCGCGCCGCGCGGTTTCGGCCAGAAGCATCATCCCGGCCAGAAAGAGATAGACGTCGATCCCCGCCTCGACCCCGGCCAGCCCCTCGCGCCAGGGCAGAAGGCCGGTGACGACAAGAAGCAGCGCGCCCGCGACGGCGAAGATCCATTCCGGCCATTGGCCGGGCCGGAAGATGACGCCGAAAACGGTCAAGCCGCTGATGGCCCAGGTAACGATATGCAACAGGCTAGGGGTCATCGAATGGTGCTCGGGGGTTCGAAAAGGCAGGGCGGGACGCGTGGCGAAGGGGTGAGCCCCAAGCCCCGGCCCCTGTCAAGCGCGCGGGGCAGGCAAGGGCGAGGCGCAAGGGGACGGCGCCCCGCCGCGCAGGGGAGATCGGGCGCGGCAGAGCAGATTTTCGAAGGAGGATCGGGAGTACCGGATCAGTCGCCCTTACAGGCGGCGGCGACCTTCGGCGCGGAGACGAGCCAGAGCAGGAGCCCCAGAATCGCGAAGCCCGCCAGCATGAGATAGGCGACCGAGAATCCGTAGCGGGAGACCACCACGCCGGCGATGGCCGGGCTCAGCGAGGCGCCGATGCCCTGCACGGTCATGACCGCGCCGAGGCCGGCATTGATATGACCCGTGCCTTTCAGGATGCGCGCGACAAGTCCGGGGACCGCGACGCCGAGGAGGCCCGCGCCGATGCCGTCCAGCATCTGCACCGGAATCAGAGCGAAATGGCTGGGCCAGAGGCCGGCGATGAGACCGCGCACGGGAAGCGCCACCAGAGCGGCGATGAGCAGAAGGAAATAGCCGCGCTTTCGAGCGAAGCCGGCCGCCAGAAGCGCGATCGGGATCATGGTCAGCTGCGCGATGATGACCGTCGCCGCCGTGTAGGAAACCGGGTCGCTCAGAAGCGTCTGGAGCGTGGAATGCTGCTGGACCGGCGCGGTGGCCGGGCGTCCGGCGGTGGACTGTCCGGGGGCGATCGTGGTGGCGCCATCGGTCCGGGCCTGAGTCTGGGTCGAAGCGTCCGGGGGTGTCGCGCCCTGGCTGGAGGCGCCGGGGGCAGCTGTGGCCGAAGCGGAGGACGACGCCGATCCGCTTTCGGCCTGGCTCGCCACCTGCTGGCCGAGCAGCGGCAGCATCGCACCGTTGCCGAAATGGAAGAGCATCAGCGTGGCGGCGAGGATCAGAAGCGGGGTGGACTTCCAAAGGACATTGAAGCCGGAGGGCGCTTCCTTGTCGCCGCCCTCGGCCTTGGGGTCCAGGCCGCGCGCCACGTCATGGTCGATGTCCTTGGGATCGATCATGAGGATGGACGCGATCGAGCCGACGGCCATGGCCGTCATCAGGATGAACACCGCCGTCAGGCCGAACTCGTAGCCGAAGAAGCCAGCGCCCGCCGCCGCGAAGACGTTGCCGCCATGGTTCCAGGCTTCGTTGCGGCCGAGCTGGTGCGCCAGTCCCGCTTGTCCGACGAGACCGAGCGTTAGGCCGGCAATGGCGGGACCGATGGCCGCGCCCGCGATGCCGGTGGCGATCTGCGAAGCGGTGACGAAGGTGAAGTTGGGCAGGAAGAGAATGGCGAGCGAGGCAACGATCACCAGGCCCGCGCAGAAGGCGACCATGAAGCGCTTGGCCTTGGAAGCGTCCGCGAGAGCCCCAAGCGGCGTGGTCGCCAACATGCCCGCGATGCCGCCGATCGTCATGACGAGGCCGATCGTCGCGGTGCTCCAGCCTTGCCCGATCAGGAAGATGCCGAGGAAGGGGCCCAGCCCGTCGCGCACGTCGGCGAGAAAAAAGTTGACCGCACCCAACGCTTTCAGCGAGCGGGACTTGGGCTCTGTGGCCGGACTGAGTGCCGTTGCCGACGCGATGCTCATGCAAAATCCCCCGGCCGCGTTCCCTGCGTTGACAGGATCGTGATCAACGGCGACCGGGCTCTTAATGCGCTCTCGGCCGACAAGTTGCATGCAGCAGGCTTTAAAGAGAGTCTATTGAAGTAAGTATCAATTACAATATCAGTAACGCGACCTTACAACAAGCAAAGTTTCAGACTTTCGATTTGTGAGGGAACCAAACTCTTCGCGGTTCGCTATCAGGCCGCACATCACAACCCCGTGAAAGGATGATGCGGATGATGAAGCAAGCTCTTCTTGCGACGGCGATCACCGTCGGCTCGATTTCCTGGGCTTCGGCCCAGCCCGCACCGGCGGGCGCTCCGGCGCCGGCCGCCCCGACCAACGAGGCTGCCCCGCCCCCTCCGCCCGGCGGCCCGGCCGATGCGCCCCGCGCCCCCGGTGAGATGCCGCCTCCGCCGCCCGCCCGTGGTCCCGGCCCCGGCCCGCGCGATCCGAACGCGCCCCCTCCGCCGCCGCCGCATGCCGGCAAGGGCATCGACCTGCGCATGGGCCGCGACATGGGCCTTCGCATCGAGTGCGGCGACGAGCCCCTGGAGCGCTGCATCGCGGCAGCCAAGCCGCTGATCGACAAGATCCCCAACCTGACGCTGCCGCCCGCTCCGCCCCCGCCGCCGGCGGACGCGCAGCAGCCCGGCGCTCCCGGCGCCCCGGCTCCGGCTCCGGCCGATCGCCAGCCCGCTCCTCCTAAGCGCTGAGCACAGGCGAACGGGAGTTCCTCCCTCTCCCGTTCGCCCCTGCTCGCGAAGGGACGGCGAGCGCAGGCTCGCCGTCCCGCTCTTTTCCCCGCTTTCCCCTCTCCATGCGCGTCTCGAAAAGGTCTCGGCCATGCTCCGATGGTTGCAGTTCGGCGATCTCCATGCCTGCGAGGGGGACGATTGGGAAAGCCTGCGCCGTTTCGAGCGGCTGGTGAGCGAGGCCAATCAGGGCTTTGCCGAGCGGGTGCAGTTCGCCGTCCTGCCCGGCGACAACGCCAATCACGCAACGCCCGAACAGTTCGAGCGCGTCGGCGAGGTCGCGCGCCGGCTGCACGTGCCGCTTCATGTCCTGCCGGGGGATCATGATTTCGAGGCCGGGCATCTCGAGGATTTCCGCCGGCATCTGGCGCCCCAGAGCCTGCCGCGCGTCGAGACGATCGGCGAGACGCAATGTCTGTTTCTCGACATCGTCAGCGCCGGCTCGGGCGGGCCGGACTTCCGCCTGGGACAGGCGCAGACGGCCTGGCTCCATCAGACCCTGGGCCAAGCGCGCCCCGGCGCCCGGTCGCTCGTCTTCATGCACGCCTTTCCCGGCGATCTGCGGGAGGGCTGCGAGGAGGTGGCCGCCCTGTTAGCCCGCTGCGGTGTCGCCTATGTCGGCACCGGCCATACCCACTACAACGATCTTCTCAACGATGGGCACGTGATCTACGGTGCGACGCGCTCCACCGGCGAGATCGAGGAAGGACCGCCCGGCCTGTCCGTCTCGGCGCTGGACGGCGATGTCGTGTCCTGGCGCTTCAAGACGCTGGACAGCGGCTGGCCCTTCGTTCTCGTCACGTCGCCCTCGGACTGGCGGCTAGCAACGGACTTCACCTCGCGCACGCAGATTCCCGAAGCCGCGATCCCCGTTCGCGCCGAAATCTTCGGGGCCTCAAACGAAGTCGTGGTGACGGCGCGTCTCGACGGCGAGCGGGACCTGACGCTGTCGCGCGACGGGGACGGAGTCTGGTGCGGGCGCTTCGGCGAGGTGGCCGACGGACGGCATGTCCTGACCGTCACCGCCACGGAAGCGGACGGCTCGACCGACACCGACACAGTGGAGGTGCTGGTGCGAAACGCGCGCGAACGGCCCAAGCGCGGACCCGCCCTGGCCCTCGGGCGCGACGTCCACTCGTTACGCAGCTGGCCGAGCCACGGGATTCCCGGCGGGCGGCTGGGGCCGAACGCCAACGGGCAAAAGTGGTAGCCAAAGCATGCCGCGAGGCGATCCGGGCAGGCCGCAGGGCCTGCCCGTCACTATCTCAGGCCAGGAACGAGGCGGCGATGTCCTTGTCGCCATGCCCGGCCTCGGACGCGCGCTCGAAGCGGGCGAGACCAGCCTCCGCAAGGTCAGCGCGCACGCCCGTTCCCGCCAGCGCCTCCACGATGAGACGCGCGTCCTTGATGCCGTTGTCCAGCGAGAAGCTGGTGGTCCAGTCGCCCGACAGCATGGCGCCGCCCTTGCCCTGAAGATAGCCGCTGTCGAGCTGCCCACCGGTCAACGCTTCGAGAACGAGACGCGGATCGACGCCCAGCGCCTCGGCGATGCGCAGGGTCTCGGCCGTGCCATGGGTCAGCACGAAGACATAGGAATTGAGCGCGAGCTTCAGCCGGCTGCTGGCGCCCGCCGCCTCGCCCACCCAGATCGTGCGCTGGCCGATCGCGTCGAACACAGGCTGCGCGTGCTCTCGCCCCTCCACCGGGCCGGAACCGAGGATCACCAGCTTGCCCTGCTCGGCGGGCTGGCGCGTGCCGAGCACCGGCGCATCATAGAAGACGAGGTCGGCCTCGCCGGCGAACGCCGCCAGCCGATCCGTCGCCTCAATGCCGACCGTGCTGAGCTGCAGCCAGATCGAGCCCTTGCCCAACGCCGGCCGTGCCGCCTCCATCGCCTCCAGAACGGCAGGCCCATCCTTGAGGACGGTCAGCACCATCGCCGCGCCGCGCACGGCCTCAGTCACGTCCTCGAAAGGCGTCACGCCATCGGGCTCCAGCGCCTTGGCCTTGTCGGCCGAGCGGTTCCAGGCGCGCACCGCGAAGCCCTTGCGGGCAAGATTGCGCGCGACCGCCGCGCCAATAATGCCGGTGCCGAGAACGGCGATGGGGCCAGTCGAGACGGGATCGGGCATAAGATGCTCCTTTGGGTCGAACGGAATGGGGGCGGCGCGTCGAAGGCGCAGATGCGGCAGGTTCGGTGTTTCGGCAAGCCCCGCCCGCTCGCCCGCGACACGGGGACGGAAGGCGGGCGGCCCTTTCGGTCAGGCCTTTCGCTCGCGCCAGAAAGGCCTCACACGACAGGGTTGTGACAAAGCCTCTCGTTTTTTCGCCGAACCGCTGCATGACACGGAAAACATTGACGCATCACCTGCGACGAAATCGCCAGCCGGCTCTTCGCAACCGCACAGCAACGTCCTATGACTGAACCAAACCGTGTTCTCAATCCGAGTCCTCTCTTGTCAGCCAGCGCCGCGCCCGACCTGCCTTCCAGCCTTTCCGACGAAGCGGCGCGTTCGGCGGCGCTCCACTCGTATGAGGCGCTGGACACGCCGCGCGAGCCTGAGTTCGACGATCTGGCTCGCATCGCGGCCGAGGTCTGCGGCACGCCGATCGCCGTCGTGAATCTGGTCGACACGAAGCGGCAGTTCTTCAAGGCCGAGGTGGGCTTGGGCGTGCGCGAGACGCCGCTGGAAACCTCGTTCTGCGGGCAGGCGATCCTGGCCGAGGATTTCATGATGGTGCCCGACGCGCGGCAGGACCCGCGCTTCGAGTGCAGCCCCTTGGTGCAGGGCGAGCCGGGCCTGCGCTTCTACGCCGGCGCGCTGTTGAAGACCAAGGCGGGCCTTGCGATCGGCACGATGTGCGTCCTCGGCTACGAGCCCAAGGAACTCGACGGGCACCAGATCCGCACGCTGCATCTTCTCGCCCGGCAGGCGATGACGCAGCTCGAGCTGCGCAAGGCGCTGGTGGAGCGCGAGCGCGCTCTCTCCGCCTCGCGCGCGGCGGAGGCCGAGTTCCGCGCCATGACGGAGGATGCGCCGGCCATTCTCTGGGTCACCGACCCGGAGGCGCGCTGCATCTTTCTGAACCGCGCCTGGTACTCCGTCACCGGCCAGTCCCGCGAGGAGGCGGAGGGCTCGGGCTGGCTTGACGCCATGCATCCCGACGATCTGGCCGATGCGCGCCGCGTGCTTCTGTCGGCCAATGCGCGCCAGGAGCCGTTCAGCATGGAATACCGGCTGCGCTCGCGCGACGGAAGCTTCCGCTCGGCCATCAACAGCGGCACGCCGCGTTTTGGCGCCGACGGCACGTTTCTCGGCTATGTCGGCGCGGTGATCGACATCGACGAGCTGCGGCGCGCCGAGCAGATGCAGCAGGTCGCCATGCGCGAGCTGTCGCACCGCATGAAGAACGGCCTCGCCATGGTGCAGGCGATCGTCTCGCAGAGCTTCCGGCACGCGACCTCCTTGGAGCACGCCTCGGAAAGCATCACCAGCCGCATTGCGGCGCTGGCAAGGGCGCAGGATACGCTGGTGCGGCCCGACCTCACCGACTCCACCGTGGAGGAGGTCGTCGGCAAGGCGCTGACGCCCCATGTCGACAACGAGCAGCGGGTGGACGTCGCCGGGCCGCATGTCACGCTGTCCTCCGAGCGCGCGCTGGGTCTGGCTCTGGCGCTGCACGAGCTGGCCACCAACGCCGCCAAATATGGCGCGCTGTCGATCTCCGAGGGGCATGTGCGCATCACCTGGGAGCACCAGGACGGTCAGTTCCGCTTCGAATGGCGGGAGTTGAACGGGCCTCTCGTGGCGACGCCGGAGACGATGGGCTTCGGCTCCCGGCTTCTGGAGCGTGTCGTTCCCGCCTATTTCGGCGGCCGCGCCGAGCGCAGCTTCGCGCCGACGGGCCTGACCTATGTCCTGACCGGCGAAATCCAACCGGCCGATTGACAGGATGCCTTCGGCCGCGCGATGGCGGCCGAAGGCGGCTTCAGGCCTTACTTGAAGCGCGAGGCCCGAAAAGGCGCGAGCATGGGATGTGCCTCGCCGGTCGCGATCTCGCGCGCCAGCATCTCGCCGGCGATCAGGCCGAGCGTCGCGCCGCTATGGCTGAAGGCGACGAAATAGCCGGGAATCTCCGCCAGTTCGCCGAAGACGGGATCGCCATCGGCCGGAATGGGCTTGGGTCCCATCGCGTAGGATTCCAGCGCCAGCCGAGGCCGGCCCTCCAGAACGGCGGAGGCCTCTTCGAGAAGGCGCTCTGTGGTGCCGGCGGGGAAGGAATGCGTGCCGTCCTCCGCCGTCACGATCTCCTCCTCCGACCAGGCCGAGTCCAGCACGAAACCACCATCCGGCGTCGGGCGCACGGCGACGCGCGGCGTGTTGAGAACGGCGCGCAGCGGATGGGCATGCGGCTTGGTCTTCACCAGAAGCGCGATCGGCGTCTGGTCGGGCAAATGGATGCCGTTTTCGGCCAGCGACTGCGGCACAGAGGGGCCGGTCGCGAGCAGGACGGCGTCGCTCTCGACCCGCGTGCCGTCGCTCAGCAGCGCGCCGCGCGCGCGGCCGCCCTCCACGATGACCCGCGCCTTGCCCGCGTTGGGAACGAGGCGTCCGCCCATCGCTTCGAATTGAATGAGAAGGACGCGGATCAGCGAGGGCAGGTCCACCCACCCCTCCGCCGGGTTGAAGATCGCGCCCTGCTTCGTGACGGCGGCGGCATCGACGCCGGGCGTCACCGCCGCGATCGCGCCCGGCTCGAGCTTCAGCGCGGCATAGCCGATGCTGGTTTCATAGGCGAAGACGGCGTCGATCTCGTTCTCGGCCTCGTCTGCGTCCCAGGTCAGCGCGCCGTCGAAGCGGAGCCAGTCGGCGGACGGGTTGGCATGGGCGAGCGTGTGGTAGCGGTCGAGCCCGGCCATGCGCAGGTCATGATAGGCGCGCGAGCGGTAGCGCGCCGAGTTGAGCCAGGCGAGCGAGCGGCTGGATGCGCCGGAGGCGATCGGGCCATCGGTCACCAGCGTCACCTCGGCGCCAAGGCGCGCCAGATGCAGCGCGGAGGAGACGCCGAAGATCCCGCCGCCGATGACGGCGACGCGGCGTTTGGGGGAACCTGCCATGGGTCTGTCTTTCTGTCTCGGATCGGGAAAGGGAGGGAAAGGCGCCGGGCGTCAGGGCGCTTCCCACTGGCCGGAGCGGCCGGAGCGGAAGAAGGCGTCGAGTACGCGCATGTTGAGAACCGCGTCGTCGAGGCCCCATTCCGGCGCCTCGCCCGAGCGGATGGCGCGCGAAAAGGCGTCGGCCTGCAGCCCGTACTGGTCGCAGGGCGGGATCTCGACCACCTCGCGCCCGCCGCCTTCGAGATCGCGCCCGTCGTCCACCGCGATGGTGACGGGCCGGCCCGCCGGCGCGTTGAAGGGGATCGAAATCGCGATGCGCCCCTTCGTGCCCAGAATTTCGACGCTCTGGCGAAGGCCGAGCTGCGTGGCGCAGGTGAAACCAAGATGGCGGCGCCCGGGGAACTCGGCGAGGCCCGACATCATGCGGTCGGTGCCGAGCGCGGGGTCCGTGTCGAAGGCGCCGACGACCCGCTCGGGCTCGGCGCCGAAAATGTAGCGGGCCGTGGCGACGGCGTAGCAGCCGACATCGTAGAGCCCACCGCCGCCGATGGCGGCCTGGTTGCGGATGTTGGCGGGGTCGGTGAGATAATAGGAAAAGATCGTCTGCAGGGCGCGCGCCTCGCCGATCCGCCCGCTCGCCGCGATCTCGCGCGCAAGGCGCCATTGCGGGTGATGGCGCACCATGAAGGCCTCCGCCACCAGCCAGCCGGTGCGCGCCGAGACGGCCTTCAGCGTCTCGGCCTCCTCGGCGGTGAGCGCGATCGGCTTTTCGCAGAGCACATGCTTGCCCGCTTCCAGCGCCCGGATCGTCCAGGGCACGTGGAGATGGTTGGGCAGCGGATTGTAGATCGCCTCGATCGCCGGGTCGGCGAGCAGCGCCTCGTAGGAGCCGTAGGCCTTCGGAATGCCGGCGGCCTCGGCGGCTTGCCTGGCCGTGGCCTCGTCGCGCGAGGCGATGGCGACCACTTCCGACAGGGCGCTCCCCTGGATGGCGGGGATCACGGCGTTCAGCCCGATCTGTGCGGTGGAGAGAACGCCCCATTTTACCTTGGAGGACATAGGTTTTCCTTGCGCTGGCAGGCTCACAGGACTTCCGACAGGAAGCGCTTGAGGCGGGGGCTCTGCGGATTGCCGAAGATCGCCTCGGGCGGGCCGTGCTCGACGACGCGGCCCTCGTCCATGAAGACGACCTGGGTGGCGACGCGCCGGGCGAAGTTCATCTCGTGCGTGACCACAACCATGGTCATGCCGCTCTGGCCGAGATTGGCCATGAGCTTGAGAATGCCCTTGACGAGTTCGGGATCGAGCGCGCTCGTCACCTCGTCGAACAGCATCAGCTCGGGCTCCAGCGCCAGGGCGCGGGCGATGGCGACGCGCTGCTGCTGGCCGCCGGAGAGATCGCCCGGGCGGTGGTCCATGCGGGCGGCAAGGCCCACTTCCGCCAGCCGCGCCTCGGCGATGCGCCGGGCTTCGGATCGCGAAAGGCCCTTCACCTTCTCCAGCGAAAGCATGACGTTGCCGAGCGCGGTGTGGTCGGGAAACAGGTTGAAGTGCTGGAACACCATGCCGACCCGGCGGCGCAGCGCGTCGGGCTTGACCGGCAGGATGCTCGCCCCGTCCAGCCGGATGTCGCCGCCCTGCGGCTCGGCCAGCCGGTTGAGACAGCGCAGCAGCGTCGACTTGCCCGAGCCGGACGGGCCGATGACGCAGGTGATCGAGCCCGCCGGTGCCGACAGCGCGACCTGCCGCAGCACCTGATAGTTGCCGTAGCTCATGTCGAGATCGACGACGTCGAGGCTGGCGCCCTTGAGACGCGGCCGGGTCTCGCTCGCCTTGGCAGTCGCGGCCTCTTCCTCCTCGACTTCCTGGAGGCCCGAGGTCGGCGCGGCGGGGCGGCGGCCGGTGCGAAGGCGCTTGTCGATGGTGTTGACGAGATGGGTCAGCGGAACGGTGATCAGGAGATAGAAGACGCCCGCCAGCATGAGGGGCGAAAGATTGCCCGAGACTACGGCCTGATCCTGCCCGACGCGGAACAGTTCGCGCTCGGACGCCATGAGGCCGAGGAAGTAGACGAGGCTGGAATCCTTGATATTACCGATGAACTGGTTGACCAGCGCCGGCAGGACGCGCCGCACCCCTTGCGGGATGACGATGAGGCGCATGCCCTTAGGGTATGTCATGCCGAGCGCCCGCGTCGCCTCCAACTGGCCGCGATCGACGCTCTGGATGCCCGAGCGGAAGATCTCGCCGATATAGGCGCCGGCGATGAGGCTGAGCGCCAGGATGCCGAGCGGATAGGGCGAGGGGCCGAAAAGCTCGCGCCCGATGCGGGCGAAGCCCTGTCCGATCAGAAGGATCGTAACGATCGCCGGCAGGCCGCGGAAGATGTCGGTGTAGACGCGGGCCGGCACGCGCAGCCAGGCCGAGCGCGAAATGCCCATGACCGCGAGCAGCATGCCGATCGCGATTCCGAGAACC
This sequence comes from Aureimonas sp. AU40, assembly GCF_001463785.1. Lineage (NCBI taxonomy): Bacteria > Pseudomonadati > Pseudomonadota > Alphaproteobacteria > Hyphomicrobiales > Aurantimonadaceae > Aureimonas > Aureimonas sp. AU40. The sequence goes on from NZ_BBWL01000052.1 coordinate 149,761, forward strand.
GTGGAGGCCGCCGCAAGGATCAGCGTGTTCTTCAGCCCCACCATCAGCATGTTCGGCAGGACGGCCGCCATGGCCTCCCAGTCGAAAAAGCTGCGCTTGAGGATTTCGTACCAGGACATGCGGGGTCCGATCCTTCAGGGGCACGAGGCTCAAGGTCCCGCGCGATGCCGGCCGTGGAATGGGTCCGGCCGAGCCGCCGCGAGGCGCCCGGCCGGGGGAGGCGTCAGGGCTTGGGGAGATATTCCGCGGGCATGGGCGAGCCGGGGAACCACTTCTCGTAAAGCGTCTTCCAGGTGCCGTCCTGCATGGCCTCGTGCAGGCTCTTGTTCAGCGCCGTGCGGAAGGCGTCCTTGCCCTTGGCGACAACGAAACCGGCCGGGGCGTCGAAGGAGGGAATGTTGGCCGCGATGGTGAGGCCCTTGAACTGCTCGGTATACTGCTTGGCCGCCTCGTAATCGAGGAAATGCGCGTCGATCGAGCCGCTGTTGAGGCCGGAGATCGCCGAGTTGTTGTCGGGGAACTTCACGATGTCGGCCTTGGTGAAGTTCTTCTCGGCGTAGATTTCCTGCAGCGTGCCCTGCACGACGCCGAGCCGCTTGCCGGCGAGATCGTCGGCCGACTTGATCGCCGGCTCGGAGGTCACGACGCTGAGATAGCCGGCGAGATAGCCATCGGAGAAGTCGACATTCTTCTTGCGCGCCTCGGTCGTGCCGATCGCGGCCACCGCGACGTCGAAGCGCCCGTTGGCGACCGAGGGCATGAGGGCGGAGAATTCCTGGCCGGTGAACAGGACATGGCTCTTGTCGAAGCCCATGCGACGGGCGACGTCGAGGAAGAGCTCGATGTCGAAGCCGGTGAACTCGCCGTTGGAATTGGTGAACGTGTAGGGCTTGGCGTCGCCCATCGTGCCGACGCTGATCGTGCCGGGCTCGATGAGGCCGAGCGGATTGTCCTGCGCGAAGGCGGGGGACAGGCCGCCCGTCACCAGGGCGAGACCGACAAGGGCGGTCGACAGAAGGGTGCGGCGGCTGAAGGCGCCTTTGAAGGGAGTCATCACGTCGTCTCCTGGTCTGGCGCGAAGGCGCGCGGGATCGGCGAGGGCTGGGGAAGCCGCCCTCGAACTGGCAACGGTGAAATTTCAAGAACCCGATCTGCCCGCCCGCGCTTCGGCGGTGGCGGGACCTGTCGGTCGGCTGTGCCTCGGACCCATCGGGCCAGATTGAGGAAATTAGAGCGTGAGACCGGTCTCTTCGCAAGAGGAAACCGGTCTCCGTGTGAAATTTTTATGCCATTGACGGAATTGCCCATGGTTTGTACGGCTCGGGAATGACCCTCCCCCGCCCGCCTCGAAAGTCCGCCACCGTTGCCGACGTCGCTCGCGCGGCCGGGGTTTCCAAGGCCACCGCCGCCCGCGTTCTGGGCGGCTACGGAACCGTGAGCTTTGAGCGCCGCGCGGCGATCCTGGCCGCTGCCGAGCGCTTGGACTACCGGCCGAACGAGCTGGCGCGCACCATGGCGACCGGGCGCTCGGGCACGATCGGCGTCGTGGTCGGCGATATCGAGAACCCGTTCTTCGGCTCGGTGGTGCGCGGCATTTCCGACGAGGCCAAGGCGCGGGGCTTCGGCGTTCTCCTGTCCAACTCGGGCGAGGACGTGGCCGAAGAGCAGGACGCCGTTTCCATGCTGGTGAACAAGCGGGTGGACGGGCTGATCGTGGCGCCGGCCTCCTCGCGCGACAAGGCGCATCTCACCGACGCGCTGTCGCTCGGCCTGCCATTGGTGCTGGTGGACCGCGAGGCGGACGGCCTCGATCTCGACGCCGCCATCGCCGACCATCGCGACGCCGCCCGGCGCGCCATGCGGCTGCTCGTCGCCAAGGGGCATCGCCGCATCGCCTATGTCACGGCGAGCCACCTGCCGGGGCCGCGCTTTGCGGGCGTTGAGACGATCGGCCTGACGACCGTGCGCCAGCGCATCGAAGGCTTTCTGGCCGAGGCCGAGGCGGCGGCTCTGCCAGACCCCGCGCGCTTCCTGCGCTTCGGCGCCTCGTCGCGCGCGGCGGCGAGCGAGGTGCTGTCGGGTCTCCTCAAGGAGCCCCAGCCGCCGAGCGCGATCCTTGCGTCCGACAGCGTCATCGCGATCGAGGTGCTGCGCACGGCCAAGGCGCTGGGCCTTCGCATTCCCGGCGATCTCTCGCTCGTCACCTTCGACGACGCGGGCTGGATGAGCGCGGCCTCGCCTACCGTCACCGTTCTCGCCCAGCCTTCGCACGCGCTGGGCTCGCAGGCGATGCGCATGCTGGCCGAGCGCATCGCGGGGCGCGCGGAGGCGGAGCGACTGGTGCTTCCTTCCGAGCTGATCGAGCGCGAATCCGTCGCCGCGCCGGCCGATTAGACGATCAGGACAGGTCCACCGGCTTGGAGCGCAGGCGCGCGGCGGTGGCCGGATCGGCGCGCCGGCAAAGCTGCGGCGGCAGGCCCCGCATGATCAGCTCGGCATCGGCCACGGCCATGGCGCCGATCTCGAAAAAGGCGTCGCGCGTGCCGCCGGTGCGATGAGCCGAAAGGAGAAGGCCCGGAATCTGCCGCACGGGATCGTCCGCCGGCACCGGTTCCACGGGGAAGACATCGGTGGCGGCGCGGATATGGCCCGAGCGCACGGCGTCCAGCATGGCGGGAAAATCGACCACCGCCGCGCGGCTCATCAGGAGAAACACCGCGCCGCGCGGCATCAGCGCGAACTCGCGCGCGCCGATGAAATGCTCGTTCTCCGCCGTGACGCTGGCAAAGACGAAGACGACCTGGGACGTGCGCAGCAATTCGTCCAGGTCGGACGGGCGGCAGTCCAAGCGTTCGATCGCGGCCGCCGGCAGCCAGGGGTCGAAGACGCGCACCTCGTTGCGGAAGGGGCGGATCAGCTCGCGCAGGTTTCGGCCGAGATCGCCGAGGCCGATGATCCCGACCCTTGCCCCGGCAAAGCGGAAGGTCGACTCGTTGCCGGCCAGACCATAGGCTTCCTCGCCGGCGCGAAAGGCGCGGTCGGCGGCGGTGATGCCGCGCGCCAGATCCAGAGCCATGCCGAGCGCGGCTTCCGCCACCGGCGCGGCAAAGGCGGAAGCCGGCGTCAGGACGGGAATGCCGCGCTCGGTGCAGGCCTGATAGTCGATATTGGGCAGAAAGTTGGTTTCGACATTGACGATCGCCTTGAGGCGCGGCGCGCGGTCCAGCCGCTCGCGCGGCATCGCCGTCTGACCGAAGATGAGAACCGTGTCGGGCAAAAGCGCCTCGACCTGATCGTCCGGCATCGGGCCGTCTTCCGACACCACGACCTCGCCCAGCGCTTCCAGGCGGCGGCGCACGTCCGGCGTCATGATGAGATCGAGCGTGCGCGGCAGCGGGTCCACGAGGACGACGGTTCGGCTCATGAGTTCAGTTCTCCCTGCGAAGCGATTCGGCCTCAGGCCGTCTCCCGGCTGGCATCATGCCACGGCGCGCGGCTGTTCTCACGCAAGGCTTGGGCTCGGGTCGGGCGGGGAAATACCGGCCTTGCCGTTCAGACGAGATACTGGATGTGCGGGCGCCCGTGATGGCGCGAGGGCTCGACATGGGCGCGCACGTTGAAGACCTCGCGCAGGAGATCCTCGGTCAGCACCTCTTCGGGCGGACCGGCCGCCACGACGCGGCCGCCCTTCAGAACCACGAGCCGGTCGCAGAACAGGGCGGCATGGTTGAGGTCGTGCAGCGCAACGATGCTGGTGAGCTTCAGCTCCGAAACGAGGCGCAGCAGCGCGATCTGGTGCTCGACGTCGAGATGGTTGGTCGGCTCGTCCAGAAAGATCTCGCGCGGCGCCTGGGCCAGGGCGCGGGCGATCTGGACGCGCTGGCGCTCGCCGCCCGACAGATGCGCCCAGGAGGCCTCGCGCTTGGCGCTCATGCCGGCCGAGGCGAGTGCCGTCTCCACCGCCGCCTCGTCCGCCGCCGTCCAGGGGGACAGGGCGGAACGGTGCGGAATGCGGCCGAGCTTGACCACGTCCACCACCTTGAGGTCGGCCGTGCTCGTGGCGGACTGTTCGACATAGGCGATGCGCCGCGCCAGCGCCTTGCGCGCCACGGTTCCGATCTCGGTTCCGTCCAGCGTCACCCGCCCGCTATGGGCGCGGCGCAGGCCGGCGAGAATGCGCAGGAGCGAGGTCTTGCCCGAGCCGTTCGGCCCGAGAAGGCCAAGCATCCGCCCGGGCTCGGCCTCCAGCGACACGTCGTCGACGATCACCGTCTTGCCGGCCTTCCAGACGAGATTCTCGGCCCTGATGGTCATGCGAAGCGCCGCGCCCGGTAGAGGATGAGGGAGAAGAAGGGCACGCCCACCAACGCCGTGACGACGCCGATCGGCAGAACCTGCTGCGGGATCGCCACGCGCGAGACGATGTCGGCCAGCACCATGAAGATCGCCCCGGCCACGAGACAGGCCGGCAGCACGCGGGCATGAAGCGGCCCGACCACGAAGCGCGCGGCATGGGGCACGACGAGGCCGACGAAGCCGATCGACCCGACCATGCTGACGATGGTGGCCGCCATTAGGGCGGTCGCGGCGAAAAGGAGAACACGGGTGCGCCCGACCGGAATGCCGAGCGAGGCGGCCGCGTCGTCGCCGAAGGTGAAGGCGTCGAGAACCCGCGCATGCACGATGCACAGGATAAAGCCGATCGCGACCACGACGGCGACGAGTTGCACGTCCGGCCAGCGCACGCCGCCGAAGCTGCCGAGCAGCCAGAACATGATGTCGCGCGCCTGCTGCGCGTCGGCTGCCGTGGTGACGATATAGGAGGTGAGCGCGTTAAAGAGCTGCGAGGCGGCGACGCCGGCTAGGATCGTGCGATCCGAGCCGCCGCGCGTGCCGTTGGACAGGAGCGCCACGAAGGTGAAGGCGACGAAGGCGCCGGCAAAGGCGCCCATGGACAGCGTCACCGCGCCGGCGCCGAGACCCAGCACGACCACCGCCACCGCGCCGGTGGAGGCGCCGGCCGAGATGCCCAGCACATAGGGCTCGGCCAAGGCGTTGCGCAGGAGAGATTGAAGCACGGCGCCGCACAGCGCCAGCCCCGCGCCGCAGCAGGCGGCGGCGAGTGCCCGGCTGAGCCGGTAATCCATCACCACGCTTTCATGGATTCGGTTCAGCGCGACGCTGGTCCAGCCCAGGCGATTGGTGACGGCGTAGAAGGTCGTCTCGGGCGAGATCGGCAGATCGCCCGTGCGCACGCTGAGCGCGACGGCGACGAGCGTCAGCACCAGGCAGAGCGCAAAAAGCAGGCCGAGTCCGGCCTGCCCCTTCCAGCTTGCGATGCGAGACGTCACTTCGTCTTCGCCTCGAGTTCTTCCAGCTGCTTCTCGATCTGCTCCGCGCCGCGAATGGTGCGGATCGTGGGATTCATCGCCTGCCCGTCCATGACCACGATGCGCCCGTTCTTGACGGCGTCGAGCTGGCTGACGGCGGGGTCGGTCTTCAGGAACTCGATCTTGGCCGCGGGCTTGTCGAGCTCCCAGCGGTTGCGGTCGAGATCGGCGACGACGATGACGTTCGGGTTGGTGGCGATGATGCCCTCCCAGCCAAGCGTCGGCCATTCCGCCTCGTTGTCCACCGCGTTGCGACCACCGAGCAGATCGGCGATGAAGCCGGTCGCGCCGTTCTTGCCGGCGAGATAGGCGTCGGCCGACGGCGACGGGCTGGAGAACCAGAAGAGGAAGGACTGCGACTGGCCCCGCGCCTTGGCCCGCTCGCGCAGCGCGGCCTCGCGCTGCTTGAATTCGCCGATCAGCGCCTGCCCCTTGTCCTGCACGTCGAAGATGCGGGAAAGCTCGTCGATCTCCTGGTAGAGGAGGTCCATGTTCCAGAGCGTGGCGCGGCTGCCGTAGATGTCGCCCGTGTCCTTGCGCGTGTTGCACACGCCCGGCGACAGGTAGCTGTTGATGCCGAGCTTGGCGAAGTCCTCGCGGCTGGCGACCTTGCTCTCGGGGCCGAGCAGGAGGGGCAGCTGTGCGGCGACGAAGTCGGGCTCCTGGGCGAGCACGGCCTCGAAGGTTGGGATCTCGACCGTCAGCCGCTTCACCTTCTCGTTGGCCTCGGCCAGCTCGGGAAGGACCTTGCTGGGCCAGAAGGCGGTGCCGGCGACGCGGTCCTGCAGGCCGAGCAGCAGCATGATCTCGGCGCTGTTCTGGCCGAGCGCGACGGTGCGCGCCGGGGCCTTGTCGAAGCGCACCTCGACGCCGCAATTCTGGATCGTCAGCGGGTACTGCGTCGGCTCGGCCCGCGCGGGAAGAAGGCCGAAGCCAAGCGAAAGAGCCACAGCAGCGGTGGAAAGAGCGGACAGACGCACGAAACAGATCCCCGACGAGAAAGCTTGTGGCTGCCGTCTATCCCCACGCCCGCGCAAAAACAAGCCGGAAATACTCACCTTTGCTGGAGCGATCGGCGCTTCAGCCCTTCGCTTTGCTAAGCGAAACAAAGCGTCCGCCTCCGCCGGAGGGTAGGCTTACTTTGGAAAGACTATAAAACTCCACACGCCGAGGTCGTCGGGCGCGCGCGTGGGGGGCCTCGAGGCGACGGCGGTCGCTCGCCGCCGTCGCCCGAACCGGAGCGTCTTCGGGCGCTCCGGCTCCTCAGTGTCCGCCGACTTCGAAGACCGTGTGGGCCGCGCCGATCGACAGAAGACCCGCCAGCGCGCGCGTCACCGCCTCTCGGAAGCGGGGCTCGTGCGTGAGATCGGCGCCGAACACTTCGGGAAAGCCGAAATAGGCCTCCACCAGGGCTTCCGCCGTGCGCTTGTCGGCGGTTGCCGCCGCGAAGCGCTGGGCCAGGGGATCGCGCACGTCGATCGCGTGGCCGTGCTCGCCATGGCCGGTGGCGTAGATCATCCAGGCGGCGACACCGAGCGCCAGCCGGTCGAAACTCTGGCCGGCGCGCAACCGGTCGCGGATCGTGCCGAGAAGGCGCTGCGGCAGCTTCTGCGAACCGTCCATCGCGATCTGCCAGGTGCGATGGCGCAAGGCCGGGTTCTGGAACCGGTGGATCAGCGCGGCGCGGTAGCCGGCGAGATCGAAGCCCGGCAGGGTCGGCAGGGTCGGTGTGATCTCCTCGCGCATCATGGCTTCCAGAAGCTCGGCAAAGCCGGGCGCGGCCATGGCGTCGGCCACCGTCTCGTGCCCGGCGAGATAGCCGAGATAGGCGAGCGTCGAATGCGAGCCGTTGAGAAGGCGCAGCTTCATCAGCTCGAACGGCTCGACATCGCCGACGAACGTCGCCCCCGCCCGCTCCCAGGCCGGGCGCCCGGCGGGAAAGCGATCCTCGACCACCCACTGCGAGAAAGGCTCGGCCATGACCGGCCAGGCGTCCTCCAGCCCAAGCGCCCCGGCCACCAGCGCGCGGTCGGCATCCGTCGTCGCCGGAACGATGCGGTCCACCATGGTGGAGGGAAAGGCGACCTTGTCGGTGACGAAGGCGCCGAGCTCGGGATCGCGCAAAGCGGCGAAGCGCTGCACGACCTTGGCGACGGTGTGCCCGTTGGACGGGAGGTTGTCGCAGGAGAGCACTGTGAAAGGCGCAAGGCCCGCACGGCGGCGCCGGTCCAGCGCCTCGACCAGGAAGCCGATCGCCGTCTGCGGGCGCGCGGGTTCGGCCAGATCGTGGACGATGCCGGGATGGGCCTCGTCGAGTTCGCCCGTCGCCGGCTTGTGGCAATAGCCCTTCTCGGTGACGGTGAGCGAGACGATGCGCGTATCGGGCGCCGCCATCAGCGCCAACACGGCCTCCGGGTCCTCCGGCGCGACGAGGCTTTTCAGAATTGCGCCGACGATTTCGAACCGGTCCTCCTCCGCGCCGCGCACGGCGACGGTGTAGAGCCCGTCCTGCGGCGCCAGGGCGTCGCGCGTCTCGGGGCTGCGCAGCGACACGCCGGCAATGCCCCAGGCGAGATCGCCGCCCGCAAGCACGCGTTCCGTCATCACCGCCTGATGCGCGCGGTGAAACGCGCCGAGGCCGAGATGGACGATGCCGACGCGCGCCTTGGACCGTTCGTAGGAGGGCTTGCGGACGCTGGCCGGCAAGGTCGAAAGCGTCGTCTCGGACAGGCGGTTCATGCGGGTTCCCCTGCAGGTCTCGGGATGATGGGGGAGCCGGAACGAAAGTTCCGACCTCCGGGGCCAGCCTAGCCGGCGATGATTTCAAAAGTTCCTTCGAACCGCTTCTAATGCGCGGCTTGGGACTGCTTGGCGCGGGCGACGATCTGCGTCGGATTGACGAAGCGCAGCGCCAGGACGAGCCAGAACAGGGTCGTCACCATGTAGACCACCGCCATGGCGTCGATCGACTGCGAAGCGCGGACGCCCGAGGCGAAGACAGCATAGTAGAGCGAGACGACGAGCGTCTGGCTGGTCGGCCCGGCGACGAGGAAGGTCAACTCGAACATGGCGATGGTGCGCACGAGAACGAGCAGGAGCGCGGCCAGCATGCCGGGCAGAAGCAGCGGGAGGAGAATGCGCAGGAACAGGCTGCCCGTGCCCGCCCCGAAGACGCGGGCGGCGGCCTCCACGCGCGGGTCGATCTGCTCGATGAAGGGGATCATGACCAGCACGACGAAGGGGATGGAGGGCACGAGATTGATGATGACGACGCCCCAGAAGGAACCGCCCAGCCCGACCTGATACAGAAGCGTGGCGAGCGGAATGCCGTAGGTGAGCGGCGGCACCAGGAGCGGCAGGAGAAAGACGAGGATGGCGAAGCGCTTGCCCGCGAACTCGCGCCGCGCCAGCGCATAGGCCGTGGTGATGCCGATCAGGCCCGACAGGAGCGTGACGACGAACACGACCTGGAAGGTGACGAGCAGCACCTCGGTCAGCTGAAACTCGCGCCAGGCCGAGAAGTACCAGCGCGTGGTGAAGTCCACCGGCAGCCAGGTGCCGAGCCAGCGCGTCGCCAGCGAGTTCATCACCACGGTCGCGATGACGCCGAGAAGATTGAGTACGAAGAGGATGGTGACGGCCCAGACGGCCGTGCGCCAGAGTTTAGAGCCGATGCCACGATCGCGGATCATCTGGTGTCAGCCTTTCGTTCCGCCGGCCGGGCCGCGATAGAAGAGACCGCGAAGGCCGAGCACGGCCAGCACCACGGCAAGCTGCACCAGCCCCATGATGATGGCGATCGCCGAACCCAGCGAGTGATTGTATTCCTCGAAGGCCGCCGAATAGGCCGCGATCGAGATGACGCGCGTCGGCCCGGCGGGAGCGCCGAGCAGCACCGCCGAAGGGAAGACCGCGAAGGCCTGTACGAACGCCAGACAGAAGGTGACCGCGAGCCCCGGCACGAGAAGCGGCAGGAAGACCCGGGTGAAGCGCCGGCGCGCATTGGCGCCGAGCGTCGCGGCCGCCTGTTCGATCGCTGGGTCTATCCCTGAGACGTAGGAGAGCGTCAGCAGGAAGGCGAAGGGAAAGCCGGTGATGAGCAGCGAGGCGAAGACGCCCCAGTAATTGTTGGTGAGGCGCAGCGGCGCTTCCAGAAGGCCGATCGTCACCAGCGTCCGGTTGAACCAGCCCTGCGGCCCCAGGAAGTTCAGGAGCCCTTCGGCCACCAGCACCGTGCCCAGCGTGATCGGCAGGACGAGAAGCGTGGTGAGCAGCTTCTGCCGGCGCATGAGCCGCACGCGAAAGGCGATGGGCACGGCGAGCGCGAGGTTCAGGATCGTCACCGGCAGGGCGAGCCACAGCGTCGCAGCGATCGTGTTGTAGAGGAACGGGTCGGAGAAGAAGCGGCGGTAGTTCTCGTACCAGGCGCCTGTCTCCGGCGTCAGCGAATCCACGACGCCATAGAGAAAGGGGTAGATGAAGAGCGCCAGCACGGCGACGAGGCCGGGCAGGACGAGAAGCGTCGTGCCGTCGAAGCCCTTGGCGGCGAGCCGCGTCTTGAGCGATGGGCGCGCGAAGGTCCGGGCCGGGGTGGAGATGGCCGCGTCGCTCATGCCCCCTCCCCTTCGAAGACCAGCGTGCGGGCCGGGTCGAAGCGCAGCGTCACGCTCTCACCGGAGGACAAGGCTCCGTCGGCGCGGAAATAGGCGATCGTGCCGTCAGCCAGCGCCGCCGAGCCGAACCAGGCACGGCCGCGATACTCGATCGCGCGCACGGTGGCGGGCAGGCCCTCGCCGCCGCGCGTCGCCAGCAAATCCTCCGGCCGTGTCGAGACGGTGACGGCGGTTCCCGAGCCAAACTTCGCCGCCGCAGGAAGCGCGATGCGCGCCTTGGCGAGTTCCACCGTTCCGTTGCCATCGACGACGCGGCCAGAGACGCGGGTGCGATAGCCCATGAAGTCGGCGACCTCGACATGGTTCGGCCGCTCGTAGAGGTCTTCGGGTGTTCCGACCTGCCGGATCAGGCCGCCGGACATGACGACGATGCGATCGGCCAGCGACAGCGCCTCGTCCTGGTCGTGCGTGACATAGATCGTGGTGGAGCCGATCGCCTCGTGGATGGCGCGGATCTCGGCGCGCATTTCCAGGCGCAGCTTGGCGTCGAGATTGGAGAGCGGCTCGTCCATGAGAACGATGGGCGGGCGGATGACGATGGCGCGGGCGATGGCGACGCGCTGCTGCTGGCCGCCCGACAGCTGACCGGGCAGCTTGTCGCCCTGGCTGCGCAGGCGCACGAGATCGAGCGCGTCGTCGATGCGCCGCTCGGCCTCGGCCTTGGGCACGCCCTGCATGGCGAGGCCGAAGCCGACATTCTTGCGGATCGTCATGTGCGGGAAGAGCGCATAGCTCTGGAACACCATGCCGAAGCCGCGCTTTTCCGGCTCCAGCTCGTGGATCGGCCGCCCGTCGAGGCGGATCTCGCCGCCTGTCAGCGGCAGAAGGCCGGCGATGCAGTTCAGCGCCGTGGACTTGCCACAGCCCGACGGCCCGAGCAACGCGATGAACTCGCCCCGCTCCACGGTCAGATCGATGCCGGCCAGCGCGTGGTAGGAGCCGAAGGCGCGCTGGAGGTTCAGGAGTTCGAGCCGCCCCCCACCGGAGGCAGCGTCCGCCGCGCGACCGGCGACCTTGAGATGCGTGGGATGGGCGTTCATCGCGAGAAGGCCTCCTGAAACCGAACGAAAAAGGCGCGCCGGGAGAACCCTTGAGCGCGAGGCGGCGGCCGGAGGTCCCGGCCGCCCTGCGAGAGAGTTCGCTCAGCTCTTCTTGGCGCCGATCCGCTCGTCCCAGATGCGGAAGGCGGCGACGAGCTTGTCGGCATCGAGCGGGGTTTCCAGCGGATTGCCGGCGATCCACTCGTCATATTGCGGGCGGCCGAATTCCTTGATCGCGTCCTGGCTTTCCTGCGGCGCCATGGAAAGCGGCACGTCCTTCACCGCCGGGCCGGGGTAGAAATAGCCCTGGTCGTAGGCATAGGCTTGGCTTTCCGGCGTCAGCATGAAGTTCATGAGATCGAGGAGAACGGCGAGCTTCTCCTCCGAAACACCCTTCGGCACGACCATGTAATGGGCGTCCGTCACCCAGTGGAAACCGGCCAGCGTGCCGACCTCGGCCTCGGCCGGGACGGTGCCGAGAACGCGGGGGTTGATGTCCCAGCCCGTCGTGGTGACGACGATGTCGCGCGTGCCCTCGCCCAGCTCGCGCATGGTCTGCGTCGTGCCCGAGGCGTAGTATTCGATGTTCTGACCCAGTTCTTCCAAGAAGGCCCAGGTCTTGTCCCAGCCCTTTTCGGGATCGCGCGGATCGGAATCCTTCAGAAGATAGGGCAGGCCCATCAGGAAGGTGCGGCCCGGGCCGGAATTGGACGGGCGGGCGTAGATGAACTTGTTCTTGTTGGCCTTGGTCCAGGCCAGCAGCTCTTCCGCGGTCTTGGGCGGCGTCGCGACGCGGTCCGGCATGTATTCGATCAGGGGGCCGGACGGATAATAGGACACGACGACGCCGTGATCCTTCGCCATGGCCTGCATCTTGAAGGCCTGCGGAATGTAGATGGTTTCGAGAGGAGGCAGGTCGGCCTTGTAGGGCGAAAGGTCGGTCCAGATGCCCTGGTCGAGGCCGGCGGCGAGCGCGTCCGTGCCGGTGAGCACGAGGTCGATATCCACCCGGCCCGCCGCCTGCTGCGCCTTCAGCTTGGCGGGAAGCTCGGGGGCCGGCGCCTTGGTGAAGGCGATGCGGCTCGCCCATTCCGGCCGCGCGGCGGTGTAGCGCTCCATGGCCGCCTGCGTCAGCGCCAGATTGCCGGCGACATCGGCCACCGTGATGGTGACGGGGCTTGACGGGGCTTTGAGCGCCGCGAAGGCGCGGCCGCCGAAGAGCGTCGCCCCGGCCATGGCGGCCGTGGTTCCCATGAAGCGTCTGCGGGTGATGTGCATCGATCGATCCTCCCAAATTGAAACCCGCCGGCTCCCATCCGGCGGGGCAGTTCCTGGCGCCTTCGGCGACGGGGCCCGGGTCGCCCCAGCCGGCCCGCCGCCGGGGCGCTCACAGTCGATAGGCGTCCTTCGCCAGGCGATAGGTCAGGTCCACGGCGACCTCGCGCGCCTCGTCCTCCTCCAGCCGCCCCTCGCCCACCAGCTTGGCGAGGAAGGCGCAGTCCACCCGGCGCGCGACGTCGTGCCGGGCGGGAATGGAGAGGAAAGCGCGCGTGTCGTCGTTGAAGCCGACCGTGTTGTAGAAGCCGGTGGTCTCGGTCACGGCCTCGCGGAACCGCATCATCCCGTCCGGGCTGTCGAAGAACCACCAGGGCGGGCCGAGGCGCAGCGCGGGATAATGGCCGGCGAGCGGGGCGAGTTCGCGGGCATAGACCGTTTCGTCCAGCGTGAAGAGAATGATGGTCAGCCCCGGCTCGTTGCCGACCACGTTCAGCATCGGGCGCAGGGCCCCAACATAGTCGGTCCGCTGGGGAATGTCGGCGCCCTTGTCGAATCCGAAGCGCTCGAACAGGGCCTGGTTGTGGTTGCGCGAGGAGCCGGCATGGATCTGCATGACCAGCCCATCCTCCAGGCTCATGCGCGCCATCTCGGTCAGCATCTGGGCGCGGAACAGCTCGTTCTCGGCCGCGCTCCCGGTGCCCGCCAGGACCTTGGAAAAGAGCAACTCGCATTCGGCCGGGGCGAGATCGGCCGTGCGGGCGGACGGATGGCCATGATCGGTCGCGGTCGCACCGCGCGCCTTGAAATAGGCGCGGCGCGTGCGATGCGCATCGAGATAGCCGCTCCACGTCTCGGCCTCTCCGGCGAGCGCCAGGAAGCGGCGCAGTGCCTCCGCGAAGCCTGGCCGATCCGGGTCCACCACCGCGTCGGGCCGGTAGGTCGGCAGGATGCGGCCGTGCCAGCCGGAGGCGCGCACCGCGTCGTGATGGGCAAGATCGTCCAGCGCCGAATCCGTGGTGGCGATGGCCTCGATGTTGAAGCGGTCGTAGAGCGCGCGGGGGCGCAGCGCGTCCGTCTCCAGCGCGGCGGCGATCTCGTCGTAGATGCGATCGGCGCTTTGCGGCGACAGGCGCTCCTCAATGCCGAACACGGTCTGGAGCGAATGCTCGAACCAGAGGCGTGAAGGCGTGCCGCGGAACAGGCGATAATGCTCGGCGAAGAGACGCCAGATGCGCCGCCCGTCCCGCTCAACCGGACCGCCGTCGGCGCGCGGCACGCCGAGCGCCTCCAGCGGCACGCCCTGCGAATAGAGCATGCGGAAAATGTAGTGGTCGGGCACCACGAAGAGCGCGGCCGGATCGGGAAAGCGAGGGTTCTCGGCATACCAGGAGGGCTCGGTGTGCCCGTGCGGGGAGACGATCGGCAGCGTCTCGACCTCCGCGAAGAGCCGGCGCGCGATGGGGCGCAGGGATGCCTCGACGGGCAGGAGCCTATCCGGATTAAGCGCCATCGTTTCTCCCTCCAGCCGCCCCGCCTTCGCGCGGGCTCCCATCGGCCTTGGCAGTTCTTAGCAACTAGTATACTAGAATGTCAATTCGTCCGAGCGCTTGAGCCCGTCATGTCCGACCAGAGTCCGATCGAAGCGCCCGCGCCGCCCGCCCGCCGAAGCGCGCCGGCGCGGCGCGTGACCTCGGCCACGCAGATCTTCGAAGCGCTGCGGGCCGAGATCGTCGCCTCGCGTCTGCCGCCGGGCGCGCCCTTGCAGGATCGGATGCTGATCGAGCGCTTCGGCGTCAGCCGAACGCCGGTGCGCGAGGCGCTGATCCGCCTGTCCGAGATTGGTCTGGTCGACATCTTTCCCCAGTCCGGCACGTTCGTTTCGCGCGTGCCCGTCGGCGCCATTCCCGAGGCGGTGCTGATCCGCAAGGCGCTGGAGGGGATCACGGTGGAGCACGCCGCGCGGGCGGCGACGCCCGACACTCTCGGCGCCGTCGATCTCGCGATCCGCCGCCAGAAGGGCGCCGCCCATGCTGGCGACACCGACGCCTTTCACGAGGCGGACGAAGGGTTTCATGCCGCGATCGCCGAACTGTCCGGCCATGTCGGCATCTGGACGCTGCTGACCCAGGTCAAGATTCAGATCGACCGGGCCCGCCGTCTCACCCTGCCCGTGCTGGGCCGCATGGAACAGGTGATCGCCGAGCACGAGGAGATCCGCGCTCACCTCCTGGCCCGCGACGTGGAGGGCGCCAAGGCGGCGATGGAACACCATCTCGGCGCCGTGCTGCCGGACGTGGCCGCGCTCAAGGGGCGCTACCCCGACTATTTCATTTAAGAGCCCGGGCGAACGGCCAGGGCGGGAGGAGACGACAGGATGCGGCAAGGCTGGAGATGGTTCGGCCCGAAGGCCCCGGTGACGCTGGACGAGGTGCGCCATGTCGGCGCGAGCGACATCGTCTCGTCGCTGCACGAGGAGCCGATCGGCGCGGCGTGGACGAGCGGGGCCGTGGAAGCGCGGCGCGACCTGATCGAGACGACGCCGCCCGGCCGCGTGCCGCTGCGCTGGAGCGTGGTGGAGAGCATCCCGATTCCCGACGCGGTGAAGCGCCGGGGCGGGGCGGCAAAAGAAGAGATCGAGGCGTGGATCGCCAGCCTGGAGGCGGTCGGCCGCGCCGGCATTCCGGTGGTCTGCTACAATTTCATGCCGGTGGTGGACTGGTGCCGCACGGAGCTGGACTTCGTGACCGACACCGGCGCCACCGCCATGCGCTTCGACTTCGACACGTTCGCCGCGTTCGAGCTCTTCATCCTGGAGCGGCCGGGCGCCGAGCGCGACTACACGCCCGCCGAGCAGGCCCGCGCCAAAAGCGCCTTCGCCGCCATGAACGAGGCCACCAAGGCCGATCTCATCCGCAACATCACCAGCGCCCTGCCCGGCTCCACCACAGAGCCGATGACGATTCCCGGCTTTCGCGAGAAGCTTCAGGAGTATCGCGACATCGACGCCGCGCGCCTGCGCCGGCACCTCGTCGAATTTCTCGAGGCCGTGACGCCCGCCGCCGAGAGTGTCGGCGTGAAGCTGACGCTGCACCCGGACGATCCCCCGCGCCCGCTCTTCGGCCTGCCGCGCATCGCGTCCACTGAGGACGACTATGCCGCGATCTTCGAGGCGGTGCCCTCGCCGGCCAACGGCATGTGCTTCTGCACGGGGAGTCTGGGCGTTCGCCCTGACAACGACCTGCCCGCCATCGCCCGCCGCTTCGCCTCGCGCATCCATTTCGCGCACTTACGCAACACGCGCCGCGAGGGGGAGCCGCGGAGCTTCCACGAATCGGCCCATCTCGATGGGGACACGGACATGGTCGCCGTGCTGCGCGAACTGGTGGCCGAGGACGGCAAACGCATGGGCGACGGCACCATCGTCTTCCGCTCCGACCACGGCCACCGGATGCTGGACGACCTGCACAAGGCGGTGACGCCCGGCTATCCCGCGATCGGACGCATGCGGGGCCTCGCCGAGCTTCGCGGCATTCTTCACGCGCTCGGCCACCCGCCGGAGGCACCGGCCGCGCGCGAGGCCCCCCTGCCTGTCTGAGGCGCGGTCGGCCAAGGCGACGGGCGCGGCAGAGAGAGCGGCAGAGAGAGAAGCCTCTGCCCCGCTCGGACGCTCACGAAATCTCGAGGCCGCCGCGCCTCGATCGGCCTCGACCCGCGCTCTGGCTTCCCTCGTAGGAGGAGAGCATGAACGCCTCGCAGATCGCCTTTCGCCTGGGTCTCGCTACTCTGGTCGGACGCGCGCTGGGGCTCGACCGCGAGTTGCGCGGCAGCGACAAGACGCGGCGGAATTAATCGAAAGCTCCGCCCGCTGCCTCAGACGGCGGCGGCCCAATGCACGGGGTCGATCTCTAGGAGCGTGCGCATGCCCTGGAGTTCTCTCAACGACTTGTTGTCCAGCACGGTGGCGATGGCGTTGCGCACTTCCAGCATGACGAGGCGCACCCGGCACCGCTCCACATCCGAGCAGTCCGTGCAGCGGCGATAGGCCGTGCGGCTGGCGCAGGCGATGGGTGCCAGCGGGCCGTCCAGCACGCGCAGCACATGGCCGACGGCGATCTCCTCGGCTGGGCGGGCCAGCGCATAGCCGCCGCGCCGCCCCTTCTTGGCGTAGATGAACCCAGCGTTGCGCAATTCGCCTAGAATCGTGTCGAGAAACTTCTTCGAGATGGTGTTCTGGCTGGCGATCTCCTCGGACAGGACCAGCATGTCCGGCTCGGCATCGGCCAGATGGAGCATGGCCTTCAACCCGTATTTGCCTTTCGCCGTCAGCATGTCGCGCCATCCCGATCCCAGTCGCCGAAGCGAAGTCGCCTTTCGGGACATAGGGCCTGCGCCCCGCGCGCACTAGCGTTTTATGACGTGTCGGCAGCTGTCATTCGCCTGGGCGGCGAGGGTTTGCAGCCGAGCCTTGGAGAAAGTAGGTCAGCATTGTTGACATAATTAGGGGAAGAGCGCTTTAACAGGCCCCACGCTCGCAAGATGCGCGCCCCGATTGCAGAACGAAGCGCGCCGGCAAGCCAGGAGGACCATCATGGACATGACCGACCTTTTCGCCACGCGCGCGGGACGCATGAAGGCGTCCGAGATCCGCGAGCTTCTGAAGCTTTTGGACCAGCCCGACATCATCTCCTTCGCCGGCGGCATTCCCGACCCCGCGCTGTTTCCGCACGAAGCGTTCCGCACCGCCTATGCCGAGATCCTCGGTGGCTCCAGCGCCAACGCGGCGCTACAATATCAGGTGAGCGAGGGCTATCTGCCGCTGCGCCGCTGGATCGCCGGCGAGATGGGGCGGATCGGCATTCCCTGCGATGAGGGCAATGTCTTCATCACGTCCGGTTCTCAGCAGGGGCTGGACTATCTCGGCAAGCTGTTCCTCTCCCCCGGCGACACGGCGCTCGTCACTTGGCCGACCTATCTCGGCGCCTTGCAGGCCTTCAGCGCCTACGAGCCGCGCTACGACCGGCTGTCGCCCGCCGGCGGCAACATGACGCCGGACGCCTATCGCGAGGCGGCGGCGAAAGCCGGGGGCGCGGCGAAGTTCGCCTATCTCGTGCCCGATTTCGCCAATCCGAGCGGCGAAACGCTGACGCTCGCCCAGCGCGAGGCGGTGCTGGATCTGGCCGAAGAGCTCGGCATTGCCGTGATCGAGGACGCCGCCTATGCCGCGCTTCGCTACAGCGGCGAGCCGGTGCCCCCCATCGCGGCGCTGGATGCGCTGCGCTCGGGCGGGGTGGACGCGGGCCGCACGGTCTATTGCGGCTCCTTCTCGAAGATCCTGGCGCCGGGGCTTCGCATGGGCTGGATCGTCGCGCCGCGCCGCCTGATCGAGAAGCTGGTGCTGACCAAGCAGGCCGCCGACCTCCACTCGCCCTCGATCAACCAGATGGTGGTGCATCACGTCGCGGAGCGGTGTTACGCCCAACAGATCGAGCGCACGCGCGAGGCCTATAGCGCCCGGCGCGACGCACTGCTCGCCGCGCTGGAGCGGCATATGCCGGAGGGCGTCTCCTGGTCCCGCCCCGAGGGCGGCATGTTCGTCTGGATGACGCTGCCCGAATCCGTCGATGCCGTGGCGCTGCTGGCTCGCTCCGTCGCGGAGGCGCGGGTCGCCTTCGTGCCGGGCAATGCCTTCCATGCCGACGGCAGCGGGGCGAACACGCTGCGCCTTTCCTTCACGCTGGCGGATGAGCGCGCCGTCACGCAGGGCATTCCCCGCCTTGCCGACCTCATCCGACGCGCGATCGCGGCTTAAGCTGATTCGGGTGATTCGCCGGGTTGACTGCTGGCAACCCGGCGAATCGCTTGTCTGTCAGAGGGATAGCCGAAAGAATCGCTGGCATTCCGCGTCGGGGATGGGCGGAAGCCGGCGTCCCTGCTTGACAAGGAGGGTTGGATCGAGTCCCGCTGAGCGAGCCGATCCGCCCTGGCGACCTGCTGCGAGGACACAAGACCCACCATGCCGATCCGGCGCGACATGCGCGGCTTCTATCCCATCGATTGGCGGGAACTCTCACGCTCCGTCCGCTTCCGGCGCGCCAAGGGCCGGTGCGATCATTGCCGCCGCCCGCATGGGGCGCTGGTCTGCGTCGGCATCGACGGCACCTGGTGGGACGAGAGCGAGGCGCTTTGGCGGGACGGGAGAGGCCGCCCCTTGCGCGGAACGCGGCCCGCCCCGGCCGAGCTTCCCCCGGAACTGTCGCTGACTTGGACCCGCGTCTGGCTAGCCTGCGCCCATCTCGACCACGACACCGCCAACAACGCCTCCAGCAATCTCGCGGCCCTTTGCCAGCGTTGCCATCTCAACCACGACCGCCCCGAGCATCGCCGCCGACGCCGCTATCGATGGATGGCGAGCAAGGCGATCGGCGACCTCTTCGAAGGGCCTTATCGGGACTGAAGAGCAGGAAATGCTGCGAAGGCGATCGCTCTGCTCGGGATCGACGCTCAGCGCAGTCGACCCGAAGAAACCAAATCCGCCAAGCCCTCCGGCAGGGCGATGCCTTGGGTTAGGTCCGGTGCGGGCTGCGGCTTTCCCAAGCGCGTTTCCATCGGCAGGACGCCGGCCCAGACGGGATAATCCGCGTCGTCGTCATCACCGGGAGGTGCCGAGCGGGTTTTGACGCTGGCCTCCTCGATGTCGAGATAAAGGACACTGGTGCCCTTGAGCTCGGGCACCGTCATGGGCCGGAGCGTGTCCCAGCGGCCCGGAAAGAGCCCGTCCGTGAAGCGGCGCAGCGCCTCGGCGATGGCGTCCGGCTCTTCCACGATCTGTGCCGTGCCGAACACCATGGCCGAGCGATAGTTGACGGAATGGTTGAAGGCCGAGCGCGCCAGCACGTAGCCATCCATCAGGCTCACCGTCAGGCAGACGCGCGCGCCCTCGACCTTTCGAAGAAATCGGCTGGCGGCCGAGCCGTGCCAATAGACACGTTCGCCCTGCCGCCAGTGGATCGTCGGCGTGACATAGGGCTGCCCGTCGATGACGTAGCCGACATGGCACAAGGGCGCGGCGTCCAAGACGGCATGAACGGCCGCCGCCTCATGACTGGCGCGCTTGTGCAGCCGGCGCGCGCGGCTGCGCTCGGTCACGGGATAGGTGGGGTTTTCCGGAGTCGGGCTTGGGCGGGACATAGGCGTTTCCTCGCTGGATACGCCCAATGTGCCGCAAAACAGGATGGGCGAAACCATCCACTTGCGCAAGATCGGCCAGTCCAGTTCACTCCTCGCATGACGCTTCCCCTCCCCGACGCCTGGCTCCTCCTCGACCGTGCCGCCGGCAATCTCGAAGCGCAGATTCAGGGGGCGATCCGGGAGCAGATCCTGGACGGGCGGCTGATGGCGGGCGAGCGCCTGCCCTCCTCCCGCGCGCTCGCGCTTTCGCTCGGGATCGCGCGGTCCACCGTGGTCGGCGGTTTCGAGCGGCTGCGCGCCGAAGGCTTCATCGAAGGCGCCCAAGGGGCGACGATGCGGGTCGCCCGCCTCGCCACCCCGCCGCAGGGCGCCAGAGCCCGGCCGATCGAGCCCTTGCCGAGGGCTGCCCCCGAGCCGGAGCGCTTCCTTCCCTTTCGCCCCGGTCTCCCGGATCTCGACAGCTTCCCCGCCGCGCTTTGGGCGCGATGTCTCGCAGCACGGGCGCGCCATCTGCGCCTTCACGATCTCGGCTATGGCGAGGAAGCCGGCCTGCCGGAACTGCGCCAGGCCATCGCCGCGCATGTCGTTCGCGCCCGCGCTGTTCTGGCTGATCCCGAACAGGTGATCGTCATGCCGTCGGCCGCCTCGATCCTGGCGATGGTGGCTGATATCGCGGGGGTTCGCGGCGGGCGCCCCGTCTGGCTGGAGGAGCCGGGCTATGTCACAGCCCGTGACATCTTTCTGGCGGCGGGCGCCCGTCTCGTGTCCGTGCCCTGCGACGCGGAAGGGATCGCGATCACGCGCGGCGAAGGGCCGCCGCCGAGCCTGATCTATGTCACGCCATCGCATCAATACCCGACCGGGGTGGCCATGAGCCTCTCCCGCCGCCTGGAGCTTCTGGACTTTGCGCGGGCCAACCGCGCTGTTGTCATCGAGGACGATTACGACAGCGAGTTTCACTACGCCTCGCGGCCGCTCGCGGCTCTGCAGGGGCTCGATCGCGCCGGCTGCGTGGTCTATGTCGGCACCTTTTCCAAGGTGCTCGCGCCGGGCCTGCGCGTTGCCTATGCGGTTCTGCCCCCTTCGCTTCTATCGCAGGCGCGCGCGGTTCTGCGACGGGAGGGAAGCTCTGCGCCGATCCATGTTCAGGCGGCGCTCGCGGACTTTCTGAACGAGGGGCACCTTCGCGCCCATATCCGAAGGATGCAGACCCTTTATCGCGAGCGAATGCAGGCGACGCGCGCGGCGGTGCTGGCAAGCGGGGACGGCCTCCTCCAACCTGGATCAGGGGACGGCGGCCTTCAACTCGCCGCCTGGTTCAAGAACCGCGATGCCGACGACGGGCAAATGGCGCGCGCGCTTCACGCGGCGAAGATCGGCGCCATGGCGCTTTCGCCCTTCTACAGGAACGAGCCGCGCCCCGGCCTGCTGTTCGGCATCGGCGGCGCGACGCTGGAGCGGATCCCAGCGCTCGGCAAAGCCTTGGATCGGCTTCTCCGCCCGTAGGAGGCAGCGAGCGCGCCCGTTGCCAAAGCGTTCAGTCGCCGCCGCCCGCAGGAGCGGAGACCCCGATCGGATGATCGCGCAAGGCCGCCTTGGCGCGGGCGAGAATGCGCACGGGATCGCCGAAATGGGTATCCATCTCCTCCTCCACATCGCGCGGGTCGCCCTGCCCGATGAAGGCCGCGAGCCGTTCGTGCTCCTCGATCAAGGCGCGGTTCTGCCGGTAGCCCGCCATCATGATGCGCAGGCAAAGCCGCGTTTCGGCCTGGAGCGTGCGGTAGCTGCGCGACAGGCGCTCGCTGCGCGCCTCTTCCACGATCCGCAGGTGATAATGCAGGTCGAGATCGGCGATCTCGCGCCACTCGCCCTTGGCCAGCCGTTCGGCCATCTCATTGGTCAGGCCCTGAAGCTCTTGCGATAGCCGACGGCGCTCGGGCCCGGCCATGACGCGGCGGATCGCGGCGATCTCCAGCGACTTGCGGGTGAAGTAGATGTCGACGATGTCGCTCGTACCGAGATCGGGCACGAAGACGCCGCGATGGGGCTCGGAGCGCAGCAGCCCTTCCTGAATCAGGCGCTGGAACGCCTCGCGAACCGGGCCCCGACTGACGTCGAACTGCGTGGCAAGCGCGAACTCGTTGAGCTGGCTTCCGGCAGGAAAGGCGCCGTCGAGGATCAGAGCGCGAATCTCGGCCGTGATCTGGCTGGCCAGGGTGTTTCGCACCACGCGCCCTGCCCCGCGCGGGGCGTCGTTCGGCTTGGGAGATGGGGGCACGCTCGGCAAGGTTCCGCCTCTTGGTCGCGGCGAGGCCGCCGGTCTTCGGGTCCGCCCGTTCCGGCCCGAACGAGCCCTCGCTTCGCTATCACGCCTCCGCGCCGCCCGCCAACAGGCAAGGAGGTGAAGACGAGGCTCGTGTTGCTTCCGACGGGAAGGGCGTGGCCCGGCTGTCGAGCCACGAACGGCGCGCTCGGATCGGATGGGCGCCGGGATCGTTGAAGACTGGTGCCTTTCGCACGAGGGAAGCGAACCCATGTCCGATCATCCGTCCACCCCGCCGCGCGACGAGCAGGAGCCCAAGGAGAAGACGCCGTCCGCCGGTCCTCACGCCAAGCCCGAACTCACCAATCCCGATGCGACGCCCGGCGCTGGCAGCCTACCGGACGAGAAGGAGACCGGCGACGCGGATGGCGGGGCCGGCTGAGCGGCCCAGCGTCCCTCCCCGCTCCGGGGGTCGGGTCGTCACCGACGATACAGGCGGGAGCGGCCGTCAGCGCGCCAAAAGCTTTTGAATTTCGTCGGCAAGCTGCGACTGGCTATAGGGCTTGCCGAGGCGGGGCAGCCCGAGCCGCTCGCCGGCGGGCAGCTCGGCATAGCCCGTCGCGAGCAGGATCGGCAGGCCTGGGCGTAGCGCCAACGCGGCTTCGGCGAGTTCCGCCCCGTTCATGCGCGGCATGGAAAAGTCGGTGATCATCAGATCGAAGGGCGACCCCTGGCCCAGAAGCTGTAGCGCCTGCGCTCCAGACTGGGCCTCGACCACCTCGTGGCCGAGATCTTCCAGCATGTCGGTCGTGCTCATGGCGATCAGCGGATCGTCGTCCACCGCCAAGATGCGGGCTCGCACCGGCGCGCGCTCCGCTTTCGGTTCGACTCTCGGTGCTTGCTCTCGCACCGCAGGCAGGGCCTCGGCCGCAGGCAGCCAAAGCTCGGCCCGCGTTCCCTCCCCCGGATGGCTCGTCAGCCGCAAGGCGCCGTTCAGCTGAACCGCGAGGCCGTGAATCATCGACAGGCCGAGGCCCGTGCCCTTGCCCACGCCCTTGGTCGAGAAGAAAGGCTCTGTCGCCTTCTTCAGGGTTTCGGCGCTCATGCCCTGCCCCGTGTCGCTAACCGACAGGCGCACATAGTCACCGGCGCTGAGTTCCCCCTCGCCCTGGCCGCGATCGATGCGGATGCGCAATTCGCCGCCGTTGGGCATGGCGTCGCGCGCGTTGACGGCCAGATTCAGAATGGCGAGTTCCAGCTGATTGGCATCGACCAGCGCGGTGGACGGCGCGTCGTCGAGTTCCAGCGTCAGCTCGATATTGCCGCCGAGCGAGCGCTCCAGAAGATCGGTCATGCCCCGCACGAGATCGGCAAGGTCGCGCGCTTCCACCACGAGATCCTGACGGCGGGCGAAGGCAAGAAGACGCTGGGTCAGCGCCGCGCCACGCTGCGCGCCCTTCATGGCGCCGTCGATCAGGCGAGCCGTGCGCGCGTCGTCGGGAATGTGCTTGCGCAGAAGATCGAGATTGCCGAGCACCGCCATCAAAAGGTTGTTGAAGTCGTGCGCGACGCCGCCGGTCAGCTGGCCGATCGCCTCCATCTTTTGCGACTGGCGCAGAAGCGTCTCGGTGCGCTCGCGCTGCTCCACCTCGGCCATCACGATCCGGTGCGCGGCCTCGAGCTCGCCCGTGCGCTCCGCGACGCGGGCTTCCAGCGTCTCGTTCAGGCGCTGTAGATCGGCTTCAGCCTCCTTGCGGGCGGTGATGTCGGCGGAAACGCCGACAAGCCGGATCTTCCGCCCGCTTCGGTCCCGCACCAGGCGACCGTTGATCGCGGTCCAGTGCACCGAACCGTCGCGCCACAGGACGCGGTATTCGATCGCGTAATCCGCGCCCCCGGAGACGCTGCGCTCCACCGCCGCCTGCATCCGCTCGCGGTCGCCGGGGTGGACGCTGCGGAGGAGGTCGTCATAACCGAAGGCTTCCTCCGGGCCATATCCAAAAATGGCCTTGCAGGTGCTCGTGGCCACCAGGGTCCAGGTCGAAAGGTCGAGCTCCCAGGAGCCGAGATGGCCCGCCAGGAGCGCGGTCCGCAGACGCTCCTCGCCCTCGTGCAGCTCCTCCATGCGCGCCCGTGCCTCGAACTGGCGATGGCGCCCGCGCGCGGCCGTCGTGGCGAGGCTGACGAAGGAGGTCGGATGGAACGGTCGCTCGAGGAAGGATACGTTTCTAAGACGTTCGGACAATCGCGCGGCAGCGGGGTTGCGCTCCGGCCCGCCGCCGCGCTGGGTCAGCACGATGAACTGGAAGTCCGACCAGGGGGCCTGGGCGCTCAACCGCTCGGTCAAGTCGCTGAGATCGGACAGGCGCAAAGCTTCTTCCGTCACGACCGCGAAACAGGCGTCATCGTCGATCCGCCGGGTCAGAGTTTCGAAATCCGGGCAGACCAGCGGCGCGAGTCCGCATTCCGACAGGAGAGCTGCCGCCACTTCTGCGTCGCGCCCGCGCGGCGCCAGGACCAGGACATTCGTTTCGCGCACGTCAGGCTTCTCAGTCGGTGGCCGTGTTGGCCACGCCGGCGTTTGCCTGCTCGATCAGCGTGGGAACGCCGCGCAGCACGCCCTGGAACCCCCTGATCGGCTGGCCCAGCGTTAGCCCGTTCTCGGCGATCCGGTATTCCCGGATCGTGTCCTCGTGGAAGCCGGCGCGCTTCTTGATGACGGAAACGGCCCGGCGAACGGTGCCCAGCGCCTCGAAATAGCGCAGCAGGATCACCGTGTCGGCGAGATAGGTGATGTCCACCGGCGCCTTCATGTCGCCGACCAACCCGTGCTGGGCAACGGTCAGGAAGGTCGTCGCACCCCGCCGGTTGAGATATTGCAGAAGCTCGTGAATGTGCAGGACGAGGGCATTCTCCTCCGGCATCGAAGCCTGATAGCCGTTGAGGCTGTCGATGAGGACGGTCTTCATGCCGCCTTCGTCAACGCGCTGGCGCACGCGATGGGCGAACTCGCCAGGCGAAAGCTCCGCCGCGTCCACCTGCTCGATGTGGAGAAGCCCCTCCTTCTGCATGGCCTGGAAATCGAAGCCCATAGCTTTCGTGCGGTCGAACAGAAGACCCAGTTCTTCGTCGAAGATGAACATGGCCGCTTTCTCGCCCCGCGCGATCGCGGCCGAGATGAACTGGAAGGTGAAGGTGCTCTTTCCGGTTCCGGCGGGGCCCAGAATAAGCGTGCTCGACCCTTGTTCGATGCCGCCGCCCAGCAGCGCATCGAGCTCGGCGATATCGCTCGTCATGCGCGTGCGGGTAAAGCCCGTGCGGTGCTCGGCCGCGACGAGACGTGGAAAGACCGAGACGCCGCCATTGCGGATCGTGAAGTCGTGATAACCGCCGCGAAAAGCGCGGCCGCGATACTTCATGACGCGCAGCCGGCGCCGCTCGGCGCCATAGGCCGGAGCCAGTTCCTCCAGCTTGATGACGCCATGTGCGACGCTGTGGACGGTCTTGTCCATGGACTCGGACGTGAGATCGTCCAGCAGGAGAACGGTGGCGCCCTGCTGTGCGAAATAATGTTTCAGCGACAGGATCTGCCGACGGTAGCGTAGCGAGCTTTGCGCGAGCAGCCGGATCTCGGACAGGCTGTCCAGCACGACGCGTGCGGGCCGCACGCGCTCGAAGGCCTCGAAGATCGTGCGCGTCGCCTCTCCCAGTTCCAGGTCGGACGAATAAAGCAGGCTCTGCTCGCGATCGGAATCCAGCGCGACTTCGGGCGGCACGAGTTCGAAGACCTCGACGCTCTCACCGATCGTCCAGCCATGCGAAGCTGCGCTTTCGCGCAGTTCACGCTCGGTCTCCGACAGCGTGATGTAGAGGCCCTTGTCCCCGTCTTCGCCGCCCGCCAGGAGAAAGCGGAGCGCGATCGTCGTCTTGCCCGTGCCGGGACTGCCTTCCAGCAGGAAGACATGCCCTTTGGACAGGCCGCCGGAGAGGATGTCGTCGAGGCCGGGAACGCCGGTTCGCGCCATGACCTGCTTGTCCTCAGCGCTCATGGGAGCGTCCGATCCGGCTGAGCGACGGCTTGAAGGGGTCGCGAAGGCTTTGAAGCCTGACAGGGGAGCGATGAAGGAGCATGCATGCGCAAGACCATTCCCGGGTGCGCAGTCCGTTCGACAAGTCCGGGAAGATTCCCTGCGCCCATTCCCTTTGCGTAAAGCCTCCGGTCCTGGGAGGCAAATGCAATCGCGTCGGCAAGCTGCGGCCAACGGCGGCAAGACGCCGCCTGGCTAACGAGGTGAGGAAACCTTCCATCCCGCCGCGTCCTTCGAGTTGCATCGCCCTTCCACGGCATCGCCGCATTCCCCGTCCACTCGCGCGACACGAGCCATAAGGCCCCTGCCCCGTCCTGGATCGAGACGTGTCGGCGGCAATGATCGTCCACCGCTCTCCCCAAACCCGATCCGACATCCGCTCGATACCCCGTCACGACCGCAGAGACTGGTTGCGCAATGCCTCCAGCATCGGGCCGACGCGGAACCGCTTGGTGCCGGCCTTGGCCGTCAACGCGCGCAGATAGCCGCCGGGCGAGCGTACACGATCGGCGCGCTCCAGAAGCGCCGCGATGGTGATGGCGGCCTCATAGGGCCCCATCGCCGCCTGCGCCGCGCGGTAGGCGTCCGACGAAATGCCAAGGAAGCCGCGAACGAGGTCGGCCGTCACCTCGAAGTCGCGGCGGGAGCGGATGGGCGTGCGGCTGTAGTCCGCCAATGTCGGGCAGATCGTCATAACGGTTCCGACATCAGGCGCCTCTCGCTCCGCCAACCGGCGCAACGCCTCGCCCCCCTGCCCCACTGGTGCAGCGTCTGCATCGTGACGCATCGGTTGCTCGACCTCGGATTTTTCTTCGTTCTTCTCCTCCTGGGCTATTTCAGTAAGAGTGTCTGGATTTGAATCTTGATAGTGGCGCTCGCCGTGCGCGTCATTGCCGCTCATTTCTTGTTCAGAAAGCACTGAAAGATAAAGAGTTTCGCTCTTTGTGCGAAGTTCGATAGCATGCGCGGACATCTGTTCGAGTTCACTGGCGGTGGCACTACGCGACAGCGGCCGGGAAAGCTCTTGCCAAGCCTGCTCCAACGCGCCCCAATCGCCCGCGCGTTCTTCGATCAACGCAGCATCCAGGATCTTTCGGATGTCTCGTCGGCAGAGGGCGATCTCGGTCCGCAGACGACGCAGCTTACGCGCCTCTGCGCGTGCCTGCTCAGCCCGTGCGAAGATCTCGGTCGCGCAGAGGGCAAACGGCGACAGATCGAACCCGAACGCCTCGTCTCCCTCTTCGAGGTCGCGCCTTCGGTAGCGCTTGCCGTTGGGACTGTCCCGCCTCAGAAGCAGGCCGGCCTCAATCAGGCTGGCGAGATGCCGGCGCAGTGTCGCGTCCGCCATGCCACGCGTGCGCAGCGACAATTCGCGGTTCGAGGGAAACACGATCTGCGGGCGCGAAGGATCGATGCGCTTTTGCGCATGGCAGGATAGGAGCGCTTCCAAGACGGACAGAGTGCGATCGGACAAGCGGAAATGCGCACGCGCCTCCGTCAGCGCCCGCAGCAGCACCCACTTGTCGGGGCCATCGGCGCCCGCGTCCTCGTCAACATCCGGTTTTTCGGCGCGCAGACGCGCTTGCGCACGGCGCACGCCATCCTCCCGCCGAATCAGGGCAGCCGATATCGGCCGCGCCCCGAAAGGCGAGTTCCATTGGATCTCGAACATGGCTCTGCTTCAGGCTCGAGGCAAAGCAGAGGCGTTGCCGGAACGCGACCGACTCTTGACAGAGCATGCCGGACATGATTCTTTCAGATTGCTACATCTTGAAAGGGCTTCCGGAGCATCACGTTTCGGGGGCCTTTTTTTGATCGCCTCGATCTCTGTCCTTTCCTCGTTTCGTTGCGCGTCGTCTGTCTCGTCGGCGGTTGGTCCCGCCGATCAGTCCTCGCCCTCTCGCGCCTTGAAGGCGGCGTAGAGCGCGGGAATTTCGGAAGCGACGAAGGCGGCG
Source organism: Aureimonas sp. AU40 (assembly GCF_001463785.1). Lineage (NCBI taxonomy): Bacteria > Pseudomonadati > Pseudomonadota > Alphaproteobacteria > Hyphomicrobiales > Aurantimonadaceae > Aureimonas > Aureimonas sp. AU40. Next base: position 177,636 of record NZ_BBWL01000052.1, read on the forward strand.
AAGGCCCCCTCGCCTTTGAACTCGATGACGGACCGCTTGCCGTCTGGCTTAAAGGACGCCACGACGCGTCCGCTCGGCTCAGATAGCGCCTCGGCCGTACGGCTGGCCGTCTTGGCGCGGCGGGTCAGGCGCTCCAGCATAAGAACGAAGCGCTCGTCACTCGTCGCCTTGGCGAAGCGCTCCGTTGCGATCTCGCGCTCGGCCTTATCGCGTGCACCGGCCGTTCTCAGCTGTTCGGCCAGGAGCATCCAACGCGTGCGGCCCGCGCGCGGCGCGGGGCCGATGGCCCGCGCGATGGCGTCCGGTACGGCATCCGCCACCTGGAGCAGTCGCGTCATCTCCGCCTTATGCAGCGAAAGCGCGGACTGAACGGTTGCCCGCTCGAAGCCGCGTTGCAGGAGCGCCTCGGCAAACAGCGCGCGCTCGATGAAGGAGAGATCGCGCCGCTCGGAGTTTTCCTTGCCCTGCGCCACCACCAGCTCGACATCGCTGAGCGGACGCACCACGGCGCGCACCTTGATGCCAAGAGCTCTGGCGGCCGCGACGCGGCGATGCCCATAGGCGGTCTGATACCAGCCGGCCTGCGCCCGCTCCGCGTCGGGATGCGGGCGCAGGAGCACGGGCACCTCCTGCCCGCCGTTCTCGATCGAGCGACAAAGCGCGTCAAAAGCCTCGTCGGAGCGATCGGGCTGCGACAGGCGATCAGCTACGAAAGCCGGCTCGATCCGGTTCGGGTCGATCTCCACGACGCGCTCGCCGCGGGCCACCTGTTCGCGCAGGGCTCTCGCGTCCTCGGCCTCTGCGCGCAGGTTTCCGAGCGCCAGGCCCATGGCCTTCACCGCGCCGGAACTCGCATGGGCGCGAGGCCGAGCGGCGGAGGCGTCCGCCTCGGCGGGCGTCTCCGCCGCCGGCGGCGCCCCGCCGAGCAACGCCTTCAGCTCGTCGCGACGTCGGCTCATGCCACGCCTCCGAAAAGACTAGCCACGATGCCCGGAACGAGAGGGAAATCGCCCATCATCACACCCGCCCCCAGCTTTCCAGGATCAGCGCCTCAACCTCGCTGTTGACAGCAGTCAACGACTCCATCGCGCGGTCGTAGGTCGAGCGGGAGAAGTTCTCCCGTGCCACCTCGTAGAGCGTCTGCTTGGTGAGACCCGCGTCGCTCAGCGCCGTAGACTTCAGCATCGGGTTGGTGAGGACACGACTGCCGAACTGCGCGCGCAGGAACCCCGCGATCTGTGCCTGCGGCCCGTCATGGGGCTCATAGCGCGTCACGAGATAGCGCAGGAAGTCGAAGTTCAGATCGCCGCCGGCCTCTCGCACGACCTGAAGGAGGTCCGACGTCATGAACAGGAACTGGCTCATCGAAGCGACGTCAAGCATCTGCGGATGCACGGTGACGAGAACCGAGGTCGCAGCGCAAAGAGCGCCCAGCGTCAGGAAGCCGAGCTGGGGCGGGCAATCGATGACGACGATGTCGTATTTGGATTCAACCTCGCGCAGAGCGTCCTGCACGCGGGCGAAGAACAGGCGCTCTCCGGCGCGGCCCTCGCGCTGCGCCTCCGCCAGCTGCCGAGGCGTCGCGTGCTCGAACTCCTGCAGTTCAAGATTGCCGGGCACGAGATCGAGCCCGTCGAAATAGGTCGGTCGGATGATGCTCTCCAGCGAAACTCGCTCTTCGTCGTAGCGGATCGCACCGTAGAGCGTGTCGTTTCCGGTGAGGTCGAGCTCGGGCTGGTAGCCGAGGAGCGCGGAGAAGGACGCCTGCGGATCGAGATCGACCGCGAGCGTCCGGTAGCCCTGGAGCGCAAGATATTGCGCGAGATGCGCCGAGGTCGTGGTCTTGCCCGAACCGCCCTTGAAGTTGGTGACGGCGATGATCTGCAGATGCTCGTCGCTTTCGGGTCGGCGCCATTTCAAATACTGTCGCGCCTTGGGCGAGCCGGCCTCGTGCTGCGAGGCCAGATGCCGGCGCAGGGCATTGATGTCGCCGAGCGTATAGGAGCGGCGGCCGGAGGGGCCGACTTCGGGCTGCGGCCCTTCGCCCGAGATCGACAATTGCCGGAGGTAGCTGTCCGACACCCCGATCAGTCGCGCCGCTTCGCCCGAGGTGAAGGGGCGCAGCGTCTTCGACGAAGTCGGCGGGAACAGCCTTTGGCGCATCGCCTGGAGTTGGCTGGACAGGAGGCGCGCGTCGGCGGCAATCTGCTCGTCGGCGGGCTTGAACTCGAGTGATCTGGATTTCGGCTTGGACACCGCTTGGCCTCGTTTTGGAATCCGCGCCGCCCGCGAGCGGGCAGGGTGCGGCTGATCATCTCCGTTCCGCGACGCGGCACGGCCGGACCGGCGACCGGATTGAGCATCCGGCTCCGCCCGTTCATAAGCATCCGGGTCAATCCCGAGGCTTGCGCTCCCATCCATCAGTAACGGCACTCTGCTCATGTAACGGCCCAAACCGTTAACGAGGATGCGGCCAGTGGACCCGAGAGTCAAACGGGGTTCATATTTCGGTAAGGGATGAAGGGGGTGCTGCCGATGGGTCGTGAGCGCGCCGCACCCCTTATGCCTCGCAACCCATTGTTTTAGCGCGATTTCTCGGTGTCCAAGCCGCGTTGACATCTGTCAATCGCTCGCAGCGCTCATCGATTGGGGGCGTCCGGCTTGAAACAACGATCTCGCAAACCCTGATTCTCAAGGAGGATGCGATTCTCCGGTCTGCTCCTGCGAGGCTGCGTTCGCGGGCCTTATAGAAGGACTTCCCGGGCTCACCGAAGCCCATAATCTGAATCAAGAACAGCCCCATTCGGCGATGGCGGGCCAAGGCAACGGGGAGAGCTGAGGCTTCGGGCATCGGTTTGTTGGGATGTCGCGTTCCGATACAGTTCGTAAACGAGCAGCGGACATTGCCTTGTATTCAGCGAAATCCGGAATTGTTCCGTCACGAGTTCGCTGTGTCGATGCGACCGCCCAAGCGAGAATCCTGCTGTAACGCGAAGGGCGACACATCGATCTGCGGGGCCGGCCTCAATGGTGCGTCGTCTGTTCGGCCCGACTTGAATGCGAGGTGGTATCGGCCAATAAAAAAAGGCCGGCGCCCCGTGAGAGGCGCCGGCCCTAAAATCGTTCGGCGGTGAGGAGCGGGCAGGGGGCGAAGACGCCCCGCCACCCGGCTCAGGCGGCGGAGGTCTTTAGCGAACCATTGCGGTAGCGCTTGGCCATGTCGGAGAGCGCGATCGGCTTGATGGCGGAGGCATGGCCCGCCGTGCCGAACTCCTCGAAGCGCTGCGCGGCGAGCTTGGTGACGGCCGTCATCGCGGGGCCGAGATATTTGCGCGGATCGAACTCCTCCGGCTTTTCCGCAAAGACCTTGCGGATCGCGCCGGTCATGGCGAGGCGGCAGTCCGTGTCGATGTTGATCTTGCGCACGCCGTGGCGGATGCCGCGCTGGATCTCTTCGACCGGCACGCCCCAGGTCGGCTTGATCTCGCCGCCATGCTTGTTGACGATTTCCTGCAGATCCTCCGGCACGGAGGAGGAGCCGTGCATGACGAGATGCGTGTTGGGCAGCTTGCGATGGATCGCCTCGATGACGTTCATCGCGAGAACCTCGCCGTCCGGCTTGCGCGAGAACTTGTAGGCGCCGTGCGAGGTGCCCATGGCGACGGCGAGTGCGTCGACATGCGTGTCCTCGACGAAGCGAACCGCTTCCTCCGGGTCGGTCAGAAGCTGGTCGTGGCTGAGCGTGCCCTCGAAGCCGTGTCCGTCCTCCTTCTCGCCCGACCCCGTCTCCAGCGAGCCGAGCACGCCGATCTCGCCCTCGACCGAGGCGCCGCACCAATGCGCCATGTCGGAGACGCGCCGCGTGATGCCGGCATTGTAGGAATAGTCGGCCAGCGACGCGCCGTCCTCCTTCAGGGAGCCGTCCATCATCACGGAGGTGAAGCCGTGCTGGATGGCGGTGATGCAGGTCGCTTCGTTGTTGCCGTGGTCGAGATGCATGCAGATCGGAATGTCGGGATGCATTTCCGACAGGCCTTCGATCAGCCGGGCGAGGATGAGGTCGTTGGCATAGGCGCGCGCGCCGCGGCTCGCCTGGAGGATGACAGGGGCGTCCGTCCTGGCGGCGGCGGCAAGGATCGCCAGCCCCTGTTCCATATTGTTGATGTTGAACGCCGGGACGCCGTAACCATGCTCGGCGGCATGATCGAGAAGCTGGCGGAGGGTGATCAGGGCCATGGGGTCTTGTCCTTCCGTTTCGATCAGCCGAGCGCGGCCGTGACGTCGGCGACGATGCCGAGATAGCCATCGGCGTTCCACGCGGAGCGGCCGATGAAGAGCCCGTCGATATGCTCGCAAAGCGCGAGATCGACGCAATTGCCGAGATTGACACTGCCGCCGTAGACGACCGACAGCGGCGCGCCCAGGCGGTCGGCAGTCAGCGCCTTGATGCGCTTGTGTTGCGCGTCGGCGAAATCGGGCTCCGCCGGCGTGCCGCCTTCGCCGATCGACCAGACCGGCTCGTAGGCGAGGATCACCTTGGCGCCGCCGGCCCAGTCGACCTTCGAGATCGCCGCCAGGACCTGGCGCTCCAGCGCCTCCTCGGTGCGGCCGGAATCGTATTCTTCCTTGGTGTCGCCGATACAGACCAACGCGGTCAGCCCGTGGCGCACGGTAGCGGCGGTCTTCAGCGCCACGGTTTCATCGGTCTCGTTGAAGAAGGTGCGCCGCTCGGAATGGCCGATCTCGACCAGCGCGCCGCCGCAGTCGCGAACCTGCGGCACGGAAATCTCGCCGGTCCAGGCGCCGCTATCCTTCCAATGGGCGTTCTGCGCGCCGACGATCACGTCCGTCGCCTTCAGCTGCTCGGCCACCCGATGGAGAACCGTGAAGGGGGGGATCACGAAGAGCTGGGCGTCGTCGGAGCGATGAGCGCGATCCGAGGCCTTCAGGATCTCGCAGAAGGCGTCGGCCTCGGCGATCGTCTTATTCATTTTCCAGCTGGTGCCGATCCAGGGACGCTTGCGCAAAGTCGCTCCTCCAAAATGTCGATAGGTGTCCGGTCTTGTCGCCGGAACGGGGGAGGGGGCCGCGCGTCTCGCCGAAACCCCCACATGAAAACGGGGCCGGCTCTTTCGAGCCGGCCCCGCTGGTCCGGTGCCTCAGGCGTGGGCCTTGGCCTTCGCCTTTTCCGCCACCTTCTCGGCGGTGATGCCGAAGTGCTTGTAGAGATCGGCGCCCGGTGCCGAGGCGCCGAAGCCGTTCATGCCGATCACGTCGTCCTCGTCCTCGACGAAGCGCGTCCAGCCGAAAGGCGAGGCGGCTTCCACCGCGATGCGCGGCGCCGAGCCGAGCACGGCGTCGCGATAGCTCTTGGGCTGCTTGGCGAAAAGCTCCCAGCAAGGCATGGAGACGACCGCCGCCTTCACGCCTTCGCCGGCGAGCGCTTCCGCCGCCGCGACCGCGATCTCGACTTCCGAACCGGTGGCGAGGATCGTGACGGCGCGCGCGCCGCCTTCCGCCTCGCGCAGGACATAGGCGCCCTTTGCCGAGAGGTTCTCGGAGGAGGCTTCCGTGCGCACCGCCTTGAGGTTCTGGCGCGACAGGACGAGCGTCGTCGGCGCCTTCACGTCGCCGAGCGCCGCTTCCCAGCATTCCACCGTCTCGATGCCGTCGGCCGGGCGCATGACCAGCATGTTCGGCATGGCGCGCAGGCTTGCCAGATGCTCGATCGGCTGATGCGTCGGGCCGTCTTCGCCCTGGCCGATCGAGTCATGCGTCATGACGTAGACGACCGGCTGGTGCATGAGGGCCGACAGGCGCATGGCGGGGCGCGCATAGTCGGAGAAGCAGAGGAACGTGCCGCCGAACGGCGTGAAGCCGCCATGCAGCGAGAGGCCGTTCATGACGGCGGCCATCGCGTGCTCGCGCACGCCATAGAAGATGTAGTTGCCGTCATAGGCACCCGCCTGCACGGGCTTGGCCGCGCCGGCCTTGGTGAGGTTGGAGCCGGACAGATCGGCCGAGCCGCCGATCAGCTTGGCGGACTTGGCGGTCAGCGCCTCGACCACCATCTGGCCGGCCTTGCGCGTGGCAAGCGAGGCCTTGTCCGCGATCATCTTGGTCTTCAGCTCGGACAGGAGCTCGGCCGGATTGCCGTCGAACCCGTCCTTCAAGACGCGCTCGAACGCCTCGCGCTGGGCCGGGTCGGCCTTGGCCAGACGCTCAGCCCAGGCCTTGGCGTCGGCTTCGCCCCGACGGCCGAAGCTCTTCCACTGGTCGGTCAGGTCTTCCGGCAGTACGAAGGGCTCATGCGCCCAGGTGAAGTATTCGCGGGCGTAGGCGATGCCCTCGGCGCCGAGCGGCGAGCCGTGGACGCCGGACGTGCCGGCCTTCTTGCCGCCGCCATAGCCGATCGTGGTGCGGCAGGCGATGAGCGTCGGCTTGTCCGACTTTTGAGCGCGTTCGATCGCGGCGGCAATCGCGGCGGGGTCATGGCCGTCCACCGCATCGGTGTTCCAGTTGGCCGAGGCGAAGCGACCTGCGACATTGTCGGAAGTCGTCAGATCGGTGGCGCCGTCGATCGTGATGCGGTTGTCGTCCCAAAGGACGATCAGCTTGTTCAGCTTCAGGTGGCCGGCGAGCGAGATCGCCTCCTGGCTGACGCCTTCCATCAGGCAGCCGTCGCCCGCGATCGTATAGGTATAATGTTCGCAGAGATCGGAGCCGAAGCGCGCGTTCAGGATGCGCTCGGCGAGCGCCATGCCGACGGCGGTCGCCAGACCCTGGCCGAGAGGGCCGGTCGTGGTCTCGATGCCGGCGCCTTCGCCGAACTCGGGATGGCCGGCGGCCTTGGAGTGAAGCTGGCGGAAGCGCTTCAGCTCGTCGATCGTGAAGTCCTCGTAGCCCGTGAGGTGCAGGAGGCTGTAGAGCAGCATCGAGCCGTGGCCGGCCGACAGGACGAACCGGTCGCGGTCCGGCCAGTTCGGCTGCTTGGCGTCGAACTTCATGAAGCGCGAGAAGAGAACGGTCGCGACATCGGCCATGCCGAGCGGCATGCCGGGATGGCCGGAATTGGCGGCCTCCACCGCGTCCATCGACAGAAAGCGGATGCCGCTGGCGAGATAGCGCGTCACCGTGACGTCGAGCGGGGGAAGGTTCGGTTTGTCGAGCATGTGGGTCCTCCGAGATGCGGGGGCTCGTCCACCCGGTTCGCCCATCCCCGACGTGCCGAACACGAAGGAAACGCGGGCTAGGGGCGAGGAACCCTGTCCGTCCTGGGCAGAGCATTCCCACGGGCGGCGCGCCAAATCAATCGCCGCCCCTAGAAATATGTTCATATGAACGAGAAAAACGCATATGAACAGGTTTTGGGATTGTCGCTGCGATGGCCGGCCGTCCTTCCCACCTGCGAGCAGCCGAGGCCTAAGTGGACGCAATCGCCCCCACCGAAATCGAGCTGATGACCGAGATCGCGCGGCGCTACTACGAGGGCGACGCGACGCAGGCCGACATCGCGGCCGAGTTCGGCCTGTCGCGCATGAAGGTCAGCCGCCTCCTACGCCAGGCACGGGAGGAGGGGGTGGTGGACGTGCGCATTCGCGTCCACCGCACCGTGGCGGCGGATATCGAGGAGCGCCTCTGCGCGCGCTTCGGCCTGAAGCGCGCGCTGATCGCGGCCGACCGGGCAGACGCCGAAGCGCAGCGCGACGACGTCGCCCTGGTGGTGGCGGACTATCTCGACCGCGAGCTTTTCACCGGCGCGACCGTCGCCGTCGGGATGGGTCGCAACGTCGCGGCCGTTGCCGACACGCGGGGGCGCCCGGCGGTGGAAAGCGCGGTCTTCGTGTGTGCGACGGGCGGGGCGCATCGCGCCGGGGAGCCCGGCAATGCCGACCACATCTGCCGCAAGCTGGCGCGCCGCTTCGGCGGCACGCCGGAAACGCTGTATGCCCCAGCCTATGTGCCGGACGCGGCACTGCGCGACGCGCTGCTGCGCAACCAGACGGTTCGCCGTACGCTGGATGTCGCTCGCTCGGCCGACTTCGCTCTGATCGGCATCGGCGATCTCGGCGAGGAAAGCCACATGGTGCGCATGGGCTGGTTCAAGCGCGACGAGATTCTGGCCGCGCGCGCCGCCGGCGTGGTGGGCGATCTCATGGGCTACGACTTCTTCGATCTCGAAGGGCGCGAGCGCAACGAAATCCTCGGCGGCCGGGTCATCGGACTGCGCCTGGAGGAAATGCGCGCCATCCCCAATGTCGTGGCCATCGCCTCCGAGCCGACCAAGACCGTGGCGATCCTCGCAGCTCTGCGCACGGGGATCATCGGCGTCCTCGCGACCTCGCTCGCCAATGCGCAAAGCATCCTGGCGTTGGACGAGGCGACCCGCCTTGCGACCCAGAAGGCGCCTTGAACATTTGAACGGAAAGTGTTTGAAGTAACAGCAACGCGGCGGCGCGGATCGTCGGCCGATCCCGCGCGTTCGGGCTCCCCAGCCCCGCCCCAATCTAGAGGTCGAAGGAGACAAGACCATGAAGATCGTTCTGGGTGGCGACAGCGCCGGCGTTCCGCTCGTGAAGGTGCTGATGGAGCACCTGCAAAAGCGCACCGATCTGGAAGTCGTGGATGCCAGCGTGGCGCCGACCGGCGAGGCCGAGCGCTATGCCACGACGACCGACCGGATCGCGAGCCAGGTCGTCGACGGCACGTTCGATCGCGGCATTCTGGTCTGCGGCACGGGCATCGGCGTCTGCATCTCGGCCAACAAGGTGCCGGGCATCCGCGCCGCGCTGACGCACGACACCTACTCGGCCGAGCGGGCCGCGCTCTCCAACAACGCGCAGATCATCACGATGGGCGCGCGCGTCATCGGACCCGAGCTCGCCAAGGCGATCGTGGACTCCTATCTCGCGCAGACCTTCGATCCCGCCTCGTCGTCCGGCCCCAATGTCGATGCGATCGACGCGGTGGAGCAGAAGTACAAGAGCGCCTGAGGCGCCCCGGATCCAAGCTTTCAGGAAGGGTCGGCCCCGCAGGCCGGCCCTTCTTGCGTCTTGCGGCGGGGGAGGGCCGAGAAGAGCCCTCAACTGTTGCAGCCAGGGACTACACGTTTGCCCGCATCGTCCTATTATGGATTTTGGAATGCTGTTGCAGGGGTGTACGACGATGTTCCATGGCGAAGACATGCAGATGATCCGCGATCGCGCCTATGCGATCTGGCAGTCGGAAGGCCATCCCGAAGGCCGGGCCTTGGAGCATTGGCTGATGGCGGAGCGGCAGCGCCTCGCCTCCGATCCGGCTCAGCCCTGGTACGAGGCGAACGGTATGGAAGGCGAGACGGCCTTCATGCGCCGCATGCTCTGGACGGCACAGCCCTTCGTGGCGGAACACGCTACCTTCCACTGACCCCGCACGCGTCGTCAGAACGCGTAGCGAACCTCGCAATAGGGCATGGCGTCGTTCAGCCACGTGCGCAGGCGCGCCAGCCATTGGCCTTTCCAGCCGTGGCGGTAGCGCAGGTTCACCATGCCGCTTTCGCTGACCTTCTCCTCCTGAAGGTCGGGCCGCCAAAGCGCGTCCTCGCCCTTGGGGTGCCAGCCGAGATTGATTTCGTGCAGGCCGGTATTGTGCGTCAGCATGATGATCTCGCATTTCAACTGCCGCTTGGCGGCGGGCGAGAGCGCGGCGTCGAGTTCGCCGAAGAGCGCCTTCCACTCGCCCTCCCATTGCTCGTGCACGATGACGGGCGAAAAGTTCACGTGCACCTCGTAGCCGGCGGCGACGAAATCGTTGATCGCCGCGATCCGCTCGGCGATCGGTGAGGTACGGATGTCGACGCTGCGCGCCATGGCCTGCGGCATGAGCGAGAAGCGGATGCGCGTTCGTCCCTGCGGGTCGTAGCTCAGGAGATCGCGATTCACGTGCTTCGTGGCGAACGAGCCCTTGGCGTTCGGCATCCCGCGAAACGCCTCGACGAGCAGGCGCACATTGTCCGATAGCGTGGCGTCCACCGAGAGATCGCCGTTCTCGCCGAGATCGTAGACCCAGTCCACGGGATCGACGCTGTTGGGCTGGGGCTTGGGGCCGAGCCTTCCCGCATGCCGGCGCAGCGCCGCCACGACATCCTCGCCGTTCACGAAGATCGTCACCGGGTTGGCATAGCCCTTCCGGCGCGGAACGTAGCAATAGGAACAAGCCATGGCGCAGCCATTGGACGAGGAGGGCGCGATGAAGTCGGCGCTGCGCCCGTTCGGCCGCAAGGTCATGCTCTTCTTCAGCCCGAGCACGAGAACGTCGCGCTTGATGCTCAGCCAGCCGTCGACGCTCGACGGGTCGTTGAAGAGCTGCGGGATGCGGGCATGACTTTCGACCTCCACATGCTCGGCCTGCGGAAAGCGCGCCAGGATCGCCTGCCCGCGCGGATGGGCGCGCGCGGCGGGTTCGAGATAGATGCGGGTGGGGTCGATCAGCGGGCGAGGGGCCATGCCTCGGATATGGTGTCGCGGCGGGCAGGGGAAGGGCCGCGGGCGGCATGTTGCGGACATTAGACGCGATTTCCAAGAAGATCAGCATCCCGGACTATCAGGAGCCGGCTATATAAGTCGAAGCAGTGTCAGGCCATGGATGAAACCCATCTGCCGTTAGAAGCCTCTCAATAATTTTCAAGCATCGTCCGAACAAACAGGAATGTCGAGCGGATCGAATCGCAGAGGCCGAGCTCGACGTCGAATGCCAGGGAACGCTGGGAGAAAGTCGTCCGCTTCATCGCGGACCGATACGGGCCGCCGAGCGCAAGCAATGCGTCGAGGCACCCGGATCCGATTTGTTGTGTTCGGCAGGACCACGGTCCCAGGCCGGTTAGTGTTCGATGTCGGCTGAAGGACGATCATCATGCGAATGACCATCAAGGCAAAGTTAATGGCGTCCTTCGGGGTCGTCCTTCTGCTGTTCGGCCTCTGCGGCTACCTGTCGATCGGCAGCCTCGCCACCACCAACGCCGCCATGTCCGGCTTCGTCGGCGGCCCCTTCGCCCAGGTCCAGAGCGGACTGGCGATCCGAGGCAACGTCACCGATATGCGCCGTCTGCTCCTGCGTATCCTGATGACGACGGACGAGACCGTGATTGCCGCCAGCAAGGCCACCATCGCGGAAAACTGGCGGGCGATCGACACCTCTCTGACCAGCCTGACCGGCGCCATGAACGAGGAGCAGCGTAGCGCCTGGTCCGACCTCCCGTCGCTCGTCGAGGATTACCGCCGCGTGGTGGACCTCGCTTTGAACAGCTTGGAAGTGGCCGACATGGAAGTCGGCAACAAGGCGATCCTGGCGGCGAATGCCGCCCTGACCCCGATCCTGGCCGAGCTGAATGTCTTGCGCGGCGATCTGCGCCGGGCCGGCTCGCTGGAAAACGCCCTGAGCGTGGACGATGCGATGACGGCGATGGAAGCGTCCCGCCGCCTCGCGGTCGAGGCCGTGGTTCTGGCCGACGACCAGCAGATCCGCCAGTCCGCCGACGGCTCCAAAGCCGCTTCGAGCGAGGTCGATCGCCGTCTCGACGTTCTCTCGGCCCAATTGACGGGCGCTCCCGCCGATGTCCTGACGCGGGCCAAGGCGGGCTGGGACAAGGCGCGAGAGGAGATCGCGCGGCAGGCCGCGATCGGCGTGGAGAACACGTTCGCCACAGCCCAGGCGATGCTTGAAAATCAGGTCGTTCCGCCCGCCAACAAGCTGGGCGATCGCCTCGGCCAACTCAACGAGGAACTGTCCCTTGCGGCCGACAGCGACGTCAAGTCGGCCGAGGCCCGCTACGAGGCGACCCGCCTGACCCTGATCGCGCTTATCGTCGGCGCGGTGTTGATCGGCGCGGCGGCCGCCATCTGGATGTCGCTCGCGATCTCTCGCGGCCTGACGAAGTCGGTGAAGTTCGCCGAAGCGATCGGCGCGGGCGATCTGACCCAGACCGCCCCCGTCACCAGCCGGGACGAGATCGGCGATCTCCTCGGCGCGATGAACACCATGTCGGCCCGCTTGCGCGAGATCGTGTCGGACGTGACGAACTCGGCCACGCAGGTCGCCGCCGGCGCCCGCCAGTCCGCCGTGACGGCCGAGCAGTTGAGCCAGGGCGCGACCGAGCAGGCCGCTTCGACCGAGCAGATCGGCCAGGGTGCCAACGAGCAGGCCGCGACCACGCAGCGCCTTTCCTCCGGCGCCAGCGAGCAGGCCGCCGCCACCGAACAGGCTTCCTCGGCCATGGAAGAAATGGCCGCCAACATCCGCCAGAACGCCGAGAACGCCGGCGCCACGGCCAAGATCGCGGCTCAGGCTTCGCAGAACGCGCAGCGCAGCGGCGAGGCGGTGATCAACTCCGTCGAGGCCATGCGCACCATCGCCGACAAGATCCGCATCGTCCAGGAAATCGCCCGCCAGACCGACCTTCTCGCCCTCAACGCCGCGATCGAAGCGGCCCGTGCCGGCGCTCATGGCAAGGGCTTCGCGGTCGTCGCCTCCGAAGTGCGCAAGCTCGCCGAGCGCTCGCAGCAGGCGGCGTCCGAGATCGGGTCCCTGTCGACCTCGACCCTCTCCATCTCGGAAGAGGCCGGCCGAATGCTGGAGCAGCTCGTGCCCGACATTCAGCGCACCGCCGATCTCGTGGCCGAAATTTCCGCCGCGTGCCGCGAGCAGAACGTGGGCGCCGACCAGATCAACCAGGCGATTCAGCAGCTCGATCAGGTAACGCAGCAGGTTACGCAGTCGGCCGCGCAGATCGACCAGGTGGCGCAGCAGACCAGCGCCGCGATCCAGCAGCTCGACCAGGTGACGCAGCAGAACGCCTCCGCCGCCAACGAAATGTCGGCGACCTCCGAGCAGCTCGCCGCCGAGGCGCGCCGCCTGAACGACCGGGTCGCCTATTTCCGCCTGAGCGAGGCGGCCGACCACAAGCCGGTGCTGCCGCCGCTCGTGCACGGCGGCTCCGTCGCCCCGAGCACGCCGCGCCCCGACGTGCGCACCCTGCAGACCCGGGTGGACCAGTTCGCCAGCACCGCGCGCCCCGCGCCGGCCGCCAAGGCGCCGGCCTCCAACAGCCCGCGCGGCGGTTTCGATCTCGACCTCAACGAGAACGACCGCCAGCGGGGCTTCGAGCGCATGAGCGGCTGAGGCGAGAGCACGCTGTCGCTTAACGACTGATCGTGCCTGCGGGCCGCCTTCCGACCTTCCGGTCGCGGGTGGCCCGCGGGCTCGTCCAAAGTCTGGCCATCTGCGGCCCTTCGCCGCTGGACGCGAGCCCCGCCTTGCGCCATGAGCACGCGGCGAATTCCTTTAGTCGGACCGAACGCCCATGACCGTCGTCGCCGCCTACGAATATCGGGACGGAAAGCGCCTGCGTGAGGTCTCGTTGTCCGAGCCCTTGCCGCCGCGCGAGCCCGGCAGCTTCGTCTGGATCGGCATTGCGGATCCGACCGAGGCGGAGATGGCCGCGCTCGGCCATTGCTTCGATCTCCACCCGCTGGCGCTGGAGGACGCAAGCCATCCGCATGTGCGGCCCAAGCTCGAAGTGTACGACGGCGAGCTGTTTCTCGTGGCGCGCACGGCGATGCGGGAGGGCGACCATATCCGCTACGGCAACACCTCGATCTTCGTCAGCGAGGACGTGATCGTCACGATCCGAACCGGCTCGCATAGCGACCACCGGCCGCTGCGCGCCAAGCTCGAAGCCTCGCCGCTGCTGCTGCGATACGGCGTCGACTACGTGCTGTATGGCGTTCTCGACTTCGTGGTCGCTAATTACGAGCCGGTGCTGGAATCGATCGAGGAAGACCTGTTCGACATGGAGCGGCGCGCGCTCGACGCCTTCCTGACGCGCGGCGAGATCAACACGCTTTTTTCGATCCGCCGCGAGCTCGCCCGCTTCGGCCGCATCATGGGACCGATGGAGGAGGTGCTGGAGCGGCTCGCCCATCTCGAGCACAAGGGGCTCGACGCCGAGGTGCGGCCCTATTTCAGCGATGTCTACGGCCGGGTGCGCCGCGCCACCGCCCGTATCGAGGGCGCGCGGGACAGCATTACCGCGACGCTCGAAGCCTCCTCCTTGCTGGAGCAGCATCGCCAGGGCGAGATCACCCGCCAGCTCGCCGCCTGGGCCGCCATCCTCGCCGTGCCGACGGCGATCGCCGGCGTCTACGGCATGAACTTCGAAAACATGCCGGAATTGCACTGGCGCTACGGCTATTTCGCCGTGCTGACCGCGATCGTCGGCATTGCCGGCTTCCTGTTCTGGCGCTTCCGGCGCAGCGGCTGGCTTTGAGAGCCTGTTTGGAAACTCGGTCGGGTCGGTCCGACGGTTCTTTTTAGCCGACGCTTCATTGCCAATCCTCGCCGATGCCGCCGGCATCGACTGCGTTTGGCGCCTCGCGACGCCCAAAAATCCCTCGCCGGCCCTCCGCCGCCGAGCTTCCAAACAGCCTCTGAGGCTCAAGCCCGCCCGCTGGCGGCAAGGTCGGACTGCGCGTCGAAGCGGCGTGTAAGGAGAAGCAGCAACGCCGCGCCGGCCATGGTGCCCATCGCTGCGAGGATGGTGGCGCGAAAGCTCAGAAACGTCGCGAGGGCCGCCAGGAGGCTGGTGGCGGCCAAGCTGCCGAGGAAGAGGCTGTTCATGTAAAGCGAGGTCGCGCGGCCGATGCGCCCGCGTGAGAATCCCTGGACGAAGCTCGCGCTGACCCCGGCGAAGAGGCCGCAATAGATGCCCTCCGCCGCCGCTCCGACAATCAGCGTCGGGAGCGAATGGACCTGCGAGAGCAGGGCATAGGCGAGGATGCCGAGCCCCGCCGAGGCGACGAGGCAGGTCCGCGCTCCGAACCGCGCGATCAGCGGCGCGCAGGACAGGATCAGCACCACCTCGAACAGGCACTTCACAGCGAAGGACAGACCGGGCGCGAAGGTCGGCAGGCCGATGTCCTGAATCAGGAAGATCGGCAGCGAGACGGCACAAAGGCACTGTGAGATCGAGAAGAGCAGGCACACGAGCCCGGCGATCCGCAGCGCCGGGTTCGGCCCGTCCTCCCTCGCCGCAGCCGAGCTGTTCGCTGGCGTCGGCGTGTCTTTGCGAAAGTCTCGCGGCAGGCAGAGAAAGCCAAGGCCGAGACACAGCGCCGGCCCGATCATCCAGCCGAGCGAGGTCATGGTGCGCAGGCGGGTGTTGGCCCGGGCCGGATCGATCCCGTTTCGCTCGGCATGAAGCCGGCCGAGACTGTAGAGGCTCGTGGTCGCCGTCTGCCCCAACGCCACGAGGGGCGCGGCGAGCGTGAGAAGCCGCGCGTAGTCATGCGGGAGCGCCAGAATCAGCGTGCCGGCGAGGGTGCAGAAATTGGCGAGCGACACCAGCCGGGCGATCGGCCAGCCCCCGTCGATCCGCTCGCCCGCCGCCCGGTTGGCCGTCACGCTCACCAGGGTCGTGACGCCGGCATAGAGCCCGATCGCCCAGGGCGGCTGGCCGAGATCGTGAACGATGTGGAACCCCATGAAGGTGACGAGCGAAGCGTTCGCCAACGCGAGGCCGAACAGAAACAGGAGAATGAGAGCCGCCTCGCGGCCCGCCCGTCGAGAAGGAGGCGAGGGCACGATCATGGGACGATTCCTCGAGCGGCGACCGGGCAGGCCGCCGGCCAGCCCCTCGGTCGGCCCGTAACGTTGCCGCATGTCGGCGAGATGACAGCCGCCGGCTTCCGCTGGCGCATCCCCAAACCACACAAGGAAGCCAAGCCAAGCAGATGAAATTCCGGGGGATCGCAACAAGGCGAGTTGACAGATGTCGAGCCATGCTTGAAAAAAGTCACAACGAAGCGCCGATGGGAGTCGGCGCCGGGGAGGGAAGGCGACACCGGGGGAAGACCGGACGCCTTCGGGAGGAGACGCCATGTCGGCACCGCTTCTGCGGGTTGAAGGGCTGCGCAAGTCGTTCGGCGGCGTCGCTGCTCTGAAGGACGGCCGCTTCGAGCTGGCACCGGGCTCGGTCCATGCGCTGTGCGGCGGCAATGGCGCGGGCAAGTCCACGTTTCTTTCCATCCTCATGGGCATTCACAAGCGCGACGGCGGCACGATCTGGCGCGGCGAGCGCGAGGTGGAGTTTTCCGGCCCGGCTGAGGCGCTGGCCGCCGGCATCGCCATCATCGAGCAGGAGCTGAGCCCGGTTCCCTTCATGACGGTCGCCGAGAACATCTATCTCGGCCGCGAGCCCTCGGCCCGCTTCGGCGGCATCGATTTCCGCGCCATGAACCGCGACGCGCAAAGCCTGCTCGACGGGCTGGGCTTCCAGATCCGCGCGAGCCAGACCATGCAGACGCTGACGGTCGCGCAGATGCAGTTGGTCGAAATCGCCAAGGCGCTGAGCCACGACGCCGAAGTCATCTTCATGGACGAGCCGACCTCGGCCATCGGCGAGCGCGAGGCGCAGCAGCTCTTTTCCGCCATCGAGCGCCTGAAGGCCCAGGGGCGCGGCATCGTCTATGTCTCGCACCGCCTGTCGGAAATCTTCCAGATCGCCGACAGCTACACCGTGTTCCGCGACGGCGCCTATGTCGCCAGCGGCAAGCTGGCCGAGACGGATCGTCCCTCGCTGATCCGCATGATCGTGGGCCGCGAGATGGGCGAGGAATATATCAAGACCAACGCGCCGACCGCCGAGATCGGACTGGAGGTCGAGGGCCTGTCGAGCCCCGGCCATATCTCCGACATCTCGTTTTCCGTGCGCAAGGGCGAGATCTTCGGCATCTACGGGTTGATGGGCTCGGGCCGCACGGAAATCTTCGACGCCCTGTTCGGCCTCGACCCCAAGGCGCAGGGGCAGATCCGCGTCGAGGGGGCCGACGTCTCCATCACCGGCCCGCGCGACGCGATGCGCCAGGGCATCGCGCTGGTGACGGAAGACCGCAAGCAGACCGGTCTCAACCTGTCGGATTCGGTGCGCGCCAATATCGCGCTCGCCAGCCTGCCCGAGATGAGCCCCGGCTTCGTCATGCGCGGCAAGGCGGAGGTCGAGGCCAGCCGCGCCATGATCGAGCGCTTCGCCATCAAGGCAGCGCGCGACACGATGCCGGTCTCCGGCCTGTCGGGCGGCAACCAGCAGAAGGTGGTGCTCGGCAAGTGGTTCCTGCGCAATCCGCGCCTGCTGCTGCTGGACGAGCCGACGCGTGGTGTCGATGTCGGCGCCAAGCGCGAGATCTACCGCGTCATCTGCGACTTCGCGGCCGGCGGCGGCACGGTGGTGATGATCTCGTCCGAGATCGACGAGGTGCTGGGCATGTCGGACCGCGTCATGGTCATGCGCGGCGGGCGCTCGGCCGGCATTCTCGAGCGCGCCGAGGCCAGCGCCCAGTCGCTCGTCCATCTTTCGACCTGAGCCTCGCCCCTCGGGACGTCTCGAACGCTATGGGAGAACAGCGTTGTCTGACATCGGTATGAAACCGGCCACGGGCTGGTTCGGCTCGGAGCGTCGCCGCCTCCTGATCCAGGAATACGGCATCTTCATCGCCTTTCTGGTGCTCGTCGCGGTGCTGGCGCTGTCGAACGAGTTCTTCCTGACGGCCGGCAACATCTCCAACGTGCTGCTGCAGACCTCGATCAACGGCGTGCTCGCGATCGGCATGACCTTCGTCATCCTGACGCGCGGCATCGACCTGTCGGTCGGCTCGGTCGTGGCGCTGGCCGGCATGGTCAGCGCCAGCCTTGCCACGACCTCGCCGGCGGGTGTCGCGGGCGGGCCCTATCCCGTGGCGCTGGCGCTCGCCGCCGGCATCGGCGTGGGCGTCCTGACGGGCTCGATCGTCGGCCTCATCGTCTCGCGCTTTTCCGTGCCGGCCTTCGTCGCGACCCTCGGCATGCTCTCGGCGGCGCGCGGCGCGACTCTGATCTACGGCAACGGGCGCCCGGTGCCGGGCCTCGTGCCGGACTTCCGCTGGATCGGCACGGGCAATGTTCTCGGTGTGCCCATGCCGGTGGTGATCCTCGCCGGCGTCTTCATCGTCTCTTGGTGGATTCTTTCGCGCACCCGCTTCGGCCGCTACATCTATGCCGTGGGCGGCAATCCGCACGCGGCCAAGACATCCGGGATCGACGTCACTCGTATCCGCTTCCTCGTCTATGTCATTTCCGGCGCCCTGTCGGGCCTCGCCGGCATGATCCTGTCGGCGCGCACGGGCTCGGCCCTGCCGCAGGCCGGCGTCGCCTACGAGCTGGACGCCATCGCGGCGGTGGTCATCGGCGGCACGTCGCTGTCGGGCGGCGTCGGGCGGGTGACCGGCACCCTGATCGGCGCGCTGATCATCGGCGTCATGAACAACGGCCTCGATCTCCTCGGCATCCAATCCTACTACCAGCAGATCCTGAAGGGCGCCCTGATCGTCGGCGCCGTGATGCTGGACCAGACGCGCAAGCACGGCGCCTGACCCAATCGGAGCGCCCACGCGCGCCTCATGCCCATCGGCGCACCCGCGCCCATCGTCTCGGCCGGCGGAGGAGCCGGCCCATCCAACGGAGCGCCGGATCGGCGCGCCCGCACCAGACCATCCAGGGAGGAACCACCACATGAAGAAACTCATGCTCGCCTTCGCCATGGCCTCGGCGCTCTACGCGCCCGCCGCCATGGCCCAAGAAAAGCTCAAGATCGGCGCGACGGTCTACGGCCTCAACGCCGAGTTCATGCAGATCTGGACGGCCGCGCTGCAGAAGCACCCGGCGGTCAAGAGCGGCGAGGTCGAGGTGACGATCTTCGACGGCCGCTACGACGCGCTGGTCCAGCAGGAACAGTTCAACACGATGATCACGCAGAAATACAACGCGATCATCTTCGTGCCGATGGATGTCGAGGCGGGCGCTGCCGCCGTGCAGACCGCCCATGACGCTGGCATTCCGGTGGTCGGCTCCAACGCCCGCGTCAACTCCGACCTTCTCGCCTCCTATGTCGGCTCCAACGATGTCGAGGCCGGCGAGCTGGAAGCCAAGTCGGTTCTCGACAAGATGGGCTGCAAGGGCAATGTCGTCATCATCGAGGGACCGATCGGCCAGTCCGGCCAGATTCAGCGCCTCGAAGGCAACGAGAAGGCGCTGGCCGCCTGCCCGGATGTGAAGGTGCTGGAGCAGCAGACGGCCAACTGGTCGCGCGCCGAGGCGCAGACCCTGATGGAGAACTGGCTGACCTCGCATCCCGGCCAGATCGGCGGCGTGATCGGCCAGAACGACGAGATGGCGCTCGGCGCGATCGAGGCGATCAAGGCGGCCAATCTGAAGGTCGAGGACTTCGCCATCGCCGGCATCGACGGCGTGACCGACGCGATCAACGCGGTGAAGGCCAAGGAGATGGCCTCCATCCTGCAGGACGCCAACGCCCAGGCGCAGGGCGCGCTGGACGTCGCCATCAAGGCGGTGAAGCCGGACTACCAGCCCCAGTCCGATATCTGGAAGCAGTATCCGGCCATGAGCTGGAAGGACGGCAAGGAAAAGACCTATCTCGTGCCCTGGACGCCGGTGACGCTCGACAACGCCGACAAGCTCTTGGAATCGCGCAAGTAGCATCGATTGGGAGCGGCGGCCTCGCCGCCGCTCCCACCCTCCTCGCCCGGCTCCTGGCCCGTTCGGCGACGCCCGCCTGCACCTTTCGGCGCGGGCTTGGTCCAACCGGCCGCCACGCGACCCATCGAAGACTTAGAGCGCCTAACAAAATCTCTGGGCGGAGGATGGTCGAGGGATTTTCGTTCGGGGACGAGGAGCGAAGCGCAGTCGATGCCAGCGGCATCGGCGAGCATTCGCGACGAAGTCCACGGCGGAAAGACCCGACCAGCCGACCCCACGAGGTTTTGTTAGGTGCTCTTAACTCCCCATTCGAGACTTAAAGGATAGGCCGCCATGAGCGACGCCAGCCCCCAAGTGGATCTGAACTTCTCGCTCGCCGGCAAGGTCGCGCTCGTCACCGGCGGCGGCTCCGGCATCGGGGCGGCGATTGCGGAGGCCTATGCGCAGAAGGGCGCGCGGATCGCCGTTCTCGACATTCAACAGGAGGCCGCCGAAGCCATGGCGAAGTCGCTCGGCGGCGACGCCAAGGCCTTCCGCTGCGACGTGTCGGACCCCGCCTCCGTCACCTCGGCGATCGACGCCGTGCTCGCCGCCTTCGGGCAGATCGACATCGCGGTGAACAGCGCCGGCATCGTGGCGCTCGCGCCGGCCGAGGATCTCGGGGTCGACGCCTGGGACAAGACCATCGCCATCAATCTGAAGGGCACGTTCCTGGTCAGCCAGGCGGCGGGCCGCGCGATGATCAAGGCCGGGCGCGGCGGCAAGATCGTCAACCTCGCCTCGCAGGCCGGCACGGTCGCGATCGACGAGCACGTCGCCTATTGCGCCTCGAAATTCGGGGTCATCGGCCTGTCCAAGACGCTGGCGGCCGAATGGGGCAAGCACGGGATCTGCGTCAACACGATCTCGCCGACGATCGTTCTCACCGATCTCGGTCGCAAGGCCTGGAGCGGCGAGAAGGGGGAGGCGGCGCGCCGGCGCATTCCGTCCGGGCGCTTCGCCTACCCGCAGGAAATCGCCGCCGCGGCGGTTTTCCTTGCCTCCAACGGGGCGGATATGATCAACGGCGCCGACCTTCTGGTCGACGGCGGCTACACCATCGTCTGATTTTGGGAACGGGTGCCAAACCATGATGCAGCGTTTCATCAACAACCCGGACGAGGTGGTGGAGGATACGGTGAAGGGCTTCGTAAAGGCCCATCCCGATCTGGTCCGCCTGTCGGAGCGCAACCGGCGCGTCATCGTCTCCACCTTCGCCCCGCAACAGGGCAAGGTCGGCGTGGTGACGGGCGGCGGCTCGGGTCACGAGCCGGCCTTCATCGGCTATACCGGCCGCAACATGCTGGACGCGGTGGCTGTGGGCGAGCTCTTCTCCTCGCCGACCGCCAAGAGCTTCCATGACGCGTTCAAGGAGGCCGATGGCGGGGCAGGGGTGGTCTGCCTCTACGGCAATTATGCCGGCGACAACATGAACGTGAAAATGGCGACCAAGCTCGCCGCGAAGGACGGGATCGAGATCGCGACCGTCGTCGCCAACGACGACGTCTGCTCGGCCCCCCTGTCGGAGCGCGAGAAGCGCCGGGGCGTGGCGGGCGAGATTCTCCTCTGGAAGATCGGCGGCGCCAAGGCGGCGAGCGGCGCGAGCCTCGAAGAGGTCCGCGCCACCGCCCAGCGCGCCATCGACAATTGCCGCTCGGTCGGCATCGGCCTCGGCCCCTGCACGCTGCCCGCCGTCGGCCATCCCAATTTCCAGATCGAGCCCGGCACGATGGAAGTCGGCATCGGCCACCACGGCGAGCCCGGCATCCGCGTCGAGCCCTTAAAGACCGCCGCCGAGGTGGCGCGCGACATGGCGACCATCGTCCTGGACGACCACGCCCTCCCAGAAGGAACCGAGGTCGCCGTGCTCGTCTCGGGCCTCGGCGCGACGCCGCTCAACGAGCTCTACATCCTCGGCGACACGATCGAGGAGGAGATCGCAAAGCGCGGCCTCAGG
Organism: Aureimonas sp. AU40; assembly: GCF_001463785.1. NCBI lineage: Bacteria > Pseudomonadati > Pseudomonadota > Alphaproteobacteria > Hyphomicrobiales > Aurantimonadaceae > Aureimonas > Aureimonas sp. AU40. The sequence continues at coordinate 199,192 of NZ_BBWL01000052.1, forward strand.
ATCCACCGCACCTATGTCGGCAACTATTTCACCTCGCTGGAAATGGTCGGCGCGACGCTGACGGTGATCGCGCTGGACGAGGAGCTGAAAGCCCTGCTCGATGCGCCCGCCGCGTGCCCCGCGATGGTTCAGGTCTGAGGAAACGGTGACAATGCAGAGCTTTTCCAACAGCGGCAGCGGCGCGATCGTCCTCGCCATGGCGGACCGGATCGTCGAGAACCGGGCCTATCTCTCCGAGATCGACGGCAAGATCGGCGACGGCGACCATGGCGTGAACATGGCCAAGGGCTTCGGCATGGCGGCGGAGCGGCTGAAGGACCGCGAGGCGAGCCTGACCGAGGCGATGGAGACCTTGAGCGAAGTGCTGATGGGCGAGATCGGCGGCTCCATGGGCCCGCTCTACGGCATGATGTTCACCGAGTTCTCCGAAACGCTGGGCAAGACCGAGGCGATCGACGCCCCGCTCTTCTCCGCCATGCTGCACAAGGGGCTGGAGGGTATTCAGTCCATCGGCTCGGCCAAAGTCGGCGACAAGACGCTGATCGACACGCTGGTTCCCGCCGTCGAGGCCTTCGACAAGGCGACGGGGGAGGGCCGATCCTTCGCTGAAGCGCTCGACGCGCTGGCGAAGGGCGCCGAGGCGGGGCGCGATTCCACGATCGACCTCGTGGCGAAGATCGGCCGGGCGAGCCGGCTGGGCGAGCGCTCGCGCGGCGTGCTCGATGCGGGCGCGACCTCCTGCGCCATGATCCTGACGGTCCTGGCGGAAGGAGCCAAGGCGCGGCTGTCGGCCTGAGCCTTCTCGCCTTCGCCGGGAGTTGCGCGCCACGGCGCGCCCGTGTGAAAGGTGGCTGAAGGCAAGGCCCAAGCGAGGCGGCGTGACCACGGCGAAACCCAAGCTCAAGACGGCCAAGGACGGCACGGCGGACGCGGCGATCCCGGTTCCCCTCCGCTTCGGCGACGATCCGCAGCTTTGGGCGGCCTGGCTCTACTACGAGGAAGGGCTGACGCAGGGCGAGATCGCCGACGCCATGGGCGTCTCGCGCGCCACGGTCAACGCCACGCTGGCGGACGCGCGAGAGCGCGGCGTCGTGGACATTACGATCGAGCCGCAACGCCTCGCCGCCGTGACGCTGGCGCGGGAGGTGAAGCGCCATTTCGGCCTGCATGACTGCCTCGTCGTGCCCAATGGCGGCGAGGCGGGCCAGCTGATCGACCGGCTCGGCCGCGCCGGCGGCTTGGCGCTCGTCGATCTCCTGCGCTCGGGCGACACGCTTGCGGTTGCCTGGGGGCGCACGGTGCTCGCCGTCGCCCGGCAGCTGCGCGCGCCGCGGCTGCAGGATCTTCGCGTGGTGCAGGCGACGGGCGGCATGAGCACCGGCACGCCCTTCTCGCCCGAACTTTGCGCCTCCGCCATCGCCGATGCGCTCGGCGCCTTCTGCCTGCCGCTGACGGCGCCCGGCATCGTGTCCTCGCCGGAACTGCGCGCCCTTCTTCTGGACGAGCCGCTGCTGCGCGCCCAGTTCGAGGCGCTGCGGGGGGCCAGCCGCGCGCTGCTCGGCATCTCCTCGCTGCGGCCCAATTCCACCATCCATTCCTCCGGCTTCTTCGACGCGGTCCCGCTGCAGGACTATCTCGCGCGCAACGCGGTCGGCGTCGTCGCCGGGCGCTTCGTGGGCCCGGGCGGCGAGCCGGTGGAAGGACCGCTGGACGAGCGCACGATCGGCCTGTCGCTCCAGGATCTGGCGGGAATCGAGCGGCGCATCGCGGTGGCCGGTGGCTTCGACAAGGTGCCGGCGATCCTCGCCACGCTGCGCGGCCGCCATTGCGACGTCCTGGTGACGGACGCCGCCACGGCGCGCGGCATTCTCGACGCGGAAGGCGTGGCCAGCACGGCATTTCTGAAGCGCGGCCAGCGCCCGAGCGACGCGCCGCCCGCCGCCGGGCCCGAGCTTCAGCGCCGCTTCGTCAAGAAGTTCCTGAACGACCCCGAGGATGTCGTGGACGAAATGCTCGACGGCGCCGCGCGCGCCCATCGCACGCATCTCGTGCCCGTTCCCGGCGCGCGGCGCGCCTTCATGGCCATGGGCGGCGCGCGGGAAGGCCGCGTCGCGCTGGTGGTCGGCGGCGGCTCCGGGCACGAGCCCTGTTTTCTCGGCTATGTCGGGCGCGGGATGGCGAGCGCGGTGGCGGTCGGCAATGTTTTTTCCTCGCCGCCGCCGGACCCGATCCTGCGCGCCGCCAAGGCGTGCGATGGCGGGGCGGGGGTTCTCTTCGTCTATGGCAACTATGCCGGCGACACGATGAATTTCGAGATGGCGGCGGAGCTGGCGACCGACGCGGGGATCGCAGTGCGCACTGTCGTCACCACGGACGACGTCGCCTCCTCCTCGCCGGAAGACCGGGACGGACGACGCGGCGTCGCCGGCAATGTCTTCGTCTTCAAGGTGGCGGGTGCGGCCTGCGACCTCGGCTGGACGCTGGAAGCCTGCGAGGCCGCCGCCCGTCGCGCCAACCAGCGCACCTACACGATGGGCGTCGCGCTGGAGCCCTGCTCCATGCCGCAGAGCCGGCGCTTCAACTTCGCCATCGGCCCGGACGAGATGGAGGTCGGCGTCGGCATCCATGGCGAGCCCGGCGTCTCGCGCGAGGCGATCCGCCCGGCCGACGCGGTGGCCGACACGATCATGGACCGCATCCTGTCGGAACTGCCGGAGGATCGCGGCGGACGTGTCGCGGTGCTGGTGAACTCCTTCGGCGCGACGCCGCTCATGGAACTCTACGTTCTCTATCGCCGGGTCGAGCAGCGGCTTGCCGCGCGGGGCCTCACCGTGGCGCGCAACTGGATCGGCCACTATTGTACCTCGCTCGACATGGCCGGCGCCTCGGTTTCGGTGCTTCATCTCGACGACGCGCTGCTGGCCCTTCTCGACCATCCCTGCGACACGCCGTTCTTCCATGTCGCGCCACCCACAACCTGAAGATCAGGCCGTCCGCACACAGGCTTTTGTTGGGGGCGCCTGAAACGCGGGCCGTGTTTTCCTTGCGAAAGGGCGAGGGGGCGGCCTAGACCCGAACTGGGAGATCCGCCACGCCGGGAGGGCGACGAGGCTCATGGAACAGACCGCATCCAACCGACTTGCCGCCGTCTTCGCCGCCATTCGGCAGGCCGTCGAAGCCGAAAAGACGCATCTGTCGGAACTCGACGGGCCGATCGGCGACGCTGACCACGGCACGACGATGGCGCTCGGGTTTCGTGCGGTCGACCGCGCGCTCAGTGCGTCGCGGGACGCCAGCCCCTCCGTGATCTTCGCGCAGGCGGCGGCCGCGTTTCTCGACGCGGTCGGCGCCTCCACCGGGCCGCTCTATGCCACCGGTTTTCGCCGCGCGGCGCAAAGGTTGGAAGGGCGCGTCGAGTTCGGCCCCGAGGAACAGGTTCTCACGCTGGAAGGCATCGCGGGTGGGATCGCCGAGCGCGGCAAGGCGCAGCGCGGCGACAAGACCATGCTCGACGTCTGGCTGCCGGCGGCGGAAGCGGCGCGCGCCGCCTTCGTCCGAAAGCAACCCCTCTGGCCCGCCGTCATCGAAACCGCCGACCGCGCGGCTGAGGCGACGGGCTCCATGGTCGCCTCGCGCGGGCGCGCCGCGCGGCTCGGCGAACGCTCGCTCGGCCATCTCGACCCCGGCGCTGTGTCCGCCGCACTGATCCTGCGCGCCATGGCTGGAGTCCTGTCACCTGCCGCCTGAGCCGTCTCGCTCCGCTCTCTGGCAGGCCCTCTTGATGCGGACGGCTTGAAGAGGGTGGAGGGGCTCTGGAAGTGTCCCAAGCCGGCGCGCCGAGCCGGGGGAAATGCAGCAGGAATAGAGCCGAAGGTCGCGCCGTTCACCTGCCGCAACACGAAGCCTTTCGTATGCGCGGCTGACTCGGCCACCATCCGAGGGGTGCAAACCGACAGCAGGATTCGTTCGGGGCCTGCCTGGGAAGGCGCCTCGGGAACTCCCGTCAGGATCGAAAACGGGGCGGTTTTCGCCCGTGGTTTTTCCGAATCCCGAAAACGTTCGCGGGTTTCACAAACCGCCTGGCACACGGTCGGCTCAAGTTTTTCCCGCAGCGCAAGAAGGCGCTTGATCACGACATCGAGAAGTGGCATTGGGCCGCAGTCCCGGAGACGCAGTTCCCCCACCCCTCCGGGCTCCAATCGGAACCTCAACCTCGATGCCAAGCGACAGTAACAGTCGATTGACGCGGCCGCGTCAGGTCTCGCCGCACGGCGCTTCTCTCTAGAAGCGTCGCTTCGCGACGGGTGCCTGCGCGGCGACCCGGAGCGAACCCATGCAAGACACTCTCGAATTCGAGTGGCTCTCCCAGCTTGCCAAGGATGCGGAAGAGTTTCGCGGCAAGCATGTCGCCGACATCGTCCAAAAGCTGAACGAGCTGACCGCCGAGGCGGCGGCCTTCGTGACCGCGCGCCTGCCGATCGAGGTCGCGGCCGAGGTCTTCGACCACCCCTCGCTGGACGAGCCGCAGAACATTCTCGCCGCGCTCGACGCCTCTAAGGCCGCCGCGGTTCTCGACGCCATGGCGGCGGACCGGCTGGCCTATCTCTTCCGCGACATGGAGGAGCCGCCGCGCGAGCAGCTTCTGGCGTTGCTCACCAACGAGACGCGCTCCGTCGTCGCCTCGCTTTTGACCCACCCGGAAGGCAGCGCCGGCAGCCTGATGACCACGGAGTTCGTCTCCGTGCCGTCCAACTGGACCATCGGCGAGACGCTGAAGCACGTGCGCGAGGTCGAAGGCGCGCGAGAGACGATCTACGCGATCTACGTGGTGGACCCCGCGACCCGCCGCCTGGAGCGCGCCGTCTCGCTGCGCCGCCTGATCTCGGGCGATCTGCACGCCCCCGTCGGCTCCGTCGCGCGCTACGACAATCCCATCACCGTCCTGCCGCAGACCGACCGCGAGGAGGTCGCGCGGCTGATTTCCGAGTACGACCTTCTCGCCATTCCGGTGGTGGACGAGAAGCGCCACGTGCTCGGTATCGTGACGGTGGACGACGTGATCGACGCCATGATCGAGGCCTCGACCGAGGACGCGCACAAGTTCGGCGGCGTGGAAGCGCTGGACGAGCCCTATCCCGACATCGGCTTCCTGGAAATGCTGAAGAAGCGCGCCGGCTGGCTCGCGGTTCTGTTCCTGTCGGAAATGCTGACGGCCAGCGCCATGCAGCATTTCGAGGACGAGCTGGAACGCGCCGTCGTGCTGACGCTGTTCATCCCGCTCATCATGAGTTCGGGCGGCAATTCCGGCAGCCAGGCGACCTCGCTCATCATCCGCGCCTTGGCGCTGGGCGAGCTGAAGCTCGGCGACTGGTGGCGCGTGGCACTGCGCGAAGCGCCGACCGGCCTGGCGCTGGGCGCGTTCCTCGGCGTCATCGGCATGGCCCGCATCGCGATCTGGCAGACGGCCGGGATTTTCGACTACGGTCCGCACTGGGTTCTTGTGGGGCTGACGGTCGCCCTCGCGCTTGTCGCCATCGTCACCTTCGGCTCGCTCGCCGGCTCCATGCTGCCCTTCATCCTGAAGCGCTTCGGCTTCGATCCGGCCAGCGCCTCGGCTCCCTTCGTCGCCACCTTGGTCGACGTGTCGGGCCTCGTGATCTACTTCAGCGTCGCGCTTCTCGTGCTCAAGGGAACGCTGCTTTAGGTCTCCATCGAGCGAAGCCTGAAGAAGCTTTGGGCCATTGAAAACGGGTGCTCCTTGGGCGCCCGTTTCCTGTTTCGGCGTCCGTTGAGCCCCGTCATGCGGCCCGAGCCGTGGAGCGGACCAGTCGCAGCTTGACCGGCTTGCGGGCGGGCTCGGCCGGGGCAGCTTGAACTGGCGGACCGGCCGCCGGAGCGTCGGCGCCATCCATTCGGAAGAAGCCCATGCGCTCGTTCAGCCGCAGCGCCTCGCCCGACAGTTGGCCGGCGGTCGCCGCCATTTGCGTGGCCGCGCCGGCATTGGCCTGCGTCACCTGATCGAGCTGGCTGATCGCCTGGTTGATCTGCGACGCGCCGACGGACTGCTCGCGGCAGGCCGCCGAGATTTCCGACACGAGTTCGGCGGTGCGGCGAATGTCGGGAACGAGCCTTTGCAGCCTGGCGCCGGCGTCCTCCGCGACGCTCAAGGTGCGCACCGAAAGCTCGCCGATGTCGCGCGAGGCGGCCTGCGCCCGCTCGGCGAGCTTGCGCACTTCGGAGGCGACCACTGCAAAGCCCTTGCCGTGCGAGCCCGCGCGCGCGGCCTCGATCGCGGCGTTGAGGGCCAGAAGATCTGTCTGACGGGCGATCTCCTGCACGAGCGCGATCTTCTCCGCGATGGCCCGCATGGCCTCGACCGACTGTTCCACGGCCTCGCCCGTCTCGCTCGCGCGGCGCGAGGCTTCCAGCGAGATCTTCTCGGTGGTCGCGGCATTGTCGGCGGTCTGGCGCACATTGGCGCTCATCTCCTCGATCGCCGCCGAGGCCTGTTCGGAGGCCGCCGCCTGCTCGGTGGAACCCGAGGACAACTGCTCCGCCGCCGACGCCGACTGGGTCGAGCCCGAGGCGACCGTGCCGGAGGAGGCAAGAACGCCGCCGACGATCTCGCGCAGGCGCCCGCTCATCTGCGCCATCGTGCGCTGCAGCTCGGCCAGTTCGTCCGTGCCCCTGGCGGCCACCGGCGCGCTCAGGTCGCCCTTGCCGATGGCTCGCGCCAGGGCGATGGATTGGTCGAGCGGGCGACGGATGCTTCGGCGAAGGGCCCAGCCGGCAAGCAGCGTCAGGGCGATGCCGGGCGTGCTCCACAGCACGGCTCGCAAGGCGCCGTCCCGGATCACCGCCGTCACGTCGTCGACATAGATCCCCGTCGAGACCGACCAGCCCCAGGGCTCGAAGGCCACGGAATAGCCGCGCTTGGCGAACAGACCCTCCTGGCCCGCGCGGGTCGTGTCGTAGTCGGTCCAGCCGCCGCCCGTGCGGGCGTGCCCGATCATGGTCTGGATGTAGAGATTGCCTTGGGCGTCCTTGCGGTCCCAGGCGCTGGAGCCTTCCTCCGCAGGGTCCTGCGCCAGCACGCGGCGGCCTTCGTAGTCGTGGAAAAAGAGATAGTCGCCGTTGTTGAAGCGCACCGGGCGCAGGATCGCCTTGGCCATGGCCTGTGCCGTCGCCTGATCGAACTCGCCGGCCTTGGCGCGCCGATCCAGGCTGTCGAGGATCGACAGGGCCGAATCCACCTGGGCCTTCAGATAGAGATTGCGGTCGCTCCAGACCTGATCGCTCAGAAATTTCAGCTGCACCGCCACGACAGCCGCGATCACGAGGACGCAGAGCATCGTCAGACCCATGAGCTTTCGCGACACCGTCATCCGCATCATCGCACTCACCCCCTTCGCCGGTTCCTCGACATTGGCGGGATAAAATCACGAGATTGCTAAGGCCACCTTCCAGTCGGATCGGCCGAGTAACCGATGCCGGGCAAAATATCGGGTTTGGTTAGCCAAGGCTTTCAAACGCGCCGAGCGAACGCGCGGCGGGCGGGCGCTAGGAACTTGGTAACCATAAACGCGCATCCTGCCCCCATCGCATCCCTTCCGCCGGTCCGTCCGCGCGCGGGGAGGCACATCCGTTTCGTTGGGCCGGGCCGTTCATGACCATCGAATATTCAGCCGAGATCGGGCCTGGCTCGCCGCGCGCTCCCGCTAAGTCCGGTGCGAGCCGCGCGCTGCGCGGCTTCCTGTGGACCGGCTCGGCTGCGGCGCTCCTCCTGACGCTGGCCGCCGCCGCCATGCCGGCCCTGTTCGCACTCGGCGGCGAAGGGCTCGATCCGCAGTCGGCGCAGGATCTGACCCGCGCCGCGAGCGGCCTGTCCCTCGCCAAGATGCCGAGCGCGCTCGCCCCCAAATCCTCCCGCCTGGAACGCCCTTCGGTGCGCCGTGTTGCGACCCCGCCCGTGTCGGTGCAGACCGAGACAAAGGGAGAGAACCGCATCGCCCGGCTGATCGCCCCGAGCCAGAACCTGCGGGTCGCCTCCGCCGGGGAAGCGACGCATTGGCTGGAACAGCCGAAGGTCGCGACCGCCACCCGTTTCGCTCCGCTTTTGCCCAAGCCCGAGGAGATCGCGGCCGCGACGCTGGAGGATCAGGCCTTGGCGGAAGCCGAAGTCGCCAGCAAGGCGCCGGACATGGCAAGCGTCGCCGCCGACGCGCCGGTCGAGGTCGCGGCGCTTACCGTCCCCAAGCCGACGTTTCGCCCGCTCGCGCCGCGCGTCGAAGCCCTGGCGGCGGAAGAGGATGAGGATGACGACAGCGACGAGAGCGAAGCGAAGGTCGTGGCGCCGCGTCTTGCGCCCGCGCCTCGCCTCGCCCCGGCGGCTCGTCTGGCCCCGGCCACCAAGCGCAGCCAGCCCGCGCCAAGCCCGGTCATGGCCTATGCGCGCCCCGACGCCGGCGCGCTGCGGCTCGACCCGACGGCGGTCGATCCGCCCTCGCTTCGCCCGAAGATCGGCGCCGGTACGGCGATCTATGACATCACGGCCTCGACCGTTTACCTGCCCAACGGCGAGCGCCTGGAGGCGCATTCCGGCCTCGGCCGGATGCGCGACAACCCACGCTTCGTGCACCAGAAGAATCGCGGCCCCACGCCGCCCCACACTTACAAGCTGACGCTCCGCGAAAGCCTGTTCCACGGGGTGCAGGCGATCCGCCTCACGCCGGTCGGCGGCGAGGGCAAGATCTTCAACCGGGTCGGCCTGCTCGCCCATACCTACATGCTGGGTGCGCGGGGCGATTCCAACGGCTGCGTCTCGTTCCGCGACTACAAACGCTTCCTCGCCGCGTTCCGGCGTGGCGAGATCCGGCAGCTCGTGGTGGTGGAGCGAATGGACAGCCCAAAATCGCGCTTCGCCTGGCTGTTCGGCAAGTCCTGAGCTTTTAGAACACCTAACAAAACTCTCGTGGGGTCGGCTGGCCGGGACTTTCCGCCGTGGGCTTCGTCGCGAATGCTTGGTCCTGCCGCCGGCACCGACTGCGCTTTGCTCCTCGTCCCCGACAAAAATCCCTCGCCCATCCTCCGCCCAGAGATTTTGTTAGGCGCTCCTAGACCGCCCGGCCGCCCACCAAAGCTTGATCCACCAGCGGCGTGAAGCCGCCGAAGATCATGCGCTGTCCGTCGAAGGGGCGCTCGCCCATCAGGCGCGTATCCTGCATGAGATTGCCCCAGCCGGCGTTGCGCACCGCCTTGGACGGCCATTCGACGAAGGAGAAGACCACGGTCTCGCCGTCTTCGGCTTGGGTCGCACAGCGGAAGTCGGTGCGCTGGCCGTCCCGGACGTCATCGCCCCAGGCGTCCACGAGGCGGCTCGCGCCGTGTTCGAGAAAGGCGTCGGCCGAGGCTTGGCAGAAGGCGCGATAGCGCTCGCGTCGGTCGGCCGGAATGGCGAGCACGACGCCGTCGATATAGCCGCACGCCCCCGGCCGCCCCGCCTCGAACAGGGTCTCGAAGCCGGAAAAGATCATGCGCTGCGCATCGAAGGGCATCGGATCCATCGCCTCCATGCGCGGATCGCTCATGATCTTGCGGTTGGCGGCATCGCGCGTCGCGCGGTCGGGATACTCGATGAAGGAGAAGACGACCGTCTCGTCGTCTTGCGCCTCGACGGCACCCCATAGATCGTTGCGCTTGCCGCGCGGCACCTCGTCGCCCCAGCCCTCGAAGAGCCGGCGGGCGCCGAACTCGCCGAACAGGGGCGCCGCCGCCTCGGCGTGCGCCTTATAGCGATCCTTGTTGCCGCTTGGCACGGCGAGAAGGAATCCTTCGAGATAGGACATGACGAACCTCCCATCGGGCGGGGCGGTCATGGGCGAGGCGTCCTCGCGCGCTCGCCGAACCGCGACCCATCTTGTTGCAAAAGGCGTGCTTGTTGCAGAAGGCGTGGCGTCAGGATGCGCCGGCTCCGTTCCACGCGGCCATGGCGCGCTCGACATCCATCCACATCAGCTCGATGACGTGGCCGTCGAGGTCCTCGAAACTGCGGCCATACATGAAATCGCCCATCACCTGGGGCGGCGTCGGGTCCGCCTTGGCACCAGCGTCCAGGGCCTTGCCCAGTGTCGCATCGACGCCCTCGCGCGTCGTTTCGCTCAGGCAGATCAGGACTTCACTTTCGGCTTTGGCGTCAACGATGCGCTTGGTGGTGAAATCGGCGTATCGCGCATGGCTGAGCAGCATGAAGGCGATCGTGTCGGAAAAGGCGACCATCGCGGCGACGCCCTCCTGGCTGAAGCGCTCGTCGCGGCGCGCGCCGACCGCCTCGTAGAAGCGGCTCGCCCGTTCCACGTCCGCCACCGGCAGATTCACGAAAATCATCTTGGTCATCGTTCTGACTCCCCTGGCATCCACTGGTTGCCGAGCGTGTCGCATCTCGTTATCAAAGACAACGATGAAGTTAGAAAAAATAACGAAAACGTCGAAAGGTCGAGCGGGGCGCTGGTACGAGGATGCCTGCGGCACCGCCCTTGGGCTGGAGCTCGTCGGCGAGCGCTGGGCGCTTCTGATCCTGCGCGAACTCATGTTCGGCCCGCGCCGCTTCGGCGAATTGAAGGCGGATCTCGTAGGCATCAGCGCCAATGTCCTGACGCAGCGGCTGGAAGGGCTGGAAGCGGCCGGCATCCTGCACCGCCGCCGTCTGCCGCCCCCCGCCGCCGCGCCGGTCTACGAACTGACACCCTGGGGCTGCGAGGCCGAACCCGCGATCCAGGCGCTCGGTCGCTGGGCGGTGCGCTCGCCCCGGCACGATCCGACCCTGCCGCTCTCGGCCGCCGCGATCATGCTGTCGCTGCGCACCATGATGAACGGCGAGGCGTCGCGGGCTCTGCCGCCCTGCCGGATCGCCTTTCAGTTCGGGGAGGTGTTGTTTCTCGCGCGGCTGGAAGCCGGACATCTGGCGATCCGGCGCGAGGCGGGGGAGGCGGACCTCCTTTGGCGCACCGACCCGACGACGCTCGCCGCCCTCGTCTACCGCAAGCGGCCCATCGAGGATGCCGAGGCGGCGGGGCAGCTTGCACTGAGGGGTGACCGAGCGCTGGCAAGACGCTTCATCGACCTGTTCGAACTGCCCGAAAAAGCCGGTCGCCCATAGAGCGGCGACAACGCTTGACGGAAAGATGCGAAGAGCTGCGCCTATTGAAGATGGCGCCCCCTCTCGATTGCGCGGAGAACCAGGCTGCGCGCTTCCTCGACATGTTCGACCGCCTCCCGCAGCCCATAGTCTTCCGACCAGCGCGCGATCTGTTGGAGCATGGTGGCGATGGCCACGAGGTCCGACGGCTCGCGGCCATCGGAGAGGAGATCGGTATTGGAGGAGCGATCGCAGAGTTTCGTGTCACGCATGTCGAGCAACCCATTCACAGCGACGATTGAACAGGGAAGGGAAATCGGGCTCGCCCCGTTCCAACGGACCTTCGCAAAGCGTCAGCGCGCAGTGGTCGGGACACGCGTGGAAGGCGTCGAGAACGCAGCGCCACGCTTGTTGCATGCGCGAGCGATCCCGCATGATATGGCTCGTCGAGAACCGTTCCAGACTCGGGGACCCAGGGCCATCATGACCTCCACCACCGCGCCGGACGAAGCCCCGCACCTCGCGCCGACGATCCGCACCATCGCCATGCCGGCCGACACCAATCCGGCCGGCGATATTTTCGGCGGTTGGCTGCTGGCGCAGATGGATTTTGCCGCCGGCGCAGCCGCCGCCCGACGCGCCAAGGGGCGCTGCGCCACGGTCGCGATCGACGCCATGCAGTTTCTCAAACCCGTCTATGTCGGCGACGAGGTCAGCCTTTACGCCGAGGTCGTCCATGTCGGGCGCACCTCGATGAAGATCTCGGTCGAGGCGTGGCGGCGCAGCCGCGAAAATGAAGAGACCGAGCAGGTGACGCGCGGGACCTTCACCTTCGTCGCGATCGACGACCAGCGCAGGCCACGCTCGATCGACTGACAGATCGAGCCCAGCGGCCGAAAGGCTCGGCCATTAGACACCAGCCGATCCTGCCCCCGTCCGAGCGCGTTCGCCCGCTACCACCAGCCGGGCGGCACGGCGCGCGCGGGCGGCACCTGGGAGCGGCGCGGCGCCCGGTCTCCCGGCGGCCAGGCGAGCCCCGCATGAAAGGGCGCGGCGCGCATCAGCAGCGGATTGTGGAACGGGTCCGACGCGGCGACGCCCGGCCAGCGCGCCAGCATGGCCCGAGCCTCGCGTGCGGCATCGCCCGGCGGCACGCTGGACGGCGCGTCGAGGCGCATCACCGCGTCGGGCGTCACCACGACGCGCCGCCCAAAGGCCTGCAGCTTCAGCGCGTAGTCGTGCGACCCGAAATGATGAGGAAACAGAAGCGCGTCGAAGCCGCCGAGCGCCAGGAACTCCGTGCGCCGCGTCAGGAGGCATGACCAGCCGAGGCCCGAAACCTCCCGCGCCGCCCGCATCGCGTCCCCATAGCCTGGATCGCCGGGTTCGAGCCCCGCGAAGAGCGGTAGCGAAACGCCCAGCGGCGACAAGAGGCGACCGGACTCGACGATCGCCCCGCGCGCGGTGGCGATCGTGGGCGCGACCGCGCCGACATCCGTTTCCGCGAGCCGGGCGAGCAGTTCCTCCAGCCAGTCCGCGCCTGCGGGGCGCAGGCGCGCATCCACGAAGCAGACGCAATCGGCCCGAACCGCGTCCGCCGCCGCGTTCAGCCGTGCGGCGCGCGAGCGCCCGGGGCCGGACTGGATCAGCTCCACGCCGTCGAGCTTCAAGGCTTCGCGCAAGGCAGGGTCGAGAACCGGCGCGCTGACGAACAGCGAGACCGAGTTGGCCGCGCGGGAGGGACGCAGCGCTTCCGCCGCCGCGCGCAGCGGCAGCGCGGGGTCGTCCGCGTCGAGGATCAGGGCGAGCGTCGGCTGCGCGCCCCGGCGGCGCACGCGAAGGGCCGGCAGGGTCGCCGCCGGGCGCGGGCGCAGATCCGCCTCGACGCCGCGCGCCGCCAGATGCCCGGAGACGCTCGCCGCCAGCCCGTCCGCCTCGGCCTCCGGCGCGGGGAGGGGCGCGACGGCGGCGAAGCCGGGGACATGCAGATATCGGCCGAGCCGATGCAGACCGCCTTCGAGCGGCGCCAGGAGAAGTCGGTGGAGGTGCCGCACGTCCCGCCCGAGCGCTTCGAGGCTTTCGTCCCGTCGCATCAGGAAGGCCATGTCGGGGCCGGATTGCTCCAGCGCCCGCTCGTAGCCGAAGGCGGCAAAGGCGAGCGGATGAAGCGCGCCGTCGTCGCTCTGCAAGAGCAGATCGCCATAGGCCAGGCTCGCGCCGCCATCACCGTCGAGCGCGGCGAGGAGGCGCGCCAGGGCGCGAGGCCGCAACGCGACGCCCGCCCGCAGCCAGAGAACGGCGTCGCACTCGGCCGCCTCTTCCTCGAGGAACAGCCGCGCGGCGGCGGGATCGAAGGTCGCCGGCCCCGCCACGGCCGGCAGGATTGCGGCCGGAAAGGCTCCGCTCGGCGCACCGAGCGAGGCGAGGCTGGCCTCGCCATCCCCCGCGCCGACCACCAGGACGGCGATGCGGCCCGGTTGGAGGTCCGCTGCCTCGGGCAGCGGAAAGCGGCGGTCCCAGCTTTCGAATGCACCGAGGGGAACATGATCAGGCAGCAGGGCGTCGAAATAGGCGCCGCGCAGCGCGTCGGCTTCGCTTTCCGCTCGCGCGGCCAGAACGGCGGCGAGCCCATCGGGGAAGGCAATGACGGTCAGCGCGCCGCCGGGGAGCGGGCGTCCGTCCACCGTCACTTCCACGTCGCGCGGGCGGGCGTCGGCGAGCGTGCGCGGCAGCGCGAGGCGAAAGCCAGCGACCGGGCGTTCAGCCAGCCCCGAGCCGAAGCGCTCCATGCGCCAGCGATTGGCAAGGGCGCGGGCCACCGGCGCGCCGTCCACCCAGGCTTCCACCACGCGGGCGCGGCCGGGCTCGCTTCCCGGCTCCACCCATCCCGACAGGCTCAGCCCGCCCGTCCATTCCACTTGGCCGCCCGGCACGCCGCTCGGCGCCAGTGAGGATTCGCCCGACAGGTCGATGGGCGGGGCCAGCGCGATGTCGAGATTGGCGAGGCGCAGTTCGGCGCGGCGCAGCTGGGGAAGCGCAGCGGCGTCGAGCTGGAACCGAAAACCGTGGCATCCGTCGCCTGGGCCGGCCGCCAGCGCGAAGGCGTCGAAAGCGCTGGCGCGCGCGAGCCCGGCGGGAAAGCCGTCGAGCAGGAGTTCCACCGCCAGCCGCCGTTCGGGGTCAGCGGGGTCGATCACATAGCCTTCGAGCAAGAGTTCGGCGCTGCGCACGAAGCGCACGCGAAGCGCCATGTCGCCGGAGCCGGCGCGAGCGGGCGGATCGTCACGCCGGCGCCGGCGGGATGCCACCAAGGAGCCAATCGACGAGGGCGTGGGCGTTGTCTCGGTCACGGGCAGACGGGTCCAGATAAAGGTTCGGCGGCGAGGCGGCACGGCGGCCGGCCGGGTCGACAAGGGCAAGGGGAAGGCCGGTCTCGGCCCCGAGGCGCGCAAGCTGGCCCCAGCCACCGAGGCCGGGCGGCAGGGCGAGCGCGCCAAGCGCCAGCCGCCGCGCCAGCCAGGCGAGGTCTCCGGGCTCGGTCGGCCCAATCACGAAGACATTGCCGAGCGAGAATAGAGCGGCCTCGTCCAAGGCGCGGCCGAGAACGAACAGCATTTGGTCAGGCGCGCGCGCGCGAAGCGCGGCGGAGACGGCGTGCACGAAAGCCTCGGCGCGCGGGCCGGGGGCGGGCATCGGAAGGCCGAGCGGCGGAGCGGGGGCAGCCTCGTTCTCGGAGGACGATTCTGCGAATGCAATGTGGTCCAGCCTCTCGGCTTCGAGCCCGAGATCGCGCAGGAGCAGCGCCCCCGTCCCTTCGTCGGCGACATGAAGCCCGCGAAACGGGTGCGCGGACGCTCCGCCCCAAGCCTCCAGCGCAGCGACAGCATCCGGCCCCTCGAACAGGGCGTCCATCGGCGCGCCGAGATCGGTCAGGACATTGCGTAGGATAGCGGGCGGCGGCGGGCCGACCATGTCCACCACGCCGGGCGCGAGGCGGGTGAACAAGTCGTGCCAAGCCTGCTCGTCGTCCGGTGGCAGTTCGAGCGATTGCGCCGCCGCGTGGGGTTCGCCCGCGCGAAGCGACAGGAGCGTTCGTCCCTCCGCGCGGTGCCAGCTCAGCGCCAGAGCCTCGTCGCCGTCGCGGCGCAGGCAAAACAGATGCTCCCGCGCCGCGACATCGCCACGCGCGAAGACCACGAGCCGCGCCCCCGTCGAACCGCCCAGCGCCACCTCCAGCCCGGCGCGTGCGGCGCGCAGCGGATCGGCGGCGGCAAAGGCCCTGGCCTCGGGCCTGTGCGCGGGAAATCGCCGGTCGGCCAGCCGCCGGTTGCGAGCCAGGAGCGCGCCGCGCTCCGTCGAGAAGGACCGGCCACCGTGATGGGCGACGAAGATGCCTGGCGCCGCGACATTGCGAAAGCCGGCGGCCCGCACGCGCAGGGACAGGTCGAGATCCTCGAAATAACCTCGCCCGAACAGGGTGGAAAAGCCGCGCACCGCCGCCAGCGCGTCATGACGCACGAAAAGGCAGAAGCCCGTGCCGGTGGGCAGATCGACCGCCCGCGCGCCATGAAGCGATGCGGCCAGCGCGTCGAGCCGCCGCGCGTCCTCCGGCGAGGGCATCGCCGTCTTGTCGGAACGCACGGGGAAGCTGGCGAACTCTCCGGCATTCGACAGGGACGTGACCGTGCCGATCCCCGCCTCGCCATAGGCGACATCGGCGAGGCGCTCCACCGCGCCGGGCGGCAAGGCGGCGTCACTGTTGAGGATCAACACGTCCTCGCCGCCGGGAAGGCTGGCGAGCCCCCGGTTCACCGCCCCGGCAAAGCCGAGATTATGCGGATTGCGCAGGAGCTCCACGAGGCCGCGCCCGGCGAGCGCGTCGAGCAGAAGCGCGAGCTTCCGGTTCGGCGAGGCGTCGTCCACCACCAGCACCCGGACGCCCGGCCCTTTGGCCGCGACGGCCGCGCGTAAGCCCTCCTGCGTCGCCTCGAAATCCTCGTAGACCGGGATCAGCACCACGACGGGGCGCCGCGCGGGGATCAGATGCGGCGCGCGGCGCGCGGGGTCGGACAGGGCGACACTGGTGCGCGGCCAAAGCTGTCCGCTCGCCATCGGCTCGGGCAGGTCGCTAGAATGGAGCGCGAAGCCCCGCGCGGTGGGGGATGCGGGCAGGTCCACGAAAGCGCCTCGGGCGCCGCGCGGCGCCAGGGTGAACGCCGCGTCGGCCCGGATGGGCGACCGCGCCTCCCCTTCCTCGCCCTTCAGGTGAAGGTCCAGTTGCTCTGCCTCTCCGTTCCAAGCGATCCAGCCGAGCAGCCTTCCGTCGAAAAGGTCGAGCCGGGCCACGGCCGGAACGCCGCCCGCGAAGAGCCGACCGAGCGCGAGGCGCAGGAGTTCGTGTGGCATCGCCGTCTGCGCCACGAGCGCGGACGGATCGGGCAGATCGGCACCAGCCTTGGAGAGTTGGAGCATCGCCAGCGCCACCAGCGGATCGGCGGGATCGGCGGCGAAGGCGCGCGCGAGATCGACGGCCGCATCCTCCCGCGCGTTCAGGAACCAGAGCGCCAAAGCGCGGAGCGCTAGCGCCGAGGCGGGCGGCGGCGCGCTCAGCCGGCAGCGCCGGTCGGCGAGCGCGAACACGTCGCGCGGCCGGCCGGAGCCCAGCGCGCGCGTCGCCGCAAGCACCAGCGCCTCTTCATGGGCCTGCGTGCCGGCCATAAGGTCGGGACCGGACAGTTCGTTCGGCACCGGAAGGCGAGGCTCCTGCGACATGATCCCATCATGCCAGCCCTCGCTGTCCGAAAGCTGGCGTCCCGGTGCGGCAAGCGCCCGGAAGCGATGCGGGAGTCGATCCGTCTTGCCATGCCGTTGCGAGGGCGGCTCCAAACCTCGTTCCGGCGTTCACGCTTTGCTGTCCCTACCAGCAGCCTTCGCTTGCGTGGGCTGGGGCCGGGACGCCATGCTGCGGGCTTGAACACCTTTCCCGGCGGAGCCGCGTCCATGAGCGAAAGCGACGACACGAAAAACGGCGGCTCCGGCAATTCGAGCGGGGGCGGAGCGTCGGCGGCCGCCGCCAATGTCGTCGTCGCCGGTGGCATGGCCACCACGGCTGGAATCAGCGTCACCTCTCCCACGGCCGCCGCCTCCACGAGCAGCGGCGGCTCGCGCGGCGGCGTGGCGGACGGGGGCGCCAGATCGACGGCCTCTCAGAGTTCCGAGGCGGCCTCCGTCAACGATGGCGGGCAAGGTGCCGGGGGCCTCGGCTTGGGCACGTCCACGGCCGGAGGTGCGGCATCGCATGGCGCCGGGGCGCGGGCCGCCGGAGCGGGTGGGGGAGCAGGGGCCGGACCGTCCGGCGCGATCGGCGGCGCCTCGACCTCCGGCGCGCGCAGCGGCGGGTCTTCTCAGCCGGGTCGGGGCGAAGC
Organism: Aureimonas sp. AU40; assembly: GCF_001463785.1. Taxonomy (NCBI): domain Bacteria; kingdom Pseudomonadati; phylum Pseudomonadota; class Alphaproteobacteria; order Hyphomicrobiales; family Aurantimonadaceae; genus Aureimonas; species Aureimonas sp. AU40. The sequence goes on from NZ_BBWL01000052.1 coordinate 216,751, forward strand.
GCGTCCGACCGAGGGCGGAGGCGGGGCGGACCCTGCGGCTGCGGCTGCGAGTGGCGGTGGCACCGACGGCGGCGGGTCCGGCGGGCAGGGTGGCGACGGGTCGGACGGCTCCGGCACGTCCAGTTCGTCGACCTCCGGCGACAGCGCCACGGAAACCGCCATGAGCGCCGCCACCGGGCAAGGCTCGGGCAACGGATCTACCGGGAGTTCCGGCACCGCCGGATCGGGCACGGGCGGCGGCAGCGACTCCGCCACGAGTTCGAGCGGCAGCACATCCACCGGATCGGGCCTTTCGGGCGGCACGCAGGGCCATTCGGCGGCAGGTGGTCTCGGCGGCTCCTCCAACACGGCCGACCCGCTCGCGGGCAACGTATCTCCAGTCTGTTTCCGACCTGGAACGGCCATCGCGACGCCCACGGGCCAAGCGGCTATCGAGACCCTGCGGCCGGGCGATCTCGTGCTGACGGCCGACGGCGAGGCTTTTCCCGTTCTCTGGATCGGCCGGCAGAGCCTCGCTTCCGGCGAGGGAGACCCGCTGCGGGTTCATCCGATCCGCATCCGGGCCGGCGCCCTGGGACCTCGGCTTCCCGCGCGCGATCTCTACGTTTCGCCCGACCATGCGCTGGCGCTGAACGGGGTGCTGGTTCACGCCGGCGCGCTGGTGGACGGCACGGCCATCCAGCGGCAGGACGATCCGCCGGCGCTTCTCGTGTATTACCATATCGAGCTTGAGCGCCACGCGCTGGTGTTGGCCGAAGGCGCGCCGGCGGAAAGCTTCGTGGACAATCCCGAACAGCTCGCCTTCGACAATGGCGAGGAGCGTGAGGCCGCGCTGGCCGGGCGGCAGCCCTGCGCCGAGATGGACTGGCCCCGCGCCAAGGCCGCGCGGCAGGTGCCCATGGCGATCCGCCGCCGCCTCGCGGACCGCGCCGCCCTGCTGGCCGCGATCGACACGCCAGAAGCGGAAGCTGCCTGAGCGTCAGACAGCCTCATAAGCTCGATCCAACCCCTTCCCGACCGAGCCTCAGGCTTTGCGCGCAGGCCGCGCCGCGCGGCCGAAGGCGGTGCGGCTCCAATGGCGTTCGGTGGACTTGTAGCCGGTGAGGCAGTGGATCGCGACGAAGCGCGACAGCGTGTGCCGGCTGACGATCCGGAGATCGGCGACCTCGGCCGGGCGCGTCGCCAGAAGGCGTGCCGCCGCGCGGGACAGAAGCCCGGGACCGGTGCTCAGCCAGAGAATGTCGCCGTCTCCTCGGTTCACCGCTTCGCTGGCGAGATCGCGGGCGAGTAGGACGAGAGGGTGGCTCGGCCGCGCGGCGAGGACATTGTTTCCGAGCGACCCCAGATCCTCCTGATAGGTCAGGAGCCCGACCGGGCCGGCGAGAAGCGGGCGGATGGGTCCGAGGCAGCGGTCGTCGGCATCGGCATAGACGCCCCCCTCTTCGCCGAGCAGCGCGAGCCGGAAGAGGTCGGCTTTCATCGCCGGCTGGCGCGCCCGGCGGAAGGCGGCGAGCGCGTCGTCGAGGCCCCGCTCATTGAGATAGGCCTCCGCCTCCGCCCGGCTCCAGATCCGACCGTCGAGCCCGTCATTCTCCCGCCGCCAGCTCTGAACGTAAGCCGCCACGTCGGGCGGCACGGGCGGGTCATCCCAGAACTGGTGCAGCACAGGCGGAACGAGGCTGGGTTCGTGGCTTGCCTCCACCTCCTCCACCATCGGATGCGCGCCTTGGCGGCGCAATTCGATGAGAAGTTGGAGCGCAGCGATCGTGCTGTCGGGAAAGGCCGAAACGACTGCCTGAAGGGCGGCGAGCCGTGCGTCCGGCGCCGGCTCGGCCAGGGCCGGACGAAGCGCCGCCAAGGCTTCGGCGTCCATTCGGAACTCGTCGTAGAGCTGGCCGTAATGGCTTTGCGAAGGGTTGGCGGACTTGCCCTTCAACCGGCTCGACCCCGCTTCCAGCCGCGCCAGGGCGGCGAGATGCCCGCCCGCCCGCTCCAGATCAAGGCCAAGCAGCGCGGCGTGGATCAGCCGGTTGCGCACCCAGCCGTCGCCCGGCAGGCGCGCGACGGCCGCCTCGCCCTCGCGCACCGCCGCCTCGAAATCCCAGCGCGCGGAGGCGAGAAGCGAACCGACGAAATGGCGCCGCCCGGCATCGGCGCGGAAGGCCGGCGGCGGGTCGGAAAGGGCCGACTCGACCTCAGCGAAGGCCCCGGCCTCGACACGCTCCACCAGCGACTGCTGCCAGAGATGCGCGTGGCCGGGATGGCGATCCCGGGCCTCTCCCAGCATCGCGCGCGCCGCCTCCAATTGCCCGGTCTGGCGCAGGAGATCGGCGCGCAGCGACGCCGTTTCGGGGCGCGATCCGAACCGGGCGTCGACCCCGTCCAGCCGCAGCAATGCCGCCTCGACCTCGCCGCTCAGCGCCTCGGCCCGCGCTGCGCCGAGCCAAGCGGACAGGCGCGTGGGGTCGCCGGCCGCGGCGCGATCGAACAGGTCGCGTGCCGACGCCAGATCGTCCCGCATGAGGGCGCGCCGCGCCCTTGCGTCGAGAAGGGCGGGATGGTTCGGCGCAGCCCTTTCCAGCCGGGCGAGGCAGGCCTCCGCCCGGCCATCTTGGCCGGCGCGCATCCAGTCTTCCGCCGCGTCCACCAGAGCCTCGACCCGCGCGGCCTGCCCCTCCACCGCCGCTTCGAAAGCCTCCGCCGCCTCCGCCCAGCGCCCTTCCGCGCGCAGGAGATGCGCCTCTGCCACGCCCACGTCCGCCCGCCGCCGCGTCGCTTCGGGAATGCCGGCCAGCCAGCGTCGTGCCGCCTCGAAGGCGCCGTCCTCGCGGCTCATCGCGGCAAGTTCCAGCTGCGCCTGCGCTTCCAGCGGCTCGGCCTCGGCCGCTTGGCTTAGAAACGCGCGCGCCTCTTCGCGCCGTCCCTCCGTGCGCGCCACGAGGGCCAGGCCCATCAGCGCCCAGTAAAAGCCGGGTCGGTGTTCCAACGCCTCACGGTAAACCGCCGCCGCGCCCATCAGATCGCCGCTGGCGCGCCGGTCGTCGCCCTGCAGCAGGAGAGCGCGGGGATGGGCGGGGTCCAGCGCCAGGGCGCGGTCCAGAACGGAGCGCGCGGCCTCCGGCCCCTCGGTGCGGGCGCGCAGGCGATAGAGTTCCAGCAGCGCATCCACCGGCGCCGCCGGCTCGTCGGTGATCGCGCGAAGCTGCGCTTCGGCTTGATCGCTCGCGCCGGCCTCGCGAAGCGCCACGGCCCATTCGAGGCGCAAGGCGAGATCGGCCGGGGCCAAGGCGAGCGCCGCTTTCAGATGCGCCGCGACGGCCTGCGCATCCCCCCGCTCGCGTGCCGCACGCGCCAGTGCGCGCAAGACCGCGAGGCTGGCCGGGCGTCGCACCAGAAAGCGAACGAGGCGGTTTTCCGCCTCCAGAGCCCGCCCGCTTCGCCGCAGGAGATCGGCCTCTGCGCAGACCAGCGCCTCATCGTCCGGGCCGAGCGCCTGTGCGGTTTCAAGTGAAGCGAGGGCAGCCTCGATCGAAGCAGGGGTCGCGGCCAGCCGTGCCCGTTCCAGCGCGGCAGGCGCGAAGCCCGGCCGGGCCTGGAGCAAGGCATCCAGCGCCGCTTCCGCCGGCTCCCGCTGCCCCAGCGCGGCCCGCTGCCGGGCGGTGTCGAGCGCGAACCAGGGATCGTCCGGCAGGATGAGGCTCGCGGTGCGCAGGAGGGCCAGCGCGTCCTCGCCCGCGCCGCGCTCTCGCGCGAGCTCCGCCAGCCCGCGCAGCGAATGAGCGAGCGGCGTCGCCTGCGCCAGCCGAAGCCAGGCCGCCTCCGCCTCGGCCCCCCGGCCCAGCGCGCGCAGTGCCGCGCCGGCATCATGGGCGTTCCAGAGATCGCGCTGGTCGCAGCGATGCGCCTGCTCGAAGGCTTGCAGCGCCGCCTCGTGCCGGCCCTCGGCCCGCGCGACGAGGGCGAGCGTGCGCCAGCCCGGCGCGAAATCCGGCTTCTCCTCCGTCAGGGCGCGGGCCAGCGCCTCGGCCTCGCCGCGCTGACCGAGCGAGAGATGCTCCAGCGCCATGTCGTTGCGCGTCCAGGCATCGCCCGGCCGCAGGTCCAGCGCCTCGACCAATCGGGCCAGGGCCTCGGCGTGCCGCTTCTGCGCGCGAAAGCCGCGTGCCTCGGCGCGCAACTGCTCGAACGAAGGGGCTGGGGTCTGGCTCATGGGGCTCCGGCACAGGTCAGGCTCCCATCATGCCACCGGAATGGTTGATGGCTCCTGACCCTTCTTGCATCCGCAGGACGCCCCGGCCCGTTCAGCCCTCCAGGATCGCGACGCCGGAGGGCGCGAGGTCGTCTCCGCCGAGGCGGAACCGGCCGGTGAGCCCATGCTCGGACAGGCGCACGGTCTCCCCGCCATAGTTGAAGACATAGGCGAGCCCGCCGGCACGGCGCAGGCGAAGGCCGGGCGGCAGGTCGAGCGTCGCGAGCCCCACCTCTTCGGCCAGGCTTTTCAGGAGATCGAAGGCCAGCGCTTCGTCCGGCCAGCCGGCGAGATAGCGAAGCGACCCCGCACCGGCCAGCGTCGGCTCGCCGTCGCGCGAGCGAAGCAGGACATGGGCGTCCTCGACCTCCAGCATCTCGCGCCAGATGCGGAAGGCGCCGGGGCGCCCGTCCATGGGCACGGTGAGGTTCGGCGGCAGGGTCTCGACGCGTGTCACCTTGAGCGCATCGAGCGGCGCGGGGAGTTCCGGCGGCAGGGCGGCGGGAATGGCGAAGTCCGGCGTGCGCGAGCCCGAGCGCGGGCCGACCAGCGCGATGCCGCCCAGCCCCGCCAGCGCCGCGCGCAGGTGCTCCGGCCACGCGAAGAGGCCGGGCGCCAGAACGAGGCGGTAGGGCGAGGGGTCGGCGCTCTTGGCGTCGAGGAAATCCACCGACAGGCCGAGCCGGCGCAGCGCGTTGTAGCACTCGACCACGAGGCGGAAATAATCGAACTCCTTGCCCTGCGGCTGCGTGGTCCAGGCCCAGGCCGAGGGGTAGTCGAAGAGAATGGCGACATCCGCCCGGCCGGGCATGGGCAGGTCGAGCCCTGCGATCTCGCGCGCCACGGCGGCGGCCTCGGCATGGCCGGGCGCCGGCTGGCTGTCGGGTCGCAGGAGGCCGGCATGCATCTGCTCCTGCGCGAAGGGCGCCTGGCGCCAGCGGAAATAGCTCACCACCTCCGCCCCATGCGCGAAGGCCTCCCAGGTCCAAAGCCGCACCATGCCGTCGCGCGGCACGGGGTTGTGCGGCGCCCAGTTCACCGGGCCGGGCTGCTGCTCCATGATCCACCAGCGGCCGTTCGAGGTGGCGCGGTAGAGATCGTGGTGCAGGGCTTGGAGATCGGGGTCGCCGGCCCGGGCGAACGCGGCCTTGAAACCGGGTTCGCGATGCGCCCACTGGTCGAGAAAGCCGAGCGGATAGGAATCCCAGCTCGACACGTCGAGATCGGCGCCGAGATCGAAATGGTCGAAGGAGAGCGTGCGCCCCATGAAATTGTGGATGACGTCGCGCTCCGGCGAGAAGCGGTGGATGATGTCGGCCTGCAGCCGGTTGAAGCTGACGATCGCCTCGGAGGAATAGCGGCGGAAGTCCATAACATGGGCCGGCGCGGGCTCGGTCAGCGCCACGTTGGGCAGCTCGATCTCCTCGAAGCTCGCATATTCCATCGACCAGAAGACGTTACCCCAGGCGCGGTTCAGCGCGTCCGGCGACTGGTACTTGCGGCCGAGCCAGTCGCGAAAGCCCTTCAGCGCAGCCTCGGAATAGGACAAAGCCGTGAGATGGCAGGCATATTCGTTGTCGGTCTGCCAGGCGGCGACGGAAGGGTGCTCGCCGAAGCGGCGCGCCAGCGCTTCCACGATGCGGGCGCACTCGGCGCGGTAGCCCTCGTGCGAGAAGTCGTAGTGCCTGCGCGAGCCGAAGCCGCGCACGCGCCCGTCCTCGCCCACAGGGAGCATGTCGGGCATCTCGTCCACCAGCCATTTGGGCGGCGTCGCGGTGGGCGTGCCGAGCACGACCTTCAGCCCGGCCCGGCCGAGCGTCTCGATCGCCCGCTCCAGCCAGTCGAACGTATAGGCGCCGCGCCTGGGCTCCAGCCGCGACCAGGCGAACTCTCCGATCCGCACGAAGCCGATGCCGGTCTCGGCCATGCGACGGGCGTCCTCGGCCCACATCTCCTCGGGCCAATGTTCGGGATAGTAGCAGACGCCGAGCGCGCGAACGGGCATGGGGATTTCCTTGGATTGAAGGTCTCGGTTCACTTCACCGCCCCGGCGGTGATGCCGGACACGAACTGGCGCTGAAGGAAGACGAAGAGGGCGACCATGGGCAGGGTCATGAGCGTGGCCCCGGCCATGACCGCGCCCCAGGGCGGCACGGAATTGACCGTGAGCAGCGAGCCGAGCGCGACCGGCGCGGTGCGCGCCGCCGCGTCGGGCGCGACCAGAAGCGGCCAAAGGTAGTTGTTCCAGGAGGCCAGGAACAGGATGATGAGAAGGGCGGCCAGCGCCGGGCGCACCAAGGGCAGGGCGATCAGCACGAAGATGCGCAGCTCGCCCGCCCCGTCGAGCCGGGCCGCCTCGACGATCTCCTGCGGCAGCGACAGGAAGGTCTGGCGCATGAACAGGACGCCGAGCGCGTTGAACAGCGGCGGGACGATCACTGCAATGAGCGTGTTGGCGAGCGACAGGTCGCGGGCCACCAGCACATATTGGGGAATGATGACCACGGCATAGGGCACGGTCAGCGTCGCGACGAGCAGGCCGAACAGGACGTTCTTGCCGCGAAAGCCGTAGCGCGCGAAGGCATAGCCCGCGAGGCTGCTCAAACCCGCCGAAAGCATGGCATAGGCTAGCGCCACGACAATGGAGTTGAGCATTGCCCGGTCGAAGGTCGCGATTTCGACGATCCGCCCGATATTGGCGAGGAGTTCGCGCCCCGGCAGGAGCGGAACGCCCGCCGAGAGGATCGCCGCGTCCGGCTGCGTGGCGAAGACCGCCATGAGGTAGAGCGGGGCCAGCCAGAGCGCGGCGAAGGGCATGAGCCCGATGGTCAGCCAGAAGCCCTTGCGGCGGGCCCGCTTCGTGCCCGTGCTGCCGACCGCGCTCATGCCTCGGCTCCCTTACGCGCCAGAAGAAGGTTCAGCGCGGCGATCAGCGCGGCCATGGCGGCGATGGAATAGGCGATGGCGGAGGCGTAGCCGAAATTGAGGTTCACGAAGCCCTGCTTGTAGAGATAAGTGCCGAGCGTCTCGGTGGCGTTGCCGGGCCCGCCGCGATCGGTGATGAGCCAGGGCTCAGCGAAAAGCTGCATCGTGCCGATGACGGAGAGGACGAGGCAGAAGGCTAGAACCGGCGCGAGAAGCGGCAGCGTGACATGGGTGAAGGAGCGCCACGCACCAGCCCCGTCCATGCGCGCGGCCTCGTAGAGATCCTTGGGGATCGACTGGAGCCCGGCCAGGAGGATGATGGCGTTGTAGCCGGTCCAGCGCCAGGTGAGCGCCAGAACGATCACGGCCTTGGCCGTCGCGCCCTCGTGCAGCCAGTTCGGACCATTGATGCCGAGCGCTCGCAGGCCCTCGTTCACCGCGCCGAAATTGCCGTTGAACAGGAGGCGGAACACGACGGAATAGGCGACCTCGCTGACCACGACCGGCGCGAAGAAGGCAAAGCGCAGGAAGGCGCGCCACCGCAGGAAGGGCGTGTCCAGCGCGAGAGCCAGGGCGGTGGCGAGCGCCAGCATCAGCGGCACCTGGACCACCAGCACCAGAAGCGTGTTCCACAGGGCGTTGTGGAAGGCGCGGTCGGTCAGGAGCCGGCGCCAGTTCACGCCGAGATCGAAGACCCAGGGCGAGACGCGCGTGTTCTGGAAGGACAGGAGCACGGACTGGATCAGCGGCCAGCCCCAGAACAGGACGAAGACCAGAAGAAAGGGAGCCAGAAACCCGTAAGGGGCGCGGCGACTCGCGTGCATGGGCAATCCCGTCGAGGGTCGAGAAAAATCGGAACCGAGACGAATCGGGGCGAGGAAGCAGAAGCGGAAAGCGACGCCCGCGCGGTGCGGGCGATCCATTTGGAGGGTCAGGACCCGAGTTGGTGCGGCCTTGCGAGCGCGGAGCCGCGCTAGGGCCGCGCCTGGAACTCAACACGAGACGCGCGGCCGGAGGATCGGCGAGGGGCTTCGTCCGCACACGAGACACGAAGCTCGAGTGAGGTCAGGCCAAGCCTTCGCGACGACGGGCGCCGACAAGGGAACCGGCCAGCCGACCCGGTCGGATCCCCTTGTCCCTCAAGCGAGGCGACTATTCCTTGACCGGCAGGCCCGTGGCGCCGGAGATTTCCTCGGCCGCCTGATCCAGCGCGTCCTTGGCGTCGACCTGGCCGGCCATGAACTCGGAGAAGATCGGGATGAAGCTGTTGTCGGCCTCGGCGAAATACTGCGTGCCGCGCCAGGGCTTGATCTTGTCGAGCGTGCTCAGCACCGTTTCCCAGATCGGCTGGCCGCCCCAGAAGGGCTGCGGCTGCTTGACATAGGGGTCCTGGATCGCCTCGGGCAGGGTCGGCACGAGGCCGCTCGCCTTCAGCTGGATGATCTGCCCTTCCGGCGTGCCGAGCGCGAAGCGCAGGAAGGCGAGCGCGGCCTCCGGGTTCTTCGAAGCGGTAGGGATGGCCAGCGCCGAGCCGCCGAGATTGGAGGCCCGCACGCCGCCCTTCTCGAAGGCGGGCATGAGCGCGATGCCCCATTTGCCGCTCTGGCCGGGCGCGGCGCCCCGCAGCGAGCCCTCGTACCAGCCGCCATAGATCGAGGCGGCCAGCTTGTCGGCATTGATCGCCTGCAGCGTCTCGCCCCAGTTGGCCTGGAGGAAGAGCCCGGCCTTGGCCACCTTGCCGACCGCCTCCAGCGCCTGGACGCAGGGCGGCTGGTTGATCGTCACGCTCGCGGCGTCGGGGGCGATGATGGAGCAGCCCGTCTGGTTGGCGAGCATGCGGAACCAGGTCGTGTCGCCGTTGGTGGACACGAACTTGGCGCCCTCGTTCGCCGCCACGACCTTCTGGCCGGCGGCGACGAAATCGTCCCAGGTCTCGATCGAGGCGGCGTCGACGCCCGCCTTGTCGAACATGTCGCGCCGATAGAACAGGACGATCGGCCCCGAATCCCAGGGCATGGCATAGACCTTGTCGCCGACGGTCAGCTCGGTCCGCTTGAACTCGGGAAACTTGGTTAAGAGCGGCGCGCCCTCGCTGCCGAGCATCGCCTTGATGTCGCGGAAGCAGTCGGGGAAGCGTGCCCAGAACACTTCCGATTCCTGATTTTCTACCGTGTAGACGTCGGGCATGCCTGCCCCGCCCGCCGCGCAGCCGGCAAGGCCTCGGTCGTAGGTTGGCTGGTTGCCGACGTCTTCGATCTTCACGGTCACGTCCGGGTACTTCTGGTTGAAGGCGGGCACCACCGCCTCCAGCGCCTTGGCGGCGACGTCCCAGCTCCACACGGTAATGGTGCCGGATAGCTTCGGCTCCTGCGCCCCGGCCGCCGCCGGCGCCAGAAGCGCGATGCCCGTCAGCGCGGCCGCGGCCGCCTTGCGCATGGCTTTCATGTCGATCCTCCCGATCGTGTCCGGCTCTGGGCGGCGTCCGCCCAGCCAGTTCTCCCGCTTCGAGTGTAGCGAAGCGGGATTGCGCGTCGTCGCTACGGGCGCGATACATGTCGCAGATCCTAAGGTCGGTCTGGGAGGGCGTGGGGATGACGGGTCAGGGGGAGGAGACCGGCCATTCGGCGCATCTGCCGGTGGAGAGTTTCCTCGTTCGCGGCAATGATTTCCTGATCGCCGGCTGCGAGGACGTCTTCCTCATGTCGGCCCCGCACACGCACAGCCAGGTCGAGATGAACTACGTCCTGAGCGGGCGGGTCGTTTATCGGCACGACGGCCGAATGGCGGCGCTGGAGGCCGGCGATCTCGGCCTGTTCTGGGGGGCGATCCCGCACCAGAGCGTCGAGGTCGCGCCGGGCACGCGCTATGTCTGCATCTACCTGCCGCTGGAAATGTTTCTGGGTGCCCCAATCGGCGAGGCGCTGCGCTCGGCCGTGCTGGCGGGCGGCCTGATGGTGGCGGCCGAGCCCCGGCGCTTCGAGCCCGAGGCGATGTGCCGGATGCGCGCCGAATGGCTGGCGAGCGGCGACATGCGCCTGCGCGATCTCGTGGCGGCGGAGGTCGTTCTCCTTCTGCGCCGGCTCGACGTGACGGGCTGGCGCGACCTCCTGTCGGGCTCGCACGAGGAAGGTCGGGCGGTGTCCGGCGCCATGCCGCCAAAGGTTCTGGAGATGACGCGCTTCATCGCCGAGCACGGCCACGAGGCGATCACGGTGGCGGACGTGGCCAAGGCAGCAAAGCTCCACCCGAACTACGCGATGACGCGCTTTCGCGCGCTGCTCGGAATGACGATCGCCCATTACATCCTGCGCCATCGAATGATGGCGGCGCAGACTCTTCTCCTGTCCACGCGCAAGGATCTTGCCGCCATCGCCTTCGAGACCGGCTTCGGCTCGGTGAGCCAGTTCCACCGCTCCTTCCGCAGCTATTTCAGCTGCACCCCCGCCAGCTTTCGCCGCCACATGCGCCCGGTTCAGAGCATTCCGCTGGCGGCCAAGAACTGACGAACCTTAGACATTGGTGATGTTGTAGACCGTGTCGGAGAAGCGCAGCTGATCGACATGGGTGATGCTGGCCTTGTAACCGTCGTCGAAGCTCACGATCGTCGTGTGGTCGCTGGTCGAGATATGCGCGTCGGAGAAGTGGCGGTCGGCGAAGTTGACGGTGTTGGAGCCGGCGCCGCCGTCCAGTGTGTCATGGCCCGTGCCGTAGTGGACGATCTGGAAATAGTCCGATCCGTCGCCGCCCATGACGCTGTCGCCGACGCCGTAGGCCATGAGATAGTCGTCGCCCGCGCCGCCCGAGAGCGTCGCATGGCCGCCCTTGGAGCCGATGATGGAATCGTTGCCCGCGCCGCCGTCGACATAGGAATAGCCGGTCTTGTCGTCGTGCAGCATGATCGTGTCGTTGCCGTCACCGCCCTGGATCGTCGCGTGGTGGCCATAGGCGTCGATGGTGGACGCGCGATGCGAGCCGGAGGCGTCGATCGTGTCATAGGCGCCGTGGGAGCCGATCGTGTCGCCATCGGCGTGAATCAGCGTGTGGTCGCCATAGGTATTGATGGTCGCCACGCCGCCATGGATCGTGTCGTAATCGCCGGTGGAGCGGATCGTGTCGCCGCCTCCGCCCGCGTGCATCTCGGTGTGCCCCTTCGCGCCGCCCTCGAGATAGCTCCCGTCGGTTCCGGCCCAGAGCGTGTCCATGCCGTTGCCGCCCAGCAGCGTGTCGTGGCCCCCGCCGCCATAGATCACGTGCGAGCCGCCGATCGAACCGCCCGACAGGCTGTCAGCGCCGAGCCCGCCGTGGATCGTGGCATCGCCGCCGCCGGCGGTGATCGTGTCGCCGCCGTCCGAGCCGAAGATCGTGTCGTTGCCGAGGCCCGTCAGGTGGATCGTGCCGTGATCGCTCATGATCACAGAGACGTTCGCGCCGGAATCGTCCACCGCCACGTCCTTGGAGTCACCCGGAATGACCACCATGACAGCATCGCCCGAGTCGGCGGCGACCTGGTCGCTGCCGATCGACTGGATCGCGACGTGAGACGTGCCGGCCAGGCCGATATCGCTCAGAACCCGATTGATGCGGTCGGTGGCCTCCTGCGAAAGGGAGTGCAGGGCGGCCGCCTCGGAACTGCTGTACATTTCAGCCATGGGGGGCGCTTCGGAATGCCGTCAGCTGAGCCTTTCGTCTTGGGTTGTCGGAAGGGTTGGAAATCGCCGTGTCAGGCGGCGCCGGCCTGCGGCATCTCGCGGCGGAAGACGCGAAGGCGATTCTCCGGCCGGTTGTCCTGCCGGCCGACGGGGTCGCTCACCGTCTCGCCGCGCACGAGAGGCACCATGTCCAGCCGCAGGCCGACCAGCGGGTCGAGCGGCGAGGGGCCGGTGAACTCGATCTCGCGGCCCGAGCGGACGACAGGAGAGCCGCCGAGAAACAGCGCCTCGCCGCGCAGCATGAGATCGGAAGGGGCGGCGTCCGTCAGGCGCAGGCGCAGGCCGATCAGCGGCAGCGCCTTGCCGCGCGAGCCGGCATAGGCGCCGGCGGGAAACCAGCTCGACCAGCCGCCCGTGCGCCCGCCCGTCGCCACCTGATATTCCACCGGGCATTCGGTGCCGACGCCGCGCACCTCCAGCCCCTCGATTCGGCCGGGCAGGGCGGGGCCGCAGAGCCATTCGCCGCGCGCGGCCGAGAGATCGCCGCGCAGGGACACATGGGCGCGCACCAGGAACTCGCTCGCGCCCGGGGTCAGCGGCGTGCGCTGGCGGCTCGACGGGGCGGCGATCGACAGGCGCTGCGCCTCGATGCGGGACAGCTCCAACGAAGCGTCGAGACTGCCGCCGCTCTGGCTGGCCTGGATCGTCAGATGAAGCGTTCCGTCCTGCTCGGCCAGCACCACGAGGCCCTTGCCGGGGGCCGAGAGCGTACCGAACTCTTCGCCCGGCGCGGTGACCAGGAAGATGCCTTCGGAGGCGGCCTCGACCCGGGCGATCGGCGGAACCGAGAGGTCCAGCGCGTAGGCGGGATCGAAACGATAGACCAGGGAGTGAAGTCCTCGCGTGACCTTCAGAACGGCCTTGCGCTCCTGTCCGACCATCGCTCCGCTTCTCCCTGCCCTCGATCGTGAAAGTTACTCTTAGAGCAATACATCAGACTTCGTGAAATAATTGCTTCCGCACTCTGACCCGTTACAAGCAAACAATCTAAATTTTTTATTCAATACAGAGATTTGTTAGCGTTAAATTTCTCTGGATTTCAGCGATCGTTGACCAAACCAGGATGGGCTTGGCGCAGGGGGATGGGACGAGGACTCTGAGCCCGGCGGTCTGGTGCAGCGCGGTCGGACTCGCGCCGTGTTCGGCCTCGCCAGGGGGCCATACAGATTTGCTACGATGTATAACGATGTATACGGAAGCGTAACATCCTTCGAATAATTTGAGCCATCATTCTTCCAAGAGATGTGGCCGACATGATCAGGGGCAGTATCGAGTTCGTTACCAGCGACTCCATTCAAGGTTGGATCTTCTCCGAAGACGGCCGCATCCGCGAGCGGACCATCCTGGCCTTTCGTGACGACGTCTGCATCGGCGCGGGCAAGGTGAACATGTTCCGCGCCGATCTGGCGGATGCAGGGATCGGCGACGGGCATCTCGGCTTCAGCTTCCCGATCTCGGTCGCGGCCGACGAGACCGGCGCGGTTTTCCTGAAGCTGGAAGGCAGCGACGCGGTGATCCTTCAGTCCGGCGCGACCATCGCGACGGGCGCCAAGGCCGAGACCCGCCTCGATCGCGCCGAAATGCGCACCCGCCTCGCCGCCCTCAAATGGGCCCTGAAGCATGGGCGCATTCCGCAGTCGGACTTCGACTTCCTGCGCATTCTCTGGTCCTTCGGCGCCTATGAGCGCGGTCTGTCGCGGCGCGTGCCGACGAGCGAGACCCCGGTTCTGGACAAGCCCGTGACGGTCGCCGCGCAGCTCTTCGAAAGCTATCTCGGCCTCGACGCGCAGCTGGAGCAAGTCGAGATGATGCAGGGCGAGGCGCTGCAGGCCGAGATCCGCCGCGTCGCCTCGCTGCCCGACGCAGCCCCTCTCCTGGCCTTCTACTCCACCGACCGGGCGCGCCTTCGGGTCATGGAAGGCACGCATGTGTCGAGCGCGGCGGGCGACGCGCCGCAGGGCACGCTCTCGGACTACACGCTGACGGCCGAGAACCTCGTGGTGATCGACATCCGCGCCTCGGCCGAGCTGGTGGTTCCGCCAGGCGGGCGGGTGATCGCCCTGTCGGCGAGTCCCGCGATCGCATGAAGACGGTCCGACCGGACCAATAGCGCAACCCAATCGGTTCGGCCGGATGGCATGACATGCTGAACCACACGCCCCCTCGCTACGCATCGCCCGAACTCTCGCCCTCGCTGGGCGGACTTTGGCGCGGCCGAATCGACCGGTTCGACCCGATCAACGGCATCGAGGGCTGGGCCGTGGCGATCGAGGAGCCCGGCCGCCGCGTCGAGCTGGAGCTTTCGGTCGGCGGCTATGTCATGGCGCTGGGCACGACCGGGCTCGCCCGGCCCGACATCGACATTCACGTCTCGCCCCGCTGCCGCGCGGGCTTCCGCTTCGATCCGTCCGTGTTCGGCCGTCTGGCGCGGCTGGCCGCCCATCGGCACGACAAACCTGTGTCACTGCGCGTGGCGGGCACCGACGTCACGCTCCTGCCCCCAGCGGGCCGCGCGCCGAGCGTCGGCGAGCTGGTCGCGCAATGGCGCGAGGCGATCCTTTCCGAACTTGGCCGGCGCGAGGCGCCGCGCTCCAAGGGCGACCGGCTCCTCGGCCAGCTGCGCGCCCTGCGCCTTGAGGCCGAGCGCCTGCGCGAGCGCCCGCTTCTGCCCCATTCCGATGGCGAAATCGGGCAGATCGATCTCGTCCACCTGTCCTCCGACGGGCAGGTCTGGTTCATCGGCTGGGCCAAGCGCGGCATCGACACCGAGTTTCCCGCCGTCGTCGCGGACAGGGTAAAGCACCCCGCAGGCATCGCCGTCGCCCCCTACGAGCGTTCCGACCTGTCGGCCAATTGCGTCGGGGTCGTCGGACTGATCGAGACCGGATGGACGCCGCCCGCCCACTTCAAGGACGGGTTCGTCTTTGCCGGCGACAAAGGCCAGTTCCACCTTCGCCTGACTCCGCAGACCCGCCTCGTGCGCGCCGACGCCTTTACGGCCGCCTATCAGCAGCTTCAGCCCGCGCTGGTGGGCGGGCAGGGGGAGGCGATGGGCGCGGTGCTAGCCTCGCTCGCCAACTGGCTTCCCGGCGCCTCGGCCGCGGGCGGCGTCTTCGTGGAGGGTGGCGTCGATCGGCTGCTGCTCATTCCCGGCTTCGGCTGCATCGCCGAAGGCTGGGCCGTCAGCCCCGCCAAGCGCACCGAGACCTTTCATCTCAAGATCGGCGACACGGTGCTGACCGCCGACGAGACCTGCACCTATTTCCGCCCGCGCACCGATCTTCAGGGCGCCTTCGGATCGGCGCCCTCCGTCACCGCCCGCGCCGGCTTCACCACGATCTTTCGTGGCGCCTTGCCGGTCGGCGCCTCCGCCGCGCCGCTCCTGCGCGTGGTTCTGGAAGATGGCACGTCGGCCGTCCTCCGGGTCGATCCCAAAGTGCCCCGCCGCCTCGATCTCGTGACCGATGGCGACGAGGTTCTGGCGCTCTATCCCTCGCTGCGCTTCGAGCCCGTTTATCCCGCACTGGTGTCCGCCGTGCAGGACACGCTGCGCGCGGAATGGCGCGCGCCTGCCGTTCTCGCCCTCGCCCCGGCCGAGCGGGCCGTCGTGCAGCGCCTTCCCGCCGACGAGGGGAACCTGCGCCTCGTCTTCGACCGCGCCGCGCGCTACCTGCCCGACCTCGAACCCGGCACTGGCCTCGCTTTCGTCGCCGACACCGGCCGCAACCGGTCCGAAGCGCTGCTGCGCTTCGAGGAGCTGCGGGCGCGCACCGAGGCACCGCTCTCGCTCTTCGTGGTCGCTCATCCCGACGAGGTGGTGGCCGAACTGCCCTGGATGCTGGCGCGCATGGAGGCCAAGCGCTTCGTCCATGTCGGGCGCGGCGTGGCGCTGACGGCGGCGGGCTGGGCCGGGGCGCGAGCGAGCCTTGCGCGGCGCGGCCATTCGGTCGATCGGTTCGAGATCGTGGACGACGAAGGACGGCCGGACCGGATCGACGGCGCGCTGTCGGCCGCCGCATTCGGCTGGAGCACGCCGGCCCTGATCGACTGGAGTCGCACGGCGCCGCGCTTCCTGCGCGGCACGCACGCGGGCGGCGCGCTGCCCGAGCAGCCCGGGCTCGACCGGCTCGTCGCTGGCGGGGCGGTGCGCCTGGAGCGCCCGCGCCTGTCGCGCCTCGCCGACCTCATCGAAGCGGACATTCTGAAAGGCGCGGCGCGATGAAGCTTGGCCCGATCCGCCACATGGGCTTCGAGCAGGCGCTGCTGCCCAAGCGCATGGCCATCGTCTCCCACAGCCATCCCTCGCTTTCCAAGGGCGGGGCGGAAATCTCGGCCTATGCGCTCTACCGGGGCCTGCGCGAGATCGGCGTCGATGCCATCTATATCGGCTCCTGCGCGGAGGCCGACCGGCAGAAGCTCTCGCTCGGCCACGAGACCGAGTTCGCCGTGTTCCGCGACGCCGCGCGCTACGACCATTTCTACCATCTCGCCCCGGCGGGCGAGGAGGAGCAACTGCTGACGATCCTGCGCGAGCAGCGGATCGGCCTCGTCAATTTCCATCATTTCTACAATCTCGGCCTCAACACGCTGCGCGCCTCTCGCCGGCTGCCGGGCGTCCTCAACTTCCTGACGATCCACGAATTCCTGGCGATCTGCCACAATCACGGACAGATGGTGACGCGCCCCGCGCAGGTCCTGTGCGAGCGCGCGCGGTGGGACGATTGCACCAGCTGCTTCCCCGGCGAAAGCCGCAGCCGCTTCGCCATGCGCAAGGAAACCATGCTGGACGGGTTCGGCGCCTTCGACGGCTTCGTCTCGCCGAGCCGCTTCCTGGCCGAGCGTTTCATCGAATGGGGCCTGTCGGCGGACCGCACCACGGTGATCGAGAACGGGCTCCTGGCGCCGCCCGAGGCGCGGCACGGCGAGCGGGGCGAGGGGGCTTGGGTCTTCGGCTTCTTCGGCCAGATCACGCCGTTCAAGGGCGTCGACGTCATTCTCGACGCGGCCGAGCTGATCGCCAAGGACCCCGATCTGGCGCGCAAGGTGCGTTTTCGAATCCACGGCAATCTGGTGGGCCAGTCCGCCAGCTTCACCGAGCGCTTCGAGGCTGCGCTCAAGGCCTATCCGTTCCTGACCTATGCTGGCGCCTACAGCAACGCCTCGGTCCACCGGCTGATGGCCGATTGCGATTATCTCGTGATCCCCAGCAAATGGTGGGAGAACTCGCCCGTGGTGATTCAGGAGGCCTATTCCGTCGGCCTGCCCGTGATCTGCACCGGCATCGGCGGCATGGCCGAAAAAGTGCCAAACGGCGTGTCGGGCCTGCATTTCCGGCTGGGCGACGCGAGCGACCTCCTGCGCGCGGTTCAGCTCGGGGCCGATCCGCGCAACCACGCCACGCTGAAGGCTGGCATTCCCACGGTTCTCTCGGCGACGGGCATGGCCGAGCGCTATCTCGCCTTCTTCGCCACCATGGCGGCCAGCCGCATGGTCGCCGCGCCATGATCCAGGGGCATATCGACTTCGTCTCGCGCTCGCGCGTGGAAGGCTGGGTCAGCAGCCCGCAATGGCCCCTGCGCGGGGCGCGCGTCCTCGCCTTCGTGGACGAAACCTGCGTCGGCGGCGGCATCGTGGAGCTGTTCCGGCAGGATCTGGCCGATGCCGGCGTCGGCGACGGGTTCGTCGGCTTTCGCATTCCCGTGGCGCTGGAGCCCTGGCACGACATGCGCCTTCTCGACATCCGCCTGGAAGGCAGCGCCTTTCTTCTCAAGCAGCGCCGGTCCTGCCTCGCGCTGCGCGACGCGCAAGGGGCGGATCGGCGCCGCCAGGGGCGCGAGCCGGAATCCCTATCCTGGATGCTGTCGCGCGGGTGGATAGACCAGACGCAGTATGATGCGCTGCGCCTCCTCGGCCTCATCGGCGCGCACACGCAGCTTCTGCCGCCCGCGCTCTCGCATCTGGAGCCGCGCCGGCGCTGCGACGAGGTGGCGATGATCGCGGCCGGGGTCCTGGAGGTGCATCTGCTCCAGCCCATGGCGCTCGAAATCCGCGAGGATCTCGGGGGAGATAGCTTCGCCGCCATGCGGGACGAGCTGCGCGGGGCCTTTCCCGCCGTGCCGCCCGTGGTCGGCCTCTGGTCGGAGCGGCGCGGCACGGTGGCGGTGGAGGAGGGCGCGCAGCACGCCGGCGCGCCGGCCGCCTCGAACCCGATCGAGCACGGGTTCGGCGATCGCGAACTTCTGCTTCTCAACCTCGACACCGCGCCCAGCCTGCCGCGCGGAGGCGGCGCCGAGCGCTTCACCGCCTTCGTGCCCTGCCGGCCGGAGGTCTAGCGCCATGCTGGCCGAGGCGCCCCGCCCCCTGTCGCCCGAGCTGATGGCCTCGCGCATCTTCTCGCCCTTCGCCTATCCGCTGCCGCGCCAGTCGCGCGTCGTGCCGGTCGTGGCGGCGGAGGCCGAGCGGCTGGCCGCGACCTTTCCGCTGATCTGGCAGGCGCGCGAGAGCGGCCCGGAGCTGGTCGTCCTGCGCACGCTGATGGAGGATGGAACCGGCTTTCCGCCCGGCACCGAGCGCGCCCTGGCGCTGCTGCCGCTCCTGTTCCAGGCCTATCCGCTGACCCTGCCCGCCGACCCGGCGGAGGCCGGGCGGCCGGGCCAGCGGCTGATGCTGGACACGGCCTGCGCCGACGAGGTGACGGACGCGGGCGCGCCGATCGCCACGTCCGAGGGCAAGCTCTCGCGCGGCGCGGAACTGCGCCTTCGCGCGCTGGAAATCTTCGAGCGCGATCTCGCGCGCACCCGCGCCCTCTCGCTTTCGCTGGCGGTGCGCGGCTTCCTCGAGCCCTGGACGCTGGCCTTCGATCTCGGCGCCGGGCGCCGCTGCGAGATCACCGATCTTCTCGTGGTCGCGCCGCGCGTCTTCGACACGCCGGCTTTGGCACCGGTGATGGAGGAGTTCGGTGTGGTGGCCGCCCGGTTGCTCGGGCTACACCGCCTGTCCCTGTTTCGCGCCGGCGCGCTCCTGGCGCAGGCCCGCGCGGCCTCGGCGCGGAGCGCGGCGGCATGACGGGCGCGGTTCCGCTTCTTGCCTTCGCGAGCCAGCGCTACAGCGCGCCGCGCGCCTTTCGCTTCGCGCTGGAGGCCGGCTTCGTCGCGGTCAACGACACAGAATATCTCCTGACGGCCCATCACCTGCCGCTGGTCGCGCGCATCGAAGGCGGCGAGCCGGTGCTAGGTGCGCTGGTCGCGGAGGCCGATCTCGTCCGGCCCGCGATGGAGCCGGACGGCGCCTGGCGCCTCGGCTACCTGCCGATCGCGCTTCGCACCTATCCTTTCGTGCTGGCGGAGCGCGAGGCGCAACGGCCGATCGACGAGATCGACGTGCTCGTGCCCGGCGCCGGTCTGCTCGGGGCGCAGGGCGCGCCGATCTCGGTCGATCTCGCCACCGGCCAGCTCGGGCCGGAAATGATGGCGATCCGCAACACGCTGCACATGACGCGCTCGGGCCGCGCCCGCCTGTCCCAGGCGCTGGAGCTCCTGCGCATCGCCGGCGTGCTGGTGCCGATCGTGGACGAGGCCGGCGCAAGCCGGGGCGACTGGACGGTGGATGCCAGCGCCTTCGCCGCGCTGGGCAACCCCGTCGTGGCGAGCCTTGCGCGCCAGTCCTTCCTGCCGCTGGATCTCGCCGGCGCCATGCTCTTCTCGCGCCGCCACCTGCGGCCCGAGCGCCTTCCCAAACCCGAGCCGCGCGCGCTCGGCGCGCCGCCGCCCAAGGCCGTGGCCATCGCCAGCGATCCCGCCGACTTCATGCTCGCGAGCCTGGAGGAGATGGACTTCGCGTTGGACGGAAGCGACCTGTTCGATCTCGGCGATGTCGTGCTCGGCGCCGAGTTCGCGCCGCTTTCGCCGGAACTCGAACAGGAAGCGGCGGCATGAGCGCCGCTCTGATCCGCCGCCATGTCCTCAATGTCGGCAGCGGCCCGGCTCATCCCGGCAAGCTGCACCCCGCCTTTCGCTGGCCGCATTGGCGGGAAGTGCGGCTCGATGTGGAGCCCAAGGTGCAGCCGGATATTCTGGCCAGCATGGTGGACATGCGCCATGCCGTGGCGGACGCCAGCTTCGACGCGCTCTGGTCCTCGCACAATCTGGAGCATCTTCCCTCGCACGAGGTGCCGCTCGCCTTGAGCGAGTTCGCCCGCGTCCTCGCCCCGCGTGGCTTCGCGTTGATCACCTGTCCCGATGTCGAGGAGATCGCGCGCTTCATCGTCGAGCATGGGATCGATGAGGTGGCCTATCCCTCGGCCTCCGGCCCGGTGACGCCGCTCGACATGCTCTGGGGGCACGGGCCCTCGATCGAGGCGGGCTTCGGCTTCATGACCCATCGCACCGGCTTCACGCTGTCGCGACTGGCGCGGCTGGTGCTGGAAAGCGGCTTCGCCGAGGTGCGCCTGTCGCGTGGCCGGTTCGCCCTTTGGGCGCTGTGCCTCAAGCCTGGCTGCCGGCTGGACCAGCTGCGCGGCGATTTCGGCCGCACCGAGCAGGCCGAGCTTCTGGGCGCGGAAGGCGAGGGCGAGGGCGAGGGCGACGCGCGCGCCGCCGCTTCATGAAGATCCTCTTCGTCCACAACAACTTCCCGGCCCAGTTCCGTCACCTCGCCGAACATCTGGCCGCCGACCCTGCCAACGAGGTGAGGGCGATCGGCGCCGACGGCGCGCGGCCGGTGCGCGGCGTGACGCTGCATCGCTACTCCTTGCAGATGGCCGATGTCGGCGCGACCCATCCCTTCGCACGCCGCTTCGATCTGGAAACGCGCCGCGCCGAGCAGGTTCTCTATGTCGCGGCCATGCTGATGTCGGAAGGCTTTTCGCCCGATCTCGTGGTGGTCCACAGCGGCTGGGGCGAGGCGCTGCCGCTGCGCGCGGTGTTTCCCGGCGCGCGCCTCGTGGTCTATTGCGAGTATTTCTACCGGACCGAACAGTCCGACGTGAACTTCGACCCCGAATTTCCCGCCCTCGGCCTCGACGGCGCGGTGTCGCTGCGCGCGCGCAACGCCATGACCCTTCTGGCGCTGGCCGAGGCCGATCTCGCCATCACGCCGACCGAATGGCAGCGTTCGACATTTCCGCCCGCGCTCGGCTCCTCCATCGCGGTCGCGCACGAGGGGATCGACACAGACCATGTGCGCCCCCGGCCGGAGGCGCGCTGCCGGCTGGAGGACGGCACGCTCCTGTCGCGCGACGACGAGGTCATCACCTTCGTGAACCGCAATCTGGAGCCCCTGCGCGGCTATCACATCTTCATGCGCGCCCTGCCGCGCGTTCTCGCCGAGCGGCCCAAGGCGCGGGTGGTGATCGTCGGCGGCTTCGGCGTGTCCTACGGCCAGCGCGCGCCTTCGGGAAAGACCTGGCACCAGATCTTCTTGGACGAGGTGTCCGGCGGGCTCGATCTCAAGCGCGTCCACTTCCTCGGCCATCTGCCCTACGAGGACTATCTCGACGTTCTGCGCGTGTCGCGCGTCCACGCCTATCTCACCTATCCCTTCGTCCTGTCCTGGTCGTGCCTGGAGGCCATGGCGACGGGCTGCGTCCTGGTCGCCTCCGACACGCCGCCCGTGCGCGAGGTGATCGACGGGCAGAACGGGCTTCTTGTGCCGTTCCATTCGCCGGACGCGCTGGCCGAGGCGCTGCTGCGGGTGCTGCGCGCGCCCGAGCGCCATGCCGAAATGGGCCGCCGGGCGCGCGAGACGATCCGTCGCCGCTTCGATCTCCGGCGCGTCAGCCTGCCCCGGATGGAGCGGCTGGTGATGGGCGCCTCGCCCCGGCCCACCGGCGGCGCGACAGATCGTCCTCAGCCCGGTGTCTGGCCTCAGGGCTGAGCGGGTTCGATAAAAACTTAATCTCTCTTCGGCATCATCGATCGAATTCTTGACGGGACCGGCGTCCCAAGGTGAACGACATGCGCGCAGCCCTTGTGAAGTATTCCGGACGCAGGCTGAACAACCACAAGGCTGTCTGGTTCGACGTTCCTTTTCAGGACACGTTGGAGAAATATTACAACACCGGCGATATTTGCGTCTACGATTCGACCTTGCGGGTGGTGGACTATAGCGAGGGCCATCTCCTCAATATCGACGAGCCGGTCACCGATGCCGAGTTGCACCGGCTGAAGACCAATTGCGACTTCATCCTCCTGCGTGGGTCCAACTATATCCACGAGGATATGGACTGGGGCCACTTCCTCGCCTGGATCGAGGCGCTGAACCTGCCGGTTCTGTGCATCGGCGTCGGTGCGCAGGCCGAGCGGGAGCGCCCGATCATCCTGCCGACCGAGGGGCGGCGCGTCTGGCAGGCGATCGCCGATCGCACGCCGTCGATCGGCGTTCGCGGCGCCTACAGCGCCGAGACGCTGCATCGCAACGGCATCCACAATCTGGAAATCGTCGGCTGCCCGTCGATTTTCCGCGGGCTCGACCGAACCATGGCGCTCAAGCATGCGAGCGACGGCCCCAAGCGCGTCACCTTCAGCCTGCGACGCGAGGTTGGCTCGACCTACGCGGTCGATCCCGCCGCCTTCCAGGCGACGCAGAAGCGCATGATCGCCAAGCTGGCGCTGGCCTCCGACCTCTTCCTTTCCTGCCATGGCGAGCCGGAGGAGAAGGCGTTCTTCTTCAAGGTGCCCAAGCACATGGAGGCGGCCACCGCCAAGCTCGTGGCCGAAGGTTGGTTCGACGAGACCACGGGCCGGGTGCTGCGCGATCTCTATGAGCGCCGCCTCTATTACGTCGGCGCGCCGGACGACTACGACCTCTACGCCACGCAGTTCGACGCCGCGCTCGGCTACCGCGTCCACGCCGTTCTGCCGGCGGTCGCGGTCGGCGTGCCGGGCGTCCTGTTCTCCTACGACACGCGCTCGCGCGAGCTGGCAGAGACGTTCGACCTGCCGATCTACACGCCCGAGGAGTTCGAGCGACAGACGTTGAAGGACGCCTTCGCTCCCTGGCGCTTCGACCGGTTCCAGTCGCTCTTTTCCGAGCGCTACGACCGGATGAAGGCCTTCATCGAGAAGAACGGCGTTCCCTCGCGCATGTGAGGACGCCCACGCCTCGCGGGAGCGACGGGGCGCTTAAGCTGCCTTTCAGACTCTTCTGCGATGGTAAGCTAGACCTTCTTCCGTTCGGAAAAGGCAACAGGAATTTCGCGGCGAACGGGCCGCTACAGGAGGGGGAGCCGGTCCATGCGCACCCGGCGGCAGCAAGGCGGGGGAGGGTCGGAGCTTGACGCCCGGTCCTGCCCGCACGCCCGCCGCCCCCGCCCGGATGCACCGGCCATGAGCGTCGCACCATGAGCGTCGCCTCCACCTCGCCGCTGCTCGGCATCCTGCGCGAATTCTCCTACGGCTATCTCGTGCTGCTCGCCTTCGGCTTCTTCTTTCCGTTCCTGTTCATGGGCATGTCCTTCATCCCCATGAGCATCATGGAGCGCGTGGGGTCGAGCCGGAACGCCTCCACCCTCGTCACGCTGATCCTTCTCGCCGTGGTGGTGACGGTCACCTACACGCTGCTCGAAGTCGTGCGCTCGCAGGTGCTGGAGCGCATGGGAACGGTGATCGACCAGAAGCTGACGCGCATCTGCTTCGACGCCTTCAACCGCGAGCGGCGGCTCGGCACGGGTTCGCCCGCGCAGGCGCTGGCCGATCTCCAAACCACCCGGCGCTTCCTCTGCGGCCCATCGCTCTCGGCCCTGATCGACGCCTTCTGGTCGCCGCTCTTCGTCATCGTCATGTTCTCGATGAGCGCCGCTTTCGGCTTTCTCACGCTCGGCCTTCTCGGCTTCTCGGCCTTCGTCTCCGTTTCCACGCACTATCTCGTCGCCGGCCATCTAAAGGCCGCGCAGCGGCTCGACAACGAAGCCAATGAGTTCGGGCTCGCCGTGTCGCGCAACGCTGAGACGGTGCGCGTCATGGGAATGCTGCCGACCGTCACCAACCGCTGGTACGACCTGCACAGCGAGGGCGTCGGTTGGCGCGCGGCCGCGCAGTCTCGCGCCTCGCGCCTCGGGCTCGTGCCGCGCATCGTCCAGAACGGGCAGATGATCATCGTCTACGGCGTCGGCGGCTTCCTGTTCCTGGCGAACCAGATCCATATCGGCATCCTGTTCGTGGTTCTGATGATGATGATGCGTGCCCAGGGGCCGCTGCAGTACATCATCAACAACTGGAGCTCGATCCAGTCCTTCTGGCTCGCCGCCAAGCGCCTCGACAGCCTTCTGCGCACCGTGGGCGCCGAGCGCCAGCATGTGCAACTTCCCCCGCCCAGCGGGCCGCTCACCGTCTCGCGCATCGTCGGCGGGCCGCCCAGCACCGACAAGCCGATCATCAACGACGTGTCCTTCACCCTGCATCCCGGCCGTATCCTGGGCGTCGTCGGCCCGAGCGGGGCGGGCAAGTCCTGCCTCGGGCGGATGCTCGTCGGCATTTGGAAGGTGCGCCGGGGCACGGTCGTGTTCGGCGAGCAGGATCTCCAGCATTGGAACGAGGACGATCTCGGCCGCCATATCGGCTATATCCCGCAGGACGTGGAATTCCTGCCCGGCACGATCGCGGAGAACATCGCCCGCTTCGACCCCGCCTCCACCAGCGAGAAGATCCTCGACGCGGTGGAACTGGCCGGCATTCACGACATCATCCGCGGCCTGCCGGATGGCTATTCCACGCGGCTGGGCGCCGGCGGGCACACGCTGTCGGGCGGCCAGCGCCAGCGCGTGGCGCTGGCCCGCGCCGTCTACGGGCGGCCGCGCCTTCTCGTTCTGGACGAGCCCAATTCCAATCTCGACGCGCCGGCCGAGCAGGTGCTGGGCCGCACCATGCAGGCGATGCGCGACGACGGGGCGGCGGTGATCGTCGTCTCGCACCGCGTCAGCCTCCTGGCCTTCTGCGACGATCTTCTTGTTCTGAACGAAGGCACGGTCCAGGCCATGGGCGGGCGCGAGCAGATCTTCAGCCGCCTGCCGCGCCTGCGCGGCACGCCGCCGCCGCTGGTGCTGCAGCCCGAGCCGAGGGTCGCGCGGCTGTGAGCGTCGATCTCGCCCTCGGGGCGCCCAAACCCAACACGGACTGGCGCGCGGCGATCCGCACCGGCTACATCATCCTGGCGCTGGGCGTCGGCGTCTGCGGCGGCTGGGCCGCCTTTGCCCATATCAACGCGGCCGTGGTCGTCAGCGGCGCCTTCTCGGTGGAGTCCTATCGCAAGACCGTCCAGCATTTCGAGGGCGGCATCGTCTCGGAAATCCTCGTGCGGGACGGCGATCTGGTGGAAGCTGGCCAGACCCTGATCCGGCTGGAGCTGACGCGCACGCAGGCCACCGCCACGGCGGCGGCCAAGGGCCTCGCCAACGCGCTGGCCACCGAAGCGCGGCAGATCGCGCAGCGCGACCTCAAGGACTACATGGTCATTCCCGAGGAGGCGACCTCGCTTCTGCGCGGCTCCGACTCCACCGCGATCGACGACAATCACCGCGAGTTCGAAAGCCGCCGTCAGGTGCTGAACGGCGGCTTGGAGCTTCTCGACGTGCAGGAAAAGCAGGTCCGCAACGAGATCGAGCAGGCCCGGCTCGACACGCAGACCGCCAACGACCAGATCGCCAGCCTCGTGCAGGAACTGACGGGCCTGCGCCACCTCTTCGAGAAGGGCCTCGTCGCCGTCAGCCGCGTCACCGCGCTGGAGCGCCAGAAGGGTCTTCTGGAAGGCTCCGTCAAGAAGGCGCGCAACGACGTGCAGAAGGCCAAGGACAAGATCGCCGAGATCGCGCTTCGCCGGGAATCGCTGCGCAAGGACTACCGACAGGAGGCCGCCAACGCTCTGGTGGAGACCGGCAAGCAGATCGCCCAGTTCCGGCAGGAGCGCCAGATCGCGCTGGATCAGATGTCGCGCACCGACATCCGCTCGCCCGTCACCGGCACGGTGCAGCAGATGCGCGTCTTCACCGTGGGCGGCGTGGTGCGCCCCGGCGAACCGCTGCTCGACGTGGTGCCGCAGTCCGACGATCTTAGCCTCAAGGCCAAGGTCCTGCCGGCCGATATCGACCGGATCCGCGAGGGCATGGCGGTCGAGATCCATCTCAACGCCTTGATGAAATATCGCCGCGAAAAGCTGACCGGAACGCTGCGCTACGTCTCGCGCGATGCGATCGTCGACGCCAATCCGCAGGTTCCCGCCTATTACTCGATCGAAGTGGCGATCGACGGCGACAGCATTCCGCCCGACATTCGCGAGAAGCTCGTCGCGGGCATGGAGGCAGCGGTCATCATCCCGACCAAGGGGCGTACTGTGCTGCAATATCTCATCGCGCCGGTTCTCGAAAACCTGGAGGAATCCCTGCGCGAGCGGTGAGACGGGGCCGGGCAGGGGCAAAGTCGCGTCCTCCCTACGAACACCGTAAGCGACAATGACGTTCGGAGCGGAACACCCGGGAAGAGCTTCCGTTGGACCTGTGACCAACGGAGAGTGCCATCATGTTCATGCGTGTCGATCAGCTTCAGGCTGAGCTACCCGCCCCGAAACGGGCCGACCCGAATGCCGCCGCCGCGCTTCAGGAACTGCTCGGCGGCAAATATGGCGAAATGTCCACGCTCGGGAACTACATGTTCCAGAGCTTCAACTTCCGCTCCAAGGATAAGCTGCGACCGTTCTACAGTCTGGTCGCATCCATTACGGCCGAAGAGCTCGGCCATGTCGAACTGGTGTCGAACGGCGTCGCCATGCTCGCCAACGGGCCGGACAAGCCCAACGGCGACAAGGGCGACGGCGGCGACATCTCGGGCGCGCCCTTCGTCGACATGAAGGACATGCGCAACGCGGCAGCCTTCCTGTCGGCCGGCGGCGGTGCCATGCCGGTCAATTCCAACGGCATTTCGTGGAACAACGACTTCGTCACGACGACCGGCAATGTCGTGGTCGATCTCCTCCACAATTTCCACCTGGAATGCGGCGCGCGGCTGCACAAGCTGCGGGTCTACGAGACCTTGACCGATCCGACAGGCCGCGAGGTCTGCGGCTATCTTCTGGTGCGCGGCTCCGTGCACGCCCATGCCTACGCCCTGGCGCTGGAAAAGATCACCGGCGTCAAGATCAAGGATTTCTTGCCGACGCCGAACATTCCGCTTAGCAAGATTCCGGAATGCCAGAAGTATCTGGACGAGGGTTCGCATCGCCGGCTTTATACGTTCAGCCCCAACGACTACAAGGAAATGGCGGGCATCTGGGGCAATGGCGAGGTCGCCCTGCCCGACGATCCGCAGGGCGAACTCGAAGTGGTCGACGGCCATCCCGAGGGCGGCAAGATTCACCAGCTGACCGGCGTGCCTTCGGCCTTCACGCCGGACTACGCGCCGGAAGAAATGTTCGAGATCGCGCAGAAGCTCTACAAGGCATCGCGCTGATTTTCGGCCTCTGACACAGGCGGCGCCCAGTCCCGCCGTCGATCACACGAACCATCGAAGCGGTCCGGCGGGTTTCCCCAGCTGGGCTGCTTTCGTTTGAATGGAGGGCGCGCCGGGCCGGGTCCGCGTGGCTTTGTCTCACTGGGCGAACCGGCCGGGCCTTCCGAAGTTGACCGACATGCTGCACGATCCCCGATCCGCTTCCCGACCGAAGGGCCTCTGGCTCCCCCGCCGGGTCCTGGTCACCGCCTCTGCACTGGCGCACACGCATGGCCGCGCGATCGCGGAACGGGCCGAAGGTCTCGGCCTTGCCGTCGAGCGCCTCGCCACGGATCGCCTGCCCCTGGACCGCGCCGCCGATCCCAAACGCGGCTACGCCGCCGCCAAGTCGACCCTCGCGGTCGTGGTCGCACCGCCCTCCAAGCTGAAGCTCCAGCCGATCGCGCCAAGTGCCGACTGGCGGGTGGACCTTGCCGAAGGCTGCCCGGCCCATTGCAGCTACTGCTATCTCGCCGGCTCGTTGAAAGGGCCGCCGATCACCCGCGTCTACGCCAATCTCGACGACATCTCCGCCGCCCTGCCGCGCTATCTCGGCCAGGGCATGGTGACCTCGCGAAGCGACGCGCGGGCAGGCGAGGGGACGACCTTCGAGGCCTCCTGCTACACCGACCCGCTGGCGATCGAACCGGTGACGGGCTCGCTCTCGGCGATGATCGCCCGCTTCGGACAGTGGGAGGCGGACGTGCAACTGCGCTTCACCACCAAGTTCGCCGGGGTCGAGCCGCTGCTGGAGCTCGACCATCGCGGCCGCACCCGCATGCGCGCCTCGCTGAACCCCGCGGCCTTCGCGCGGTTCGAAGGCGGCACGGCCAAGGTCGGCGAGCGGCTTCTGGCGCTGCGCCGAATGGCAGACGCCGGCTATCCCATCGGCCTCACGATCGCGCCGATCATCGCGGCCGAGGGCTGGCGCGAGGCCTATGGCACCTTGATCGGCGACATCGCCGCTGTGCTGGGCGACGCGCCCGAGACGGCCGACCTGACGGTGGAACTCATCACCCACCGCTACACGCCCGGCTCGAAGGCGGTTCTGGAAAGCTGGTATCCCGGCTCCGATCTCGACATGAGCGGACAGGACCGGCGCGAAAAGCGCACGCGCTTCGGCGCGGTGAAACAGGTCTACGATGCCCCGACCATGGCGGCCTTGCGCGGCTTCTTCACCAGCAAACTCGCCGCCAAGCTGCCGCGCGGGCGCATCCTGTATTGGACCTGACGGACGGACGGCGAGGGAAAGGCCCCGCCGTCCCAAAGTCTGTCAGGCCGTGGCGCGGATCACGGCGCCGAGCGTGTCGGCCATTTCCGCGATCTCCTCCGCCTGCACGATCAGCGGCGGGGAAAGGGCGATGATGTCGCCGGTGACGCGGATCAGAAGCCCGCGCTTCAGGCATTCCACGAACACCTCGTAAGCCCGCGCTCCGGGCGCGCCTTCGCGCGGCTGAAGCTCGATGCCGGCGACGAGGCCGATCGTGCGGATATCGATGACATGCGGCAGGCCGCGAAGCCCGTGGATCGTGTCGGACCAGGTGCCGGCCAGGTCGGCGGCGCGGGTCAGAAGGCCTTCCTCCTCATAGATCTCCATCGTCGCGAGGCCCGCCGCGCAGGCGGCGGGGTGGCCGGAATAGGTGTAGCCGTGGAACAGTTCGATCGCGCCTTCCGGCCCCTGCATCAGCGCATCGTGCAGCTTGCGGCTGGCGAACACCGCGCCCATCGGGATGACGCCGTTGGTGAGGCCCTTGGCAGTGGTCACGAGATCGGGCACCACGCCGAAATGATCGGTCGCGAACGGGCTGCCCAGCCGCCCGAAGCCCGTGATGACCTCGTCGAAAATCAGAAGAATGCCGTGCCGGTCGCAGATCGCGCGCAGCCGTTCGAGATAGTTCTTGGGCGGCAGGAGGACGCCGGTCGAGCCCGCCACCGGCTCCACGATGCAGGCTGCGATCGTCTCCGCCCCGTGCAGCGCCACCAGCCGCTCCAGATCGTCGGCGAGATCGGCGCCGTGTTCGGGAAGCCCGTCCTTGGTGAAGGCGTTCCGTGCCAGATCATGCGTATGACGCAGGTGATCGGCACCCGGCAGAAGCGGGAAGACGCGCCGGTTGTTGACGAGGCCGCCGACCGTGATGCCGCCGAAGCCGACGCCGTGATAGCCGCGCTCGCGGCCGATCAGGCGCGTGCGCGTGCCCTGGCCGATGGCGCGCTGGTAGGCGATCGCGATCTTCAGCGCGGTGTCGACCGATTCCGAGCCCGAGCCGGTGAAGAAGATGCGGTCGAGCTTGCCGCCGTCCGGCCCCGGCGCCATGGCGGCCAGCCGCTCGGCGAATTCGAAGGCGATGGGATGGCCCATCTGGAAGGTCGGAGCATAGTCCAGCGTCAGAAGCTGGCGCTCCACGGCGCTGGCGATGCGCTTGCGGCCATGGCCCGCATTGACGCACCAGAGCCCCGCCGTGCCATCCAGCACCGTGCGCCCCTCCATATCGGTGTAGCGCATGCCCTCGGCCGAGACGAGAAGGCGCGGCGCCTGCTTGAACTGCCGGTTGGCCGTGAACGGCATCCAGAAACTGTCGAGGGAGGGCGTGTTGGGGCGTGTGTGGATGGTCATGAGGCGTCTCCGGGCAGGGTCGCGCCAGAATGGGCCGATCCCGCGCGCGAACAAGTCCTTTTCTTGCTTACCCCAACCTCTTGATTTCACGCGATCGGCTGCCCCACTGTTCGACAAATCGAACAAGAGGAACGCGCGGCATGACGGACGATATCGGCGGGCGGCTGCGGCACCTGCGCTTGGCGCATGGCCTTTCGCAGCGCCAGCTCGCAAAGCGGGCTGGCGTCACCAATTCCACCGTCTCGCTGATCGAGGCGAACGCGACCAATCCCTCCGTCGGCGCGTTGAAGCGCATTCTCGACGGCATCCCGATCGGTCTGGCCGAGTTCTTCGCCTTCGAGCCGGAGCGGCCGAAACAGGCCTTCTATCAGGCGGAGGAACTGGTGGAGATCGGTAAGGGGCCGATCTCCTATCGGCAGGTGGGCGAGAGCCTGTTCGGCCGCTCGCTGCAGATCCTGAAGGAGTGCTACCAGCCCGGCGCCGACACGGGAAAGGTGCCGCTCGTCCACGAGGGCGAGGAGGGCGGCATCGTCCTGTCGGGCCGGCTGGAGGTGACGGTGGACGACGAGCGCCGCATTCTCGGCCCCGGCGACGCCTATTACTTCGAAAGCCGGCGCCCGCATCGCTTCCGCTGCGTGGGGCCGAACCCGTGCGAGGTCGTCAGCGCCTGCACGCCGCCGACCTTCTAATTGGCGATCTCGTGCAGCCTCACGCTCGGCTCCACCGTTCGGGCGAGGTCGCAGAGGTGCCGGTGATGGGTGAGGTAGATCACCTGCCCGTGGCGCGACAGCGCCGCCAGAAGCCGCAGCACCTCTTCCGAGCGCGGCTCGTCGAAGGTCTCCATGATGTCGTCGGCGAGGAAGGGAACCGGCGCGCGGGCTTTGGCGAACTCCTCGTAGCCGGCCAGGCGCAGCGCGAGATAAAGCTGGAAGCGCGTGCCCTTGGACATGTCCATGGCAAGGCGCGAGCCGCCCGCGCGCGTCAGGCCGATCAGCGTTTCGCGGTCCTTCTCGGCCTGCGTGGCGAGGCCGGCATAGTCGCCCCGCGTCATGGTGCTGAAGGCCTGGGAGGCGCGGTCCATCATGGCGGAGCGGTGCCGGTCGCGGTAGAGGCGCAGCGCCTCGCCGGCGATCAGGGCGCCCGCTCGGAGGCGCAGCGCGCGCGTCGCCAACTCTTCCATTTCGAGGATCGCCACCCGGCGCTCGCCCATCAGCCGCGCCACGGCATCGTCCCCGCCGATCCGCTCCAGCGCGTCGGCCGCATCGCTCTTGGCGCGAAACAGCGTCTCGCGTCGGGCTTCGAGGTCTTTGAGGCGCGCGTCCAGCGCCCCGCGCTCGGCTTCCAGCGCCTCTTCGTCCGCCTCCGCCAGATGCGCGCGCGCCTCTTCGAGCGAGGCGACGGAGAGATCGGCGAGGATGTCGCGCTCCCAATCCTGAAGACGCGCTTCGCGACGGGCGCGTTCGGCGGCCGCCTCCAGGCAGGGACCGACCTCGGCCAGGGTCTCGACGCCGAAGGCGGAGATCATCGCCTCGGCCTCGGCGGCGAGCCGCGCCTGCGCCTCCTGCAGATCGGCGTGTTCTGAGGAAAGCCGCTCCAACTCGCCGTGGAAATGGCGCTGCGCCTGCGCCCGGCGCTCCGCCGTCTCGATTTCGCCGGCCAAGCGCTCCGCCCGGGCCGCGAGGGCGGCCTCGTCCAGCGCGAGGCCGGAGGCGGCGATCAGACCGTCCAGCGCCTCGGCAAAGTGGCGGCGGTTCTCCTCCATGGTCTCGACCCGGTGCTGCAGATCGGCCACCGCACGCAGGCGTGCCGGAAGCTCGGCCAGAACCGGCAGCATCTCGCGCACCGCACCGACCAGCGGGCCGAGCGCGGCAAAGCCCAGCTCCTCGCCCGCCTCCGCCGGGGCGAAGCGAGGTCCGAACTCTGAGGCCAAGCCGCTGTCGCTCAACAGACGGCGCCAACTTGCCGCCCATTCCTCGGCCAAGCGGCGGGCGCCTTCCGCGTCGCGCCGCCGCCGCTCCAGATCGAGCCGCCGCCCTTCGAGGTCTCGCGCGGCGGCGGCGCGGCGCGCACCCGCTTCCGTCGCCTCGGTCAGAACCGCGTCGGCGGCATCGCTCAACAGAGCCAGATCCCCGCCGGTAGGCTCGCGGCCCAGCGCGCGCAGCGCCTCGCACAAGCCCTCGCGCAGTCGCGCGGCCTCGGCTTCCGCCTCCTCCTGCGCCGTCTCGGCTTCGTCCAGAGCGGAGAAGGCGTGCAGCGCGTCCGCACGGCGCCGCGAAAAGACGTCGAGCCGCGATAGAAGAGCGACGCCGTCGTCCTCCTCCCCGCGCAGGGCGGGCGGCAGGGCGCTCGCGATCTCGGCGGCGATCCGCACGCGGTCGCGCCCGGCCTCGTCGGCCAGTTCGCGCCAGCGCTCGGCGGCGGTCTCGGCGGTCGCGAGCGCCGTGCCGAGCTGGCGCAATTCCCCGAGTTCACGCGCCTGGGCAAGGCGGCGCTGCGAGAGCCCATCATCTGCCTTCAACAGGGTCTCGAAGCGCTCGGCGGTGGCCTCGCTCAAACTCCCGCGATGCGCCGCCCAAGCCTCGTCACGCTCGCCCCGCAGACGTTCGGCATGGGCGTCGTCGATCGCCCCGGCGCTTTTTTCCATCGCGCCGAGCCGGGTGGCGGACAGCCGTGATTCCGTCTCGGCCTCGCGCAGCCGGTTCAGCGCTTCCGCCTCGCGGCGTTCGGTCTCCCCGAGGCGCGCCCGCCAACCGGCGAGCCGGTCGCTGTCGGGCAGATGCAGGGCGCGCAGCTGCGAGGCTTCCCCGGCCCAGGGTCGAAGCGCATCGAGCCGGGCGGCGAGGGCCTGACGGCGCTTGGCCGCTTCGCCGCGCCAATGGGCGAGCCTCCCCGCTGCGTCGCTGCGCCGGGCCAGCGCGCGGGCCGTGTCGAGCACGGCCAGGGCCGAGGCGTCGAAGCCTTCGGCCTCGCCCGTGGCACGGCCGGTCTCGGCGGTCTCCAGCCGATGCGCAGCCTCCGCCTCCTCGCCCAAGGCGGCTTCAAGCTTTTGTTCCAGCGCGAGCCGCGCGTCGATCCGCTCGCGAAGCGAGCCCAGCACCGGCGCGGGCAGGACAAGCGCCGCCGGAGCCGTTCCCTCGGGCGCGCCGAGGAGGGCCAGCGTTTCGCGGAGATGCGCCGCCGCCGCGTCGAGCTCGCGCCGACGCCGGGGCAGATCGTCCTCGGCGGTCAGGGCTCGGGCGCGGTCGCCCTCCAGCGCGCGCCAGCGAGGCTGAAGCGAGAGAAGGGCGGGTTCCGGCTGGCTGGCGGCCCGCTCGGTCTCGATCCGCGCCCGGTCGCTCTCGATCCTGCGAAGCGCTGCGTCCACCCGCGCGCTTTCCGCCAGAAGCTTGGGAAAGCTGTCGCGCCAGGAGGCGGGCGGCCGGGGCGCAGCGCCTTCCGCCTCCAGCGCCTCGGCCAGCGTGGCATGGTCGCGCAGCCGGGGCAGCGCCCGCAAGGCGGCCTCGATCTCGCGCCAGCGACGACGCAAGCCACCGAGTTCGGAGATCACCGCGTCGTAGCTCTCGCTTGCCTTTGCAAGGTCGCCGGCCAGCGCATTGTGCCGTGAAGCGGCCGTATCGATTTCGTTGCGCTTGGTGTCCAGCGCCTCGATGCGCTGGCGCAGGGCATAGATCGCGGTGGAGCGCGCCTGCTTGCGGTGGATGGCGTCGGCCTCGTCCTGCGCGCGCACCAACGCGGCGCTGATGCCGGCAAGGCCCGCGCTGGCGGAGAAGAGAAGCTCGCCGAGATCGCCCCGGCTCTGCAGGATGGCCTCGCCGCCGGCCTCCAGCGTCTCGTCGTCCAGCGAGAACATGGCGCGGTAACTTTCGCGCGACAGGCCGCCCAACGCGCCGGCGAGCAGGGCCTCGTTCACGCCCTGGCCGGCGCCGTCGGTCAGCGAGCCAGTGCGCTGCTTGCGGCGGATCAGATGACGCTCGGCCCCGTCGATCTCCAACAGCGCGCCGACTTCCATCGCGGAATAGGGATGCAGGAAATCGAAGCGCGACTTCTGCTCGATGCCGAAGAGAAGGTCGAGAAAGCCGGAAAGCGAGGTTGATTTGCCGGCCTCGTTCAATCCGTAGACGATGTGGAAATCCGGCGCGCCGGGCGTCGATGGGCCGAAATCGAGCCGATTGTCGGTGAAGCGGCCGTAGCGCGTGAGGTCGAGGCGGCGAAGGCGCATCAGGCGTCCTCCCCCGCGCCGAGGCTCAGCCGGGCGAGCATGTCCTCGCCGGCCTCCACCATGAGCTTGTCCAGAAAGGCTTCGAACTCCGCTTCGGTGCGTCCCGCGAAATCGCGCGCGTCGCTCGGCAGTTCGTCGCGCAGCTTCTCGGCCAGGGCGCGCACGGCCTCCCGCGTGCCATGGGCTTTCGCGACATCCTCGCGCATCAGCCGGCCCAGCTCGGCCAGCGGCCCCGCCGCCTCCCGCTCATTGCCCGGCGGCTCGGTTTCGACCGCGATCTTCTCCACGAAGGTCCGGCCGACCCGCTCGGCCCGGACCGAGGCCTCGGCATGGAGGAGATCGCCATCGCGCCGCAGGCGAAAGGCGAGTGGGGTGCGACCCTTGAGATGCAGCCGCGCGACCAGAACGGGGGAGCGGGCCGGGGCGCGCGCGTCTTCCAGCGCCCGGCCGATGCGCTCGATCGCCTCGCGCCAGTCCTCGACGCCGGACAGATCCACGGACACGCGGGCGAACTCGGCAAGCGAGGTCACGCGCTCCTCGATCTCGACCGTGCGATCGTCGCGGATGGTGACGAGCGTCACACCCTTCGGCCCGCCTTCGTTGACATCCCGCCCCTGCGGCATGCCCGGCATGACGACGCGCCCGCCGGCATCGCCATAGGCCGTGCGGCCGTGCACATGGCCGAGCGCCCAGTAGGAAAAGCGCGTCGCCTGAAGCTCGGGAACCGAGGTCGGCGCATAGACGTCGTGCCCCGGCGCGCCGGCGAGACTGGTATGGAGGAGGCCGATATTGGCCGTGTCCGGCAGGGCCGGCTTGAACTTCGGCAGGAGGCTTTCGGGCGCCTGCGGCTTGGCGAAGCTGACCCCATGCACGGCGACTTCGAGCGCGCCCTTGGGAATGCGCACGATCTCGGCCCGCCCGCCGAACACATGGACATTGGGCGGCAGGACGAGTTCGGCAGTGATGCGCGACATCGCATCGTGATTGCCGCGAATCTTGAAGACGCGCACGCCGCCGGCATGGAGCCGCTCCATCTCGCGCGCCAGGAAGCGCGCCGTCTTCATGGAGGTCTGCTCGCCGTCGTAGAGATCGCCGGCGATGACGAGGGCGTCCACCTGCTCTTCCAGGCAGAGATCGACGATCGCCGACAAGGCCCGGCGGGACGCGTCGCCGATCAGTCCGGCCAGATCGGGATCACGCAATGAAAGGGAGCGAAGGGGCGAGTCGAGATGGAGATCGGCGGTGTGGACGAAGCGAAAGGCCATGGCTCGTGTCTATCACGCCACGTTGCGCCTGACACGCGGCAGAGGCGCGGCGTCCACCACTTCCTGCAACCGAAGCTGACGCTGCGAAAGGTCGTAAATGGCGCCGAGACGGAGGAGAGTCCGCGGCTTCCGATGGGCTCTCGGCAATCGGGCGAGCGCCACATCTTTACGGCTCGTGCGTTGTCGCTCAGCTCTCTTTAAATCGCGCGAAAAACAATCTTGCAAAACATTGTTTCGCCCCCGTAATGTTCGTTCCAGCGACTGATTTTATTCGGTCGAACTTATCATACCTGTTAGACATATTTGGTTAGCTCCATATATTATAAGCGACTTATATAATTAGGAGGAAGCCATCATGCGGTCCACTGCCCCGCCTAACCCCGCCACGAGCCGCAAGACGGATGAGAGCGACCTTGTCCAACCTCTGATTGCCATTTCCAAAGCCACGCGCCAGCTCGTCGCCATTCGCCTCGCCGAGATCGGCGTCGTTGCCGGGCAGGATCAGCTGCTCGACGCTCTGGATCGAACTGAACCGCGTAGCGTCTGCGGCGTGGCGCAGGATCTGACCGTACGCCCGTCCACCGTCTCGAAAATGCTGGACATCCTCGAGCGGCGCGGCTGGTGCCAGCGTCAGGCCGACGAGGCCGACATGCGCCGTACCTGCGTGCGGCTGACGGAGGAAGGCGAGCGCATGCGCTCGGAGGTCCATCGCATCTGGGCCGACGTGAACGGCGATCTCGGCCGCACCCTGCCGCAGCCGGACCTGCAGGTTCTGACCGCTGCGCTTTGGGACATCGAGCGCCTCGTATCCGGCCGCCTGTCGCGACTCCGCTGACGGCGAAGGCCGAGCCGCTCTGGAGAGGCCACGCCGGCCTCTTTCGCCTCTTTTCAGCCCATCTTTGAGCCACAGAGGCGGCGTCCCGCATTCTGTTCCAAATCCTCACCAGACAGGATTTGCGAATTCGGCTCGCGTGGTGGCGCGGTGCCCTGATCTGTTCGAAACGCCGAACGCGCCCCGAATTCAGGCGAACTGGTAGACCCCGGCCGACGCTGCGTGCTGCGGGCGCAGCCACTCCGAGGGGAGGGCGCGCTTGCGCGCGTCGTCGCGCTTTTCCGGGCGCCGAAGGCCGAACATTTCGAGTTCCGACAAAACGGCGGCGGCATCCTGGCGCGCGCTGGAAAGACCCGGCGCGTCGTCGTCGGTGAGATTGTAGATCGTTCCCCCAGCCAGGAAGGGCGCCTCGAAGGCGGCGCGCAGGCCGAGACCCGCCGGCAGGCGGAAGCTTCGGCAGCTGGCAAGATCCCGCTCGACCCGCCGGGCGATGCGACTGGGAATCGACGTGATGCCGGTTGCGACCAGGGCGCGTCGGCGGGGCTGGCGCTCCGTGGGGGCTTCGCGCAGCATCGCCTCGGTTTCGGCCGCCGCGCTGGCCGACAAGGGCGAGAAGCGCACGGGAATGATGGCCATCGTGGACACAGCCGCCGCCTCGGCCAGCATGCCCTCGCACACGCCCGCATCGATCACCACGAAGCGGCGGGAGCGACGTCCGAGATGAACCACGTCTTCCAGCTGCGACGGCTTGGTCACGCGGGCGACGCCGATCCCCTTCGGGCAGCCCGGCCGCTCCGACCAGTGCGACAGGTCGGGCCGGCGCGCGGCGTCCACAAGAAGGACCTCGGTTCCCAGACGTTCGACGGCGGAGGCCAGAGTCAGGGCCAGGGTCGTCGTGCCCCCGCTGCGAAACGACCCCACCGTCACCACCGTCATCTCCACAACTCCCACTGGAAAAGCGCCTGCCGCATTCATGCAAATGTCATATCGCAGCGCAATCCCTTAGCCGGCAAATCCTCGAGGAGGCCAGTTTCGATCCAATTTCGTGTCCAGAAGGATACAGGTTCGGCCCGAAACATTGCGCCATGGCCACTCCCGGTGGACACGGAGCTCTCCCTCTTTTGTGCTCTGCAACAAAAGCAGGGCTGCCATGCAAAGCGCACTCTGGCGCTTCGCAGACGAGGAACCTAAATTCGGACTTGCGAGTTTCGCAGCGGCCTTTCCTCCCATCGGCTGAGGCGACGTGCCGACGGTTCCTCCCACCGAAGGCCAACCATGACGCCCGCTGGTCCTCCCCCAGCGGGCGTTTTTTTATGGCTTTTCACTTTTCCTGAATGGCAGGAAAAATTGAAAACATAAGTTGACTGATCAACTCAACTTGAACAGAACAGCCCTTGACGCCGCCATCGAGCGGCGGGTCCCAAACGGGGTGTACGCATGTCTCGGACCAATGGCCGGCTCGGCTTCCTTTCCGCTATGATCGGCCTTC
Organism: Aureimonas sp. AU40; assembly: GCF_001463785.1. Classification (NCBI taxonomy): domain Bacteria; kingdom Pseudomonadati; phylum Pseudomonadota; class Alphaproteobacteria; order Hyphomicrobiales; family Aurantimonadaceae; genus Aureimonas; species Aureimonas sp. AU40. Next base: position 254,526 of record NZ_BBWL01000052.1, read on the forward strand.
TCGCCGGCTCCACCGCCGCCTTCGCGGCGGGCGAGGGAATCACCGTCTACAACGCCCAGCACGAAAGCCTGACCAAAGCTTGGGCCGAAGGCTTCACCAAGGACACCGGCATCCCCGTCACCCTGCGCAAGGGAAGCGACACGGAACTGGGCAACCAGATCGTGCAGGAAGGCGCGGCCTCGCCAGCCGACGTCTTCGTCACCGAGAATTCGCCCGCCATGGCGCTGGTCGACAAGGCCGGTCTCTTCGCGCCGCTCGGTGCCGAGACGCGCGCCGAGGTCCCCGCCGAGTTCCAGCCGGCCAGCGGGCACTGGATTGGCGTCGCCGCGCGCTCGACCGTTTTCGCCTACGATAAGACCAAGCTCAAGGAAGGCGCGCTGCCGGCCTCCATCGTCGATCTCGCCAAGCCGGAATGGAAGGGTCGCTGGGCCGCCTCGCCGACGGGCGCAGATTTTCAGGCCATCGTCGCCGCCATGCTGCAGCTGAAGGGCGAGGCCGCGACGCTGGATTGGCTGAAAACGATGCATGAGAACGCCAAGTTCTACAAAGGCAACAGCGTCGCCATGAAGGCGGTGAACGCCGGCGAGACTGAGGGCGCCGTCATCTATCACTATTACTATTTCGGCGATCAGGCGAAGACCGGCGAGAATTCGGGCAATATCGGCCTGCACTATTTCCGCCATAAGGACCCCGGCGCCTTCGTCAGCATCTCCGGCGCGGGCGTTCTGGCCTCCAGCCAGCACAAGGCGGATGCCGAGGCCTTCGTGAAATGGGTTGCCGGTCCCAAGGGGCAGGAAATCCTGAAGACCGGCAATTCCTTCGAATATGCCGTGGGCAAGGGCGCCGCATCCAACCCCGCCCTCGTTCCGCTGGCCGATCTCGACGCGCCGAAGGTGACGCCGGACGAGCTCGACAACCGCGCCGTGGTGAAGCTCATGACGGAGGCCGGGCTCCTCTGAGCCGGGCGCGCCTCGCATGACCCTGTCCGCTCCGTCCGCAAGCGCGGCGCCCGAGCTGCGCTCCCGCGCCGACGGGTGGAGCGGCCTCGCGCGCTATCGCACGGGCGGACGCCCCGTGCTGCTCGCCGCCGCCGGCCTCGTGTCGGCGCTGGCGCTGCTGCCGCTCGGCTTCATCCTCTGGGTCAGCGTACAGACCGGCTGGGAGACGATCGCCACGCTGGTGTTTCGCCCGCGCGTCGGCCAGCTCCTGCTCAACACGCTCGGCCTCGTCGTCTGCGCGCTGCCGCCCTCGATCGCCCTCGCCCTCGCCATGGCCTGGGCGACGGAGCGCACCGATCTGCCGGGCGCCCGCTTCTGGGCCTGGCTCGCCGCCGCACCGCTGGCCGTGCCCGCCTTCGTTCAGAGCTATAGCTGGATTTCGCTGTTCCCGGGGCTTGAGGGTCTGCCGGCGGCGACGCTCCTCTCGGTGCTGGCCTATTTCCCCTTTCTCTACCTGCCCGTCGCCGCGCAGCTTCGCCGGCTCGACCCGGCGCTGGAGGAAGCGGCGGCCGCAAGCGGCCTGTCGCCGGCGCGTATCCTCTGGCGTGTCGTGCTGCCGCAATTGCGGCTGGCGATCTGCGGCGGCAGCCTTCTCGTTGCCCTGCATCTTCTCGCCGAATACGGCCTCTACGTCATGATCCGGTTCGACACATTCACCACCGCGATCGTGGACCAGTTCCAGACCTCGTTCGACGGGCCGGCGGCCAACATGCTGGCCGGCGTCCTCATGCTGCTCTGCCTGGGGCTCGTCCTGTGCGAGCGGGCGTTTCGCGGCAGCGAACGATACGCCAGGGTCGGCTCCGGCGCGGCGAGGGCGCCCAAAAGCGCGCGGCTCGGCGCCTTCATGCCGGTCTGCGTCCTGGGGCTGGCGCTGGTCGCCGCCCTGTCGCTCGGCGTGCCCATCCTCACCCTGGCGCGCTGGCTGTCCTATGGCGGATGGAGCGCCTGGCCGATGGGCGAGATCGGCACGGCCTTCGGCACCACGCTCCTGCTGGCGCTGGCCGGCGGCTGCCTCGCCACGCTCGCCGCGCTTCCCGTGGCCTGGCTTTCGCTGCGCGCGCCGGGCCGGCTGGTGCGCGCCATGGAGGCGGCGCATTACTCTGTCGCCTCGATCCCCGGCGTGGTGATCGCGCTGACGCTGGTGGCCGTCACCGTGCGCGTCGCGCTGCCGCTCTACCAGACCGCCTTCACGCTGCTTGTCGCCTATGCCTTGATGTTCCTGCCGCGCGCGCTGGTCGCCGTGCGGCCGAGCCTCGCGCAGGCGCCGATACAGCTTGAGGAGGCCGCCCAGGCGCTCGGCCGAACACCGAGCCGCGCCATTCTGGAAGTCACGCTGCGGCTGGCCGCGCCCGGCCTTGCCGCCAGCATGGCGCTAGCGGGGCTCGGCATCGCGACCGAGCTCACCGGAACGCTGCTTTTGGCGCCCAACGGCACGGAAACGCTGGCGACGCGCTTCTGGACGCTGACCAGCGAGATCGACTATGTCGCCGCCGCGCCCTATGCGCTTCTCATGGTTCTGATCTCCCTGCCTTTGACGGTGCTCGTGGCCGTGCGGGCCGACAAGGCAAGAGCGCGATGACCCTTCTGCGCCTCGATGGGGTGTCCCGCTTCTTCGGTTCCGTGCGGGCCGTGGACGGCATCGATCTCGCCGTCGCGCCCGCCAGCCGCACGGCCGTAGTCGGCCCGTCCGGCTCGGGCAAGTCGACGCTTCTTCGCCTGATCGCGGGTTTCGAGGCGCCCGATGCCGGCCGCATCACGCTGGGCGATCTCATCCTCGCCGAGCCCGGGCGCGCGCTTCATCCGCACCAGCGCCCGATCGGCCTCGTCTCGCAGGACGGCGCCTTGTTTCCCCATCTCGACCTTGTTGCCAATATCGGCTTCGGCATGGACAAGCGCTTGAAGGACCGGGCCGAGCGCATCCTGGCGCTGATGGATCTGGTGGAGCTCGACCGGTCGCTGCGCCATCGCAGGCCGCACGAACTCTCCGGCGGGCAGCAGCAGCGCGTGGCGCTGGCCCGCGCGCTGGCCCGGCGCCCGAAGCTCATGCTGCTCGACGAGCCCTTCTCGGCGCTGGACGCCGGGCTTCGCGACTCGCTGCGCCGAAAGGTGGCCGAGGTGCTTGAGGCTCAGGGCATCGCCGCCATTCTGGTGACGCACGACCAGGGCGAAGCGCTGACCTTCGCCCATCAGCTCGCCGTCCTGCGCGACGGTCGCCTGCAGCAGGTCGGCGAGCCCCGTGCGCTCTATCTCCAGCCGAATGATGCCGCCACCGCCGCCTTTCTCGGCCCCGCGATCCTGCTCGACGCGGTTCTGGAAGCCGATGGTTGGGCACGCTGCGCGCTGGGGCGCGTGCGAACGAACGAGAGCGGCACCGCCGGCGGCAGCGCGAGGCTCCTCCTGCGCCCCGAGCAGCTTCTGCTGGGGCAGGCTGGTGAGGGGGCCGACGGGATGCGGGCGCGGGTGACCGATGTCGAGTTCGGCGGGCCGGTCTGTCAGGTCGGGCTCGACCTGTCGGGCGCGGCGGGCGAGGGGGTCTCCTTACGGGTTCCCGTGTCTGGCGCGCTGGCCCCGCGCGCGGGCGAGTTCGTGAGCGTCGAGGTTCGGGGCGCCGCCCATCTCTTCAGGCCCTGACGCCGCCTACGCATCCAAGCAACATCGCCGCCTTCGCAAATGAAGCGCGAGATTATTGCCCCCCGGCGCGCCAAGGTTGAAACGTATGAATTTTTTGCGAAATTCGCCATCCGGCGGCTGAGACGGCTGCGGGCTTAACGTCCTGTGCAAAGGCTTTTTCTAAGACGAGCGGACCGGCAGGAGACCGCGACTCATGGACCCGTTTCAGGCGACACCCCGTATCAAGATCAGGCAGTACCGTTTGTTGCTGGTGCTTCAGGCCCTGTCGCTCGCTGGCATGGTGACCTGGTTCCTGTTTCCGGATTTCGAGCCGATCGCCGTGTTCTTCGCCAGCTTCTGTCTCGTCGCGTTGTCGGTCCTGCTTCTCCTGTGGATGCGCCATCGCCTCGGGCGGGAAGTGGTGGCAGCGGAAGTCGAGGCGGCGCGCCAGGTGGCCCTGCTTCAGGCCGATCCGCTGACGGGCGCGATGACGCGGCGCATCTTCATGGAAACGCTGAAGACCGCCACGCGCCCCAGCGCACAGGGCGAACCCTGCTCGCTGGCGCTTCTCGACGTCGATCACTTCAAGTCGCTGAACGACAGCTTCGGCCACAATGTCGGCGACTTCGCGCTGACGCATCTGGTTGAGGTCGCGCGGCGCACCCTACCGGGCGCCTCGATCGGGCGCCTGGGCGGGGACGAGTTCGCCGTGCTCCTGCCTCGTTGCGACGAGGTGCGCGGCCTCGCGCTGATGGACGAGTTTCTGGTCGCTCTGAAGGCGCCGACCTTCGCGGCCACCCGACAGCTCAATCTCAGCGCCTCGATCGGCCTCGTCACCGCGCCCAAGCACACGTCCTTCTTCGAGGAGATGATCCTCCTCGCCGATCTTGCCCTCTACGAAAGCAAGCGGCGCGGGCGCGGGCGGGCCACGGTCTTCGACCCCGACATGCTGAGCGTGAAGCGCAACCGCCGGATGATCGAACGCGATCTGCGGGCCGCGATCATGCTGGACGAGCTGGACCTTCATTACCAGCCGATCACCGACGCCGATCAGACGATCCTGGGCGTCGAGGCACTGGTGCGCTGGAAGCACCCGGTTCGTGGCATGATTCCGCCCGCCGAATTCATTCCCGTCGCCGAGGAAAGCACGCTGATCGACATGCTGGGCGAATGGGTGCTGCGCCGCGCCTGCCTCGATCTGGAAGACCTGCCGGGCCGGTTCGTCACCGTCAACATCTCGCCCGCTCAGATGCGGCGCAACGATCTTCTGGGCGTGGTGAGGGACGTGCTGAAGGAAACCGGTGCCGCGCCCAACCAGCTCGTTCTGGAGATCACCGAGAACGTCTCGCTTCTTTCGATCCCCGAAGTGCTCGGCCGCATCCAGGCCTTGCGCGCCATGGGCGTCAGGATCGCGCTCGACGATTTCGGAACCGGCCACTGCACCTTCAACTATCTGCAGAGCCTGCCGGTGGACATGGTGAAGATCGACCGTTCCTATGTCTCGCGCCTGCCGGACGATCCGGTTTCGCGCATCTTCGTTTCGGCCGTCATGGAAGTGGCGCGCGCCCTGCGCCTCAGCGTGGTCGCGGAAGGCGTCGAAACGGAGGAAGAGTTCGAGCTGTCGCGCGCCGCTGGCTGCGCGACCTTCCAGGGCTATCTCTTGGGCCGCCCGCTGGCCAAGGCCGATCTGATCCGCACGACCGCCCGTGTCGAAGCACCGGTCGAAAGGCGCCAGCTTCTCTCGGCTTGAGGTGGCTCGGCCGGGCGCCGGTCTGCGGCCTCGGGGTGAAAAAAACGTGTTCGTGCCTACATGAGCCTTCCGACAACAAGAGAAGGTTTGTCCATGGCTAGCCGTGTTACCCGCCGCATCGCTCTCGCTTCCCGCCCCAAGGGCGCGCCGACACCGGAGAATTTTCGCCTGGAGGAGGCGGCGCTGGCCGAGCCGGGCGAGGGGCAGGTCGAAGTGCGCAATCTCTTTCTGTCGCTCGATCCTTATATGCGCGGGCGGATGAGCGACGCGCCTTCCTATGCCGAGCCCTTCAAGGTCGGCGAGGCGCTGGGCGGCGCGACGGTCGGGCGGGTCGAAACCGCGCGCCATCCCAACTATTCCGCGGGCGATCTCGTTCTCGGCTTCGGCGGCTGGCAGGAGCGCGCGGTGCTTCCCGCCAAGGAGCTGCGCAAGCTCCCTGCCGACCTTCCCAACCCCTCCACCGCGCTCGGCGTCCTCGGCATGCCGGGCTTCACCGGCTGGTGGGGCCTCACCAAAATCGGTCAGCCTAAGGCGGGCGAGACCGTGGTGGTGGCCGCCGCCAGCGGCGCCGTCGGCTCGGTGGTCGGCCAGGTGGCCAAGCAGCGCGGCGCGAATGTCGTCGGCATCGCGGGCGGGGCCGAGAAGTGCCGCTACGTGACGAAGACGCTCGGCTTCGACGCCTGCATCGACCGACGCGCGGGCGATTTCGCCGAGCAGCTGAAGTCCGCCGTTCCCAAGGGCATCGACGTCTATTTCGAGAATGTCGGCGGCGCGGTGTTCGACGCCGTTCTCGCGCTTCTGAACGTTCATGCCCGCGTGCCCATCTGCGGTCTGATCTCGGGCTACAACGCCAACGGCCTGCCGGAAGGGCCGGACCGCCTGAGCCTCCTCATGGCGACCCTTCTCAAGAAGCGTATCCGCATGGAAGGATTCATCATCAGCGACCATTACGGGCCGGACTACTCCGAATTCCTGGCCGAGATGGAGCCCTGGGTTCGAGGCGGGAAGATCCAGTTCCGCGAGGATGTCGTGGATGGGCTGGAGAACGCGCCGAAGGCCTTCATGGGTCTTCTCGAAGGCGAGAACTTCGGCAAGCTCGTGGTGCGCCTCGGCCAGGACAAAGCCTGAATTGCAAGCTTAATGGCGGGCATCGGAAGGGTCAGATGCCCTTCCGGTGCCCCCAGATCAGCGCATGAAGCTGCGGCAGGATGCGCGGCGCGAACCAGCCATCGGCGAGCGTCTGCTCCACAAGCCAGCGCATGCGGTCCATCATGGCCGGGAGATCGGCGCTTTCGCTGCCCGATCGCACCGCCTCCACGGGATTGCCCGGCTGAAGGAAGACGGGAAGCGCGGGGTGGCGCGCCGCCGCCGCCTTCGCGAAGGCATAGTCGGCCTCGTCGAAGACCACGAATTTCAGCACCACGCGCGGCTTGGCGCCTGCTGCCGCGAGGCAGGCGTCCAGCGCCGACCAGTCCGTCGCCATGCCGCTCGAGGGCGGCTTGGGGCTGAGCACCAGCGTTTCCAGCTCGGCAAACCAGTCCCGCGCGACCGAGCCCTGCGTTTCCAGGGCGAAGCCGTAGCCCGCCGCCCGGCCGCGCGCGATCAAGGGGCCGAAGGGCTGAATCGCGGGATTGCCGCCCGACAGCGAGACGGTGAGAGGACGGCCGCCCGACAGCCGCTCGACCTCCTGCCAGATCGCCTCCGGAGAGAGCGGGCGCCATTCGTCGCGAAAGCTGGGGTCCACCGCATGCAGCGTGTCGCACCAGACGCAGCGATAATCGCAGCCGCCCGAGCGCACGAACACGGTCGGCTCGCCGATCAGCACGCCCTCGCCCTGGATGGTCGGGCCGAAGATCTCGCTGACGCGGATCGGAGCCTCGCCGCTCACGGGCGATACTCCGCCCAGGTCTTGGGCGTCTCGCTCACCCGCGCCGCCGAGACCTCGGGAAAGCGCTCCCGACACCATTCGAAGAAATGCCGTGCCAGCGTTTCCGCCGTCACATGGTCGTGGCCGAGCACGGCATTGAGATGGCGATGGTCGAACCGCTCGTCGATATAGCGCTTCAGCTCGGACAGGTCGCGATAGTCGCGCACGAAGCCATGCGCGTTCAACGTCTCGGCCGACAGCTCGATCTCCACGATGTAATTGTGCCCGTGCAGCCGGGCGCAGGGATGCTCGTCCGGCAGGCCGCTCAGCTGATGCGAGGCCGAGAAGTCGAACCGTTTGGTGATCCGGTACATCAGCCCGCCCTCGATGCGACAGCTGCTTGCCAGAAATCGGGGTCCTCGTAGCGGGTCGGGTCCTCGACACCCGCCAAGTGGAAGGCCTCCCGGCGCTCGACACAGGTGCCGCAGCGCCCGCAATGCACCTCGCCGCCCTTGTAGCAGGACCATGTGCGCTCGAACGGCGTTCCGTAGCGCGCACCCTCGCGCACGATGTCGGCCTTGGTCCGGTGGACGAAGGGCGCCAGCAGGTTCACCGAAGCGTAGCCCTCGAGGGCCTTGGCCTGCATGTGCCGGAAGGCGTCGATGAAGTCGGGGCGGCAATCGGGATAGATGAAATGGTCGCCGCCATGCACCGCGACGGCCACGGCGTCGAGATCATGCGCGGCCGCCAAGCCGAAGGCGACGGTGAGGAGGATGGCGTTGCGGTTGGGAACGACGGTCGCCTTCATCGTTTCCTCGGCATAGTGGCCGTCCGGCACGGCGACGTCGCCGGTGAGCGCGGAGCCGCTAAGCACGGCGCCGATCGGGCCGATGTCGAGGAGGTGGAAGGGCACGGCGAGGCGCGTCGCGGCCTCGCGCGCGAAGTCGATCTCGCGCTTGTGCCTTTGACCGTAGTCGAAGGTGACGAGCGCGGCGAGATCGCCTTCGCCGGCATATTTCTGCGCAAGCGAAACGGAATCGAGTCCGCCTGAGCAGACGACGAGGGTCTTCATATCGGTGTCCTTGTTTTGACCGGGTAGGCTGCGACCGGCATTCTCGGCCCCGCACCTAACGGACGGGACACGTCCTGTAAATTCTTGGAGGGCTCCTCAGGGTTCAATCGAGCGTGTGCCCCGGGTCACGCGACGCGCAACTCCGCAGAACGCAAGACGGTCAAGCCGCACACCGGACATCGACCGGCCCTTTGCAGGAAAACGGGTGGCCGGAGGACCTCGAACTCGGCCAGATCGGCGTCGAAGACAGAAGGGAATCGCCGACATGAGCTTTCGCATCACCGGACTTTCGCCCGAACCGTTTCGCCCTCTCTTCGGGCTGAGCGAGACGGAACTGAAGACTCAAAACGTCCTTCGGATGGTCGTGGACGATCATCCCGGCTATCCCGACCGGATCACGCTTCGCGAGGTTCCCGTGGGGGAAACAGTCCTTCTGGTGAACCATGTCTCGATGCCCGAGCCGACGCCCTATCGCGCGAGCCACGCGATCTTCATCTGGGAAGGCGCGAGCGAGCGTTACGACGCGATCGGCGCGGTGCCGGAGGTGATGCGCCGGCGGCTCCTGTCGCTTCGCGGCTTCGACGAGGGGGGCCTCCTGCTGGAGGCCGATGTGGTGGAGGGCGCGGGAATCGAGACCGTCATCTCGCGTCTCTTCGCCAATCCGTCCATCGCTACCATCCATGTCCACAACGCCAAGCAGGGCTGCTTCTCCGGCCGGATCGAGCGCGCCTGACAGCGCCCGGCGAGGGGGCCGGCCCGCCACGGAGGCGGGCCGGCAGGTCTCGTCAGCTCGCGCCCCAGAGCTTGGGCAGTTGCTGAAGGATCGTCAGGATCGACAGGCCGCCGAACAGGAGGAAGGCCCAGACGAGCATTGAGACGCGGAAGGCGCCGGGCCGGATCTCGGGCACCAGCACCTTGCGGTTCAGGACGATCAGGAGGAAGGCGTAGAGGAACATCATCAGTCCGCCGACGCAGGCCGAGATGACGAGGAGCACCAACGGCTGCGTGAGGCCGCCCAGAAGCACCACGATGCCGACCAGAACGAGGCCCCAGACCAGCCAGAAATAAAGCCGGCTCTCATTGGCGTTCTTGAGGTAGGAGGTGCGCAGGACGTCGGCCGCCAGACGGCTGGTGTAGTCGACGATGCCGGTCGCCGCGCCGAACAGCGAGAAGGCGCCGATGAACCAGAACAGGGCGCCGAACCAGCCGCCGACGCGCTCGGCCAGAACCTGCCCTTCGCGCTGAACGAAGGCCACCGAATTGGCGAGGCCCTGTTCACCGTAGACCGTGGAATAGGCGAGCAGCGAGGTGAAGGTGATCGTGATGAAGGTGATCAGCACGAAGGTCAGCATCTGCTCCCAATTGGCGAAGCGCCACCAGCGGTTCCACCGCGCCATGTTCTCAGGTGTCGGCTCGAAGACGAAGCCGGTGGAGGGCGCCGCCTCCGGCTGCCCGGTGACGGGGCTTGTGATGCGCGGCACGTAGGAGCCCATGCCGAAGCCCTTGTCGCGAATCCAGTTGGACTGGCAGAGATTCTGGCCGCCGCCCGCGCCCGCAAACGCAAGCGCGCCCAGAAGCAGCGCGAAGCCGAGTTCCTTCGACGGGATCGTCGCGGTGGTCACGATCTGCGGCAGCGCGGCCCAGTCCTCGGCGGTGATGACGAAGAAGCCGGCGATGAGGATGAGGACGCCGACCGCGGCGATCTTCACCATCTGCAGCCGTTCCAGCATCACGTAGACCACGGGCGCGAGCGTCAGGATCAGCCCGATCACGACCAGAAGCGCGATGGCGATCCAGCGCGGCTCGCCGCCGACGATATAGGACAGGAGCGTCGCCGAGCTCGTCGCCCAGCCCGGCCAGAGATTGGCGAAATAGGCGAGAACGGCGAAGACGAGACCCCAGTGGCGCCAGAACCGGCTGAAGCCGGTGAGCACGGTTTCGCCGGTCGCCAACGTGTAGCGCTCGATCTCCATGTTCAGGAAGAACTGCGTCATGACGCCGAGCAACGCGGCCCAGACGAAGGCCATGCCGACCTGGCTTGCGATATAGGGATAGAGAATGAACTCGCCCGACGAGAGCCCGACGCCGGCGGCGACGATGCCGGGGCCGATCAACCGCCTCGTGTCGGCGGGCGCGGGCGGCAGTTCGCGGATTTCGGGCCGACCGTGGATGCGGGTTGGGAACAGGTCGGCGGCGGAGCCGACACTCCGTTCTTCGGTTTTCAGCATCATTCCTCCCGAACTGACGAGCCGCGCCCGATGCGGAAACGCGCCCCTTACGCGCCGACACATGGCGGCCGACGGGCCAGAACTAGAGCGGCGGGCTCAACCTTCACCCCCGGCGTGTGGGCCGAGCCTGCGCAGCGCGCTCGCCAAGCTCTCCCGGCGGCCCGCTGGGGCAACGAGGCAGGGGCCGCGCTCCATCGAGGCGCGGCCCTTGCGATAATTTGGTCAGGCGAGGGTCAACCGGCGCTGGTGATGCGCGGGGTCATCAGGTCGCCGAACGTTCCGTCGCCGCCATGATGGCGCGAGGCGCGGACGAACTCGACGCTGACGCCGGCCTCGACCGCCTCCATGACGGCGTGGTTGAGGCGATGCAACTCGTTGGCGAGCGTGCGGATCGAGGCTTGCTGCGCCTCGGTCAGTGCGGTGGCCTGTTCCTCGGCCCGCTCGCGGACGCGGGTGCGCGGGCGGCTGGTCTCGACTGAGATGGCAGGGGTGCGATCGTCGGTGCCTTGCAGGATGAACATGATGTCGCTCCGTTCTTGAAATCGAGAAAGCTGGATTACTCGGCGGCCTGGCGCTGGAACTGGCCGTGCTCGGTGGATTCGCCCATGGCCGTGGTGGAGGAGGCGCCGCCGCCGATCGCCAGCGCCACGGCGTCGAAATAGCCGGTGCCGACCTCGCGCTGGTGGCGCGTCGCGGTGTAGCCATCGGCCTCGGCGGCGAACTCGGCCTCCTGCAGCTCGCTATAGGCGGCCATCTGCCGATCGCGGTAGCCGCGCGCCAACTGGAACATGCCATGGTTCAGCTGATGGAAACCGGCGAGCGTGATGAACTGGAACTTGTAACCCATCGCGCCCAGCTCGCGCTGAAACTTGGCGATCGTCGCTTCGTCAAGATGCCGCCGCCAGTTGAACGAGGGCGAGCAATTGTAGGCGAGCAGCTTGCCGGGATGGACCTTGTGCACCCCTTCGGCGAAGCGCCGGGCCTGATCGAGGTCGGGCTTCGAGGTCTCGCACCAGATGAGATCGGTGTGCGGCGCATAGGCGACGGCGCGCGCGATGCAGGGCTCCAGCCCGTTCTTCACTTGGAAGAACCCTTCCGCCGTGCGGCCCTTGTCATAGTCCACGAAGGGCCGGTCGCGCTCGTCGATATCGGAGGTCAGCAGCTTGGCGGCTTCGGCGTCGGTGCGGGCGATCACCAGCGTCGGCACGCCCATGACGTCGGCGGCCAGACGCGCGGCGGTGAGGTTGCGGATATGGGCCATGGTGGGGATCAAAACCTTGCCGCCGAGATGGCCGCATTTCTTCTCCGACGCCAGCTGATCCTCGAAGTGAACCCCCGACGCACCCGCCTCGATAAAGGCCTTCATGATCTCGAAGGCGTTGAGCGGGCCGCCGAACCCCGCCTCGGCATCGGCCACGATCGGCGCGAACCAGCTCTCGACCGACAGGCCCTCGCCCTCGGCATGTTCGATCTGGTCGGCACGCTGCAGCGTCCGGTTGATGCGCCTGCAGAGCTCGGGCGCGGCGTTGGCTGGGTAAAGCGACTGGTCGGGATACATGGCGGACGCCGTGTTGGCGTCGGCCGCGACCTGCCAGCCCGAGAGGTAGATCGCCTTCAGCCCGGCGCGGACCATCTGCATGGCCTGGTTGCCGGTGACGGCGCCCAGCGCGTTGACGAAATCGTCGCGGTGCAGAAGCTCCCAGAGGCGCGTGGCGCCGCGCTCGGCCAGGCTGTAGCGGATCTCGATCGAGCCGCGCAGCCGCTCCACATCCTCGGGCCCGTAGGGTCGATGGATGCCGTCGAAGCGCCCGCGCGGGGCACTGGGAACAAGCTTGCGAAAGTCGGTCATGACACTCTCCCGATCGCTTCTGGCAACTGACCTTCGTCAGGCGCCGATGGGTTGAGTTTTGTCAAAATCGCGCTGCGGGTCGAACGAAACCGACCTTTAGCAGGGAATAATCGGGCAAACCTGTACCAGCTGTGACCAGCCTGCCTTGTCAAACTGTCAAAATCTTGACCAACTTTCTCTCGGTGGATTGGTCAAGGATTGTGACGGATGGCCGAGCAGAAGATCTTCGCGGGGCCACGCATCCGCCGCCTTCGCCTGTCCAAGGCCTTGAGCCAGACGGCCATGGCGAGCGAGCTCGGCATTTCCCCTTCCTATCTCAACCTGATCGAGCGCAACCAGCGCCCGCTCACCGTGCAGCTTCTCCTGAAACTCTCTTCGGTCTACCGGATCGAGGCCGAGGAGTTCGGGGAGGAGGGCGGCCTCCTGCCGGCGCTGCGCCAGGCCTTCGCCGATCCGCTGATCTCGGGCGAGCTGGCGGGCGAGGGCGAAATCGCCGATCTAGCGGCGTCCGCGCCCAATGCCGCGCGGGCCATTCTCAAGCTGCATCAGGCCTATCGCGAGCAGGCCGAGCGCCTGTCCGATCTCGGCGAACTGCTGGCGCGCGAAGGGCGGGCCTCGCTTCTGGCCGGCGCGCGTCTGCCGGCCGACGAAATGCGCGAGACACTGGAGCGCCGGCCCCATCACTTCGCGGCGATCGAAGCCGAGGCGGAGGAATTCGCGCGCGCGCTGGGGCCATCGGAGGATCTTCTCGCCGCGCTGAAGACCTGGCTGCGCGCCGAGCATGGGATCGCGGTGCGCGTTCTGCCAGCCTCCGCCATGCCGGTCTGGCGCCGGCGCTACGACCGCCATTCGCAGCGGCTCTTCCTGTCGGAGCGCCTGTCGCCCTTCGACCAGTTGCACGAAGTGGCGCTGGAGGCGGCGCTGCTGCGCATGGACAAGGCCATCACAGCGGAGATCGCCGATCTTGCCCTATCCAGCGACGAGGCGCGGCGGCTGGCGCGGTTCGAGATCGGCCGCTACGCCGCCCATGCGCTCGCCATGCCCTACAGCGCCTTCGCGCGCGCGGCGGCCAGCGTGCGATACGACATTGCCGTGCTCGCCGCGCGCTTTCGCGTGTCCTTCGGGCAGGCGGCCGAGCGCCTGACGACGCTGGCGCGGCCGGGCGAGGCGGGGGTGCCCTTCTTTCTCCTGGAGATCGACCATGCCGGCCACCGGCTGCGCCGCCTGGGCGCCGCGGGCTTTCCGCTTCTGCGCTTCGGCGGGGCCTGTCCCAAGCTCGTCTCCTATGCCGCCTTCGCGCGGCCGGGAGAAATCCTGTTCGAGGCCGTCGAGATGCCCGACGGCGCGCGCTTTCTCACCCTCGCCCGGACGCTGGAAGGACTGGCCGCCGGCTTCGACGAACGGCCGAGGCGCACAGCGCTCCTGGTCGGCTGCGAGTTCGAGCGGCGCAGCGAGATTGTTTATGCCGACCGCCTGCCAGCGTCGGCCGCCGGTGGCGAGACGGCGGGCGTTCCGATCGGCCCGGCCTGCCGCTCCTGCGAGCGCATCGCCTGCATCGCGCGGGCCGAGCCGCCGCTGACCCGCCCGCTCGGGCTGGACGAGATGGCGCGCGGCGTCTCCGCCTTCGACTTTCAGTAGGCTGAGTTCAGAGCGTGACCTTGGACCAATCGATGTCGAGATTGTTGCCGAGGGTGAAGTTCGGGCCTTCGCGGGCTTCGCTCGCGCGTCGCGCGGCATGGGCGGCTTCGGCCGAGGCGGCGACCTGCGCATGGGCCTCGGTAAGTTCGCCTAGCTTCTCGAAATGGCCCATGGAGAACATCTGCGCATAGGCGACGGGGAGGGCGCCGGTGCGGCGCACGGCTGAGAAAGCCGCGTCGTCCAACTCGTTCAGCCGCGCCTCGTTGATGCGGAACAGACCGTCGACCTGTTTCGTCGCCTCGCCGTCCCGCACCGACAGGGGCCAGGCCTCGATGAGCCCGGCTTCCGCCAGCCGATCGCAGGCGGCCGACAGGCGGGCCTCGCCCTTGGCGACCTCCAGCATGAAGGACCAGACGCCGCCGGCGGCCTGGCTGAGCTCGCCCGATGGATCGAACAGCGCCTCGCCCCCACCCTGCACCAGTAGTCCGCTGCTTTCGTCCACGCAGAACACGGCGTCCGCGCTGCCCTCGGCCCGGCCGATGCGGAACGGATACGAGCGCAGATGGGCGGGAACGTAGCCCGCCAGCCAGCGCCCGTCCGGCGCTACGAAGAGATTGCGCCCCGGCAGAAGGCCGAGCAGCGCCACGAACTGCCAGCGCCCGTCCTGATGCACGAAGCCGAGCGGCAGATGGAGCACGGCCTTGGCGAGTTCCGCATCGGCCAAGGGCGCGAAGCTGACGCCGGCGGCGAAGCGATAATCCCCGAACCGCCGCCAGCCGATCCCCTTGTGTCGTTCGCGGGATAGGGGATGGATCGAGGACACGTCGCTCATGCACGGGCTCATGGTCTGTCGAAGGGAGGCCATCCCTGCCAAGAATGTCGGCGCGGGTCAATCAGGCGTGCGATCCGGTCGCCCGCGACCGATTGCGATCCCAGCGATGTTTTCGGGTTGCCCGCAAAAGGGGCGGGAGAGTCGCGCCACTCCCGTCACCTCGGAGCTATGCTTCGTCGCCACTGCTTCCAACGCCGCGCTTCAGGCGGTGGGTCAAACGGCGAAGCCTGCCGCGCGCCGTGCGCAGGCGCGCATAGAGGGCATCCTGCCGCTTCAGCCGGGCTCGAAGCTCTTCCAAGCCTCGGTCGGCCAGGGCCATCCCCCGGCCGCGCAGCGAGTGGGTCTCTTCCAGCCGATAAAGCGGACGGCCTTCCGTGCCCATGCTCTGCTTGTAGCCTTGAGCACCGACGGAGAAGTCGAAATAGGTCACGCCCTCGCGGCAGGCATGGAGGACGGCCTGCGTGATCGCGAAAAGGCCGGGCGCGGTGTTGTTCGCGCGTTCCTCGTCGATGGCGATCAGGATGCCGTGAGCGACCGTGCTATCGTGCAGCACGAGAAGAAGAGACAGCCAATCGCCGTCGAGCTTGAGGCCGAGAACCCGCGCTGCACCCCCCGCCAGCCCCTGTCGCGCCGCTTCGAGATAGAAGTCGGAATAGGGCTGGCTCGCCAGAATGTCGAACCGGCCGAGCTTGCGGAACCTGTCGAGACGAAGGCGTAGGAGCGCCTCCATCATCTCCTCCACCTCGGCCATGGTCTTGGCTTCCATGAAGGCGACCTCGCCCATCCGCTCCAGCCGCCGGCCCGTTTTGCGGATCTGCTTGACGAAGGACGGCCGGAAGGTGCGCTCCAGAAGCGTCTCCTCCGGCCTCGCAAGAGCGACGCCGGACACCGAAAGCGCCGACGGCTCCACGGAATCGAGGAGAGCCAGGGGGTTCGGCAGTCCGGGGCGGATTTCATGCGGGATGGAATCCAGGCGAATCCGGTCGGCGCGCGGCAGAACCGAGCGGATCGCCTGCCAGATCCGAAACGCCTCCTCCGGCGTATAGACCACGGGCCGGGCGAGGATGGGCGCGGTGTAGTCGCAGACCCCGGCGCTCAAGGGAACGATCTCGACCAGCCCCGCCTTGCGGCGGCGCGCCAGCGGCAGAAGCAGGATCGGTTCGCCCGTCGCCTCGTCGCCAACTACTACGATCAGGACCTCGGCGCGCTCTAGCGGCAGCAGGCGCTCCGCCACCAGGGCCATCCAGCCATAGCGCTGGTGCGCGTTGCAGGCGCCCTGCGTCTCGAAGGCGAGCCAGAGATCGCGCACGGACTCCAGGCTTTCATGCAGGCGCGCGCGGGGACGGAGCGAGGCGCGAGGCTCGCAGACGGGCTTATCCATTCGATCGCCCCGAGAAAAGGCGAGGACTCAGCGAGCCGGCCTCGCGCGGCGCGAGCCGCCGGCCGATCGCGACCCAGGACAGGATCGCGACCAGGACTTCCGAGGCAGCCGCTCCAGCCAGAACCCAGTCCGGCGGCGCCAGAAGCAGGAGGAGCACGATGGCGCCGACACCGAACAGGGCGGCGACACCTGTCGTCGTGGCGACGGTGCCAAAATCGCCGAAGGCTTCCAGCGTGATGCGGGGCATGACGTAGAGCATCATGGTGAAGAAGATCGCCCAGGAAAACAGGCCGATGAGCCAGCCGTTGGTCCCGGCGAGCACGTCGGATTTCAGATAGGGGAGGGCTGCAAGGACGAGCGCGCCATAGCAGAGGCCGACGAGCCCGAGGCCGAGCGTCCACAGCCCCATCAGCCGCCGGATCGCCGCGTCGTCCCGGCCGACGAGCCGCGCGATCTCGGGCTGCACCATGTTGGCGATGGCGGTCGCCACGATGCGCAGCGGCGTGAAGAAGACCAGCACCGCCGCAATGGGGGCGTAGGCGGCGGGGCCCGCGAAGCTCGCCACCAGAAGCGCCATGGCCTGGCCCTGCAGGGTCGTGGTCGTCGCGCTCACGGCCGACCAGCGCACGGAGCGCCATAGGCCGAGCCAGCGCCTGCGCATGCTGGCGCGCAGCGTGAAACGGATCGGCCGCCGCATGCCGAAGAGCATGACGGCGACGCCGAGCGCGTTGGTGGCCGCCATCGCCAGAAAGGTCTCGTGCAGCAGGTCGCCCCCGCGCCAGACCACGAGGGCGATCGCCGCGACGCTGGAAAGGGTGAAGCCGAGATCGCTGAGCGCCACCAGACCCGGCCGCCCCAGGGCGAAGTTGCTGGTTCGCAGATGGCTGCGGAACGACCAGAAAAGCACGAAGACGCCGACCGACAGGATCTCCGTGGCCTTCCAGGCGACCATCAGGAGAACGGTCAGGAGGCTGATGCCGAGCGACAGGACGAAGGCGCCCGACGCGAAGCTGACATCATAGGCATGGGCGCGATGGCGCCCGTTCTGCCGCCCGATCCAGATGCTGGCGGGAACGGCGGTGAGCGAGCGGACATAGCTGATCGCCACACCGCCCATGACCATGGCAAGCGCGAAAAGACCGTAGTTCTCGGCCGACAGGCGATGCATCAAGAGGATGTTCAGCGCGAAATGGAAGGCGCTCTGCATCGCCTCGCCGCCGACCATCACCAGAAGCCGGCGAAGAAGAGGAAGAGCGCGCCTCATGATGCGCTCCGCTCCCGCCCCGTGCGCGGGGCTGGCCTGTTGCTACGCGCGAGATTGGCGCGCAGCACCCCCGTCAGCGCGTCGGCGGCCGTCGACTGCGAGAAGAGGCGTTCGAACCGCGCGCGCCCGGCCTCCGCGAAGCCGGCGAGCGGCGCGGGATCGGCAAGGATCGCCTCGATGCGCGCGGCGAGCGCGGCGGCATTTCCCGGCGGCACGAGCCAGCCGGTGCGCCCATCCTCCACCACTTCGCCGAGGCCCCCGATGTCGGAGACGATGGGGGGTCGGCCATAGGCCTGCGCCTCGATCGCCACGCGGCCGAGCGATTCCGGCAGGCGCGAGGGCACGACGACGATATCGGCCCAGCGGAAATGCTCGGCCGGATCGGGCTGGAAGGGGAGAAGCCGAACCACGGGACCAAGCCCGGCCGCCGCGATGCGCCGTTCCAGCTCGATCTCCGGCTCGCGCGTTTCGAAGGCGCTGCCGACGATGCGCACCGACAAGCGCTCGCGCGAGGCGGGCGGCAGGAGGGCGAGCGCGTCGAGCAGCACCTCCTGGCCCTTGATGCGATTGATGCGGCCGAGCATGAGAATGTGAAGCGGGCCGCCGGCCACGGCCTTCACCGGCTGCGGCTCGGCCTCGAGCGCCACGCCGTTGTAGATCACATGGCTGCGCTGGCCGGCGAGGCCGGGATAGGTGCGCTTCGTCGCCTGCGAGTTGAACACGATCTCCGCGCGGGTCCAGCGCAGAAGCGCGCGCAGGACCCGCAGCGCACCGCCTTCGGGAATCTCGTGGACATGGATGATCGTCTTCGCCCTGAACAGACGGGCGACCAGCGTGTGGTCGAACACGACTGCCGTGTTGACATAGACGAGATCCGCGCGCCGCATCCGCCGCACGGCGCGCCAGAGCGCGAGCGGCAGGTCGATGGCGGCCGTGACCACAAGCCGGGCGAGGGAATGGCGACGCAGGACCCAGAGCGGCTCGATCGTGGGCGGCAGGCCATCGGCCCGCAGCGCCTCGGCCAGGGGGCCTTCGCGCGGGATGACGATTTCGATCTCCGCCTCGGGGAAGGCGGCGCGGATGGCGCGCACGCTCTCGATGAAGCTCCGGTCCGACCCGTAGAGCTCGTAGCCTTGATGAATGCAGGAAAGCCTCATGGCCCTTTGCCCCCGCGCCCGGCGATCCCGTGCCTGGCGCTTGTCCACCGTCGCTTGCCCGAGCCGGAAGCCAAGATTTAACGTCGGAAGACAACGAGTGTCAGAATTTTAGCCATTCGGACTGTAAGTGTGACCAGTGCAGATTGTGTGAACGGCGCGGGTGGATCATGGGCGGCTGGGCTCAACTTTCTGGTAACGATAGGGAAGGCCCGCCCGACCACGACGAATCCACCGTGGAACTCGGCGAGTTGAAGGGAATCCTCGTCCATCGCCGGGCCCTGATCCTCGGGACGGCGCTGCTTCTGACGCTGCTCGCCCTCGTCTACGGCCTCGCCGCGCCGCCGCTCTACAGCGCGACCGCCGAGATCATCATCGACCCGCGCGACCAACAGATCGTCAGCAACGCCATCAACCCCAGCGAAATCTCGCCCGATGGCGGCATCACGCAGGTGGAAAGCCAGGTCGCAGTGGTGCAGTCCAACTCGGTGCTGCTGCGGGCGATCGAGGCGGGCAAGCTGACCGAGGACCCCGCCTTCAACCGGCCAGGCCTTCTGACGCGCCTCAAATCCCGCCTTCTCGGCCGCGCACCGGCGGCCGAGCCAAGCGCGGACGAGGCGACGGCGCGGGTGCTGGAACGGCTGCGCCGCAGTCTTTCGGTCAAGCGCGCGGACAAGGTCCTGGTGATCGACGTGACGGTGACGGCCGAGCAACCGGCCGAGGCCGCGAGGCTCGCCAATCTCGTCGCCGATTCCTACCTCGCCGACCAGAGCGAGGCCCGCGCCCAGTCCTCGCGCCGGGCCGCCGACGCCCTGACCTCGCGCCTCGCCGAGCAGCGCCGTGCCGTGCAGGAGGCAGAGGACGCGGTGGAGCGCTACCGCTCGGAAAACAATCTCCTCATGAGCGGCGGCGTGCTCGTATCGGATCAGGCGCTGACCAACATCAACACGCAGCTCGCCAACGCGCGCAACCTCACCGCCTATCAGAAGGCGCGGGTGGAGCAGATCCAGGCCGTGCGGGCTTCGGGCAAGGCGCTGGATTCCACGGCCGAGGTTCTTCGCTCCACCGTGATCTCCAGCCTGCGGGACCGGGAAGCCGCGCTGGACCAGAAGATCTCCGACATGACCATTCAGTTCGGAGCGCGCCACCCCGCGCTGCAGTCGGCCCGCGCGCAGAAGGTGGGTCTCGAGCGGCAGATCAAGACCGAGCTCGACCGGATCGCCACCTCCGCCTCGGCCGACTACGACTGGGCGGTGGCAGCCGAAAAGGAGCTGGAGTCCCGCCAAACGGCGCTGGAAAGCCAGACGCGCGTGACCGATCAGGTCCAGGTGCGGCTGCGCGAGCTGGAGCGCGACCGGGAGGCGGTGCGCGAGATCTACGCCAACTATCTCAAGCGCAGCCAAGAGGTGCGCGAGCAGGCCAATATCGACAGCACCAATTCGCGCGTCATCAGCCGGGCGATCGTCCCGGTCGACAGGAAGGGACCGGCGACGCCGCTTCTCGCGGTCGCAGGGTTCTTCGGCGGGCTCGGCCTTGGCGCCGCGCTTGCGCTGGTGGTGGAATACGCCTCGCCCACGGCCCTGTCGGAGCGGCAGGTGCGCGGCGCGGCGGGGGCGCCGGTGCTCGCCGTTCTGCCGGGCTCGCTCGCCCGGAGCCGTCGCTCTGATAGCTCCGGGCGCGGGGCGCGAAACCTTGCGGGCCTACTCGGCCTCGTGCTGCGCCGCCTGTCCGGCGCGCGCCGCGATGGCCGCTCGCCCCTGGCCGTCGTGCTGCTCTGCTCGGCGGCGGGCGACGCGGTGGCGCGCGCGCATGTCGCGACGGAACTCGCCGCCGCCGCTGCCTCGCGCGGGGACCGCGTCCTGATGATCGACGCCGATCTCCTGCACAGCCGCGCGCAGGCGCCGGCCGGGCTGATCGACGTCCTGTCGGGCGAAACCCGCCTGTCGAACGCCGTTCAGGACTGCTACGGCGACACGATCCGCTACATGGCCATGGGCGGCGACCGCGCGGTCCTGAAGGAACGGGACGCGCTGCGCTTCACCGAACGGCTCTGGGCCGACGCGGCCGACAGTTTCGATCTCGTCGTGGTGGATGCGGGCGACCTCACGGCCAATCTGCGCGCGGCGGCGCTCGTCGCCACCGCGGGGGACATCCTGCTCGTCGCCCGGCTGCGGGCGACGCCGATCGAGGCGATCCGCGCGCAGGCGACGGCCGCCGGCGTGATGGGCCGGAGCTTGACCGGCGCGCTGCTCGTCGGCCCCGGCCGCTGAGCGCCGGGCCTTGCGCGGCTCCTCCCTCGTCAGCGACAGACACGCGGCCCCCCGGGCGGGTGCGACGGCCGGCGTGCCGCGCCTCGACCGCGTGTCGCGCGTCGGGATTCTCTGCACCGTCCTGGCGCTTTTCAGCCTGTCGGGCGGCCTTCTTTGGTATGCTGGGTACAATTACGACGGGCTGATGGGCAGCGCGCTGACCAAGCTGCATCCCGCGACCTATCTCACGATCCTGCTGCTTGTCTGGCGCGCCTGCGCCTTCGGCAATCCGATCGGCTATCTCGCCTTCGTGGGCGGGCGAAGGCCGGCGACGCTTCTCATGGTGCTGATCTCGATCGGCGCGCTCGTCTCCGTCGTCCTGCGCGGGCGGCCGAACATGGCCGGCCTCGTCGATACGTTCCTGGGCGCGGGGCTGCTCGTTCTACTTCTGGCGGAAACCGACGAGCCCTTGCGAAGGCGGATCGAGGCGCTGGTCCACGGCGTGATGACGGTGAACGCGCTTCTGGCGCTCTTCGAGTTCGCCACCAAGATCCTGGTTTTTCCCTATCGCTTCGATGGCGAGACCTTCCCGACGGACCTTCGATCCTCCGCGCTCCAGGGCCACCCGCTGGCCAACGCGACGTTGACGGCCTGCTACGTTCTGGCGCTCATGAGCGGATCGCGGCAGCTCTCGGCGCCGCTGCGCCTTGGGCTGATCCTGCTCCAGCTGGCAGCGCTGGTGGCTTTCGGCGGGCGCACGGCGATCGTCATCGTGGTGGCGCTCGGCCTCTGCTACGGCTCCTGGCGCAGCCTTGCCGCGATCCGCCGTCGCGTGCATCTGATGGCCGCCGCCGGGCTGCTGTTCGCCGCCTCGCTCGCCCCCGTCGCGCTGGCCGTTCTGGCGACCGGCGGCTTCTTCGACGAACTGGCCGGGCGCTTCGTGTCGGACGGCGGCAGCGCGAATGCGCGCGTCGAGATGTTCGGCCTGTTCGACCATTTCTCGCTGCCCGACCTTTTGCTCGGGCCCGATGTCGAGCTTCTGGAAAGCGTCAGGCGCATTTCGGGCCTGGAATGGGGCATCGAGAACCCGATCATCCGCATGATGCTCTACCAGGGCGCGCTGTTCATGCTCCTCATGCTGATCGGCTTCACGCTGTTCATGATGGAATTGGCGCGTGGCCGAGCGGGAAGCTGGCTGCCGATGATCGCATGGCTGATCCTCGTCAACGCCTCCGAAAGCCTCGCCTCGAAGACGACGCTGATGGCGAAGTTCGCCGTGATCCTGCTTTGCCTCTACCGTTCGGGTTCGAGCGCGCAAGCGCCGGAGCCGGATCGCTCCGCGCCGCCTCCACGTCATCCACCCGGAACCCGTGGGCCTGCGCGACCGGCCGCCGCCTATGCCAGCCGCACCTACGATCCGTCAGGCGGCAGCGGACGGTGACGGGCCCCACGCAGGAAAAGGGGTGAAGTATCTGCAAGCTGAACGAAGCAAAAGGCGATCCTTTAACCCGTTTTCTCTAGCGTTCGGTGTGGGGCCGCGTGGTGCCGGGACCGGAGGCTCCGTTCGGGAAACCCACCACTTGTCGGACATAGAGGAGTGACGCCGCGTGCGGATCGTCGTGCATGTGAACGAGACCGACCTCCGCCGGTGGCATGTCCTGCTGCTGGAGCGTCTCGCAGCCTTGCCGTCCTGCACCGTTCGGCTGGCCCTTTCCGATGCTCCCTCTCGCGCGCCGGATGGCATCGAAGCCCTGTTCCGGCTGGAATCCGTGGTGCATGGTCTGCCCGCGCCGCGCCTGTCGGCCCGCCTCGGCCCGGCGGAGCGACCGATGTTCCCCGCCCCCGAGGCGACCCCGCACGATCTCGACATCGACCTTTGCGGCGAAGCGGTGCCTGAGGGCACGCGCCTTTGGCGGCTGGATTTCAACGGCGCCGCCGGCGAGGCCGGGCTCCTTTCGGCCATCCTCGCGGACGAGACCATTCTGGCAGAGCTGATCGAGGACGGGCGTTCGCTTGCCCAAGGGCGCCTCGGCACGGAATATCCCGGCGTCGCGCTCGCCACGTTCGAGGACGTTCTGGCCCGCACGGTCACCTTGATCGTCGCCTACGTGGAAAAGGGCGGGCCGGGCGCGCTGCCGCGCCTGCCCGACGAGGCGCCGCGCGCGATCCGGGGTGCCGGGCGGCCCCTGGCGCAGCGCGCCTTACGAACGACGGCGGGCGCGGTGCTTCGGCGCATCTATCGGCTCTGCTATCGAACGCCCCATTGGCGCGTCGGCTGGCGGCGGATCGAGGGCGGCGACCTGTTCGATCTCAAGGCCCATCCCGAGACCGGATGGACCGATCTGCCGGACGATGGAAAGCGCTTCTATGCCGATCCGTTTCCGGTCGAGACGGCGGGCGGCCTCACGCTCTTCGTGGAGGATTACGTCCACGCGCTCGGCAAGGGGCTGATCTCCGCCGTGGCGTTCGGCCCCGACGGCCCGCTCGGTGCGCCCGTGCCGGTCATGGAGCAGGATTGCCACCTGTCCTATCCCTTCGTCTTCGAGCGCGAGGGGCAGATGTGGATGATCCCCGAGACCAACCAGCGCGGGACGATCGAGCTGTTTCGCGCCACCGCCTTTCCCGGGGGATGGGTGCGCGAAGCCGTGCTCGTGTCCGGCCTCTCGGCGAGCGACGCGACCTTGGCGGAGAAGGACGGCGTCTTCTGGTTGTTCGCGACCGTGCGCGACGGGGGCGGCGCCTTCTCGGACGCGCTTCATCTCTGGTCGGCGCCGGATTTTCGCGGCCCCTGGACGGCCCATCCCGCCAATCCCGTTCTCGTCGACATTGCTTCGGCCAGGCCCGCCGGGCGCATGGTCTGGCGGGATGGCACGCTGTGGCGCCCGGTGCAGGATTGCCGTCGCGGGTATGGTACGGCGCTCGGGCTCGCCAAGGTGCTCCGCCTCGACGGGGAGGGCTTCGAGCAGTCCGTGGAGACGATCCTCACCCCCGGCCCGCGCTGGCCGGGCCGTCGCATGCATAGTCTGAACCGCGCCGGTCCGTTCGAATTCATCGACGGGTCCGGCACCGCGCCGCGCTGGTCCTGATCTTGGCCGCCCCACGAAAGCCCGAGCCCATGTCCTCTCCGCACTCCCTCGAACCCCTCGATCGCCCCGGGCCGGAGGGGGCGCGCGCGTCGGTGGATGTGGCGATCATCGGCGCGGGGCTGGCGGGAACGGCGAGCGCGCTGCGCCTCGCGGCGCTTGGGTATA
The DNA here is from genome assembly GCF_001463785.1 of Aureimonas sp. AU40. Taxonomy (NCBI): domain Bacteria; kingdom Pseudomonadati; phylum Pseudomonadota; class Alphaproteobacteria; order Hyphomicrobiales; family Aurantimonadaceae; genus Aureimonas; species Aureimonas sp. AU40. The sequence goes on from NZ_BBWL01000052.1 coordinate 278,669, forward strand.
AGGTCGCCCTGGTGGACGCGAATGCCGAGCATCCTGAAGAGTTTCGGGCGGAGAAGATGGGCCTCCTCCATCTCGCCCTGTTCGAGAAACTGGGGCTCGACGCGACTGCCCGGCCCGCCCTGACGCCGATGCTCGACAACCAGGTCTACCGGCTGGGCCGCCTCTATGCCCGCAAGGACATTCCCGAATTCGGCTTTTCCTATGCCCAGCTCGTGAACACGCTGCGCCGCGCCGTGCCGAAGGAAGTGCTCTGCGTCACCGGCAAGGTCACGGAGATCGAGCCCCTGCCCGAAGGGCGAAGGTTGCGGCTGGCCGATGGAGCCGAGATCGACGCGCGGCTCGTCGTCATCTCGACCGGCCTCGGGGAAGCCGTGCGGCGCATGGCGGGCGTCAAGCGGACCGTCACCTCGCGGGGCCATTCGCTGGCCTTCGGCTTCGATCTGGCGGGGCAGGCCAAGGATTACGGCTTCGGCACGCTGAACTACTACAGCAAGCGGTTCGAGGAGCGCTACGCCTACCTTACCTTCTTCCCGATCGGCGACACGATGCGGGCGAATTTCTTCACCTATCGCGACATGTCGGACCCGTTCGTGAAGCGCTTCCGCGCGGAGCCGCAGGCGATGCTCCGCGAACTCATGCCCGAAATCTCTGACCTTTGCGGAGGTTTCGAGCTGGTCGGTCCCGTCTCGGTGCGGCCGGTCGATCTCAGCGTCAGCGAGGGCTACGAGCAGCCGGGCCTCGTCTTGGTGGGAGATGCGTTCTGCACGACCTGCCCCGTGCCGGGCGTCGGCATCAGCCGCGTGATGACCGACGTGGAGCGCCTGTGCAACGTCCACATCCCCGCCTGGTTCGCGACGCCAGGCATGGGCGTAGACAAGATCGGCAACTATTACCGCGACCCGGTGAAGGTGGAGACCGACCGGGTCGGCATGCGCGTCAGCTGGTACGCCCGGCAGGTGAGCGTCGGGGAGAGCATGGTCTGGCGGCTGCGGCGCGGGCGCAATCAGCTGGTCCGCCGCTCGCTGCTGGCGCTGCGGCCCACGCCGGCGCACGGTTAGATGGATTTCGCTCGTCGCTCGCACTCTCACACGCACGCGTTGCGATAGGCGATCAAACCGATAAAGTGGGGCGCGATGCCAGATCGCGCTCGGCCCGTTTCGTGAACGCTCCCCTTCAACCCTTCCGCCAGACGAAATCGGGACCACAGAAAGCAAGGCCCTCATGCCCGACGAAACGAGACCCATTCTGCGCATTCTGGGCACACGCGGGGTGCCCGCAGCCCATGGTGGGTTCGAGACCTTCGCCGAGCAGCTTTCGCTCTTTCTCGTGGCGAGGGGCTGGAGGGTCGTGGTCTATTGCCAGCACGACGTTTCCGAGGTGATCGAGGGCCTGCGCACCGACATCTGGCGCGGGGTGGAGCTGGTTCACATCCAGATCGCCTCGACCGGCCCGAAATCGACCCTCGAATTCGACTGGAAATCCGTGCGCCATGCCGGCGCGGAGGAGGGGCTCTGCCTCGTTCTCGGCTACAATAGCGGGCTGTTCCTTCCTTATCTCCGCCTTCGCGGCAAGACGGTCCTGACCAATATGGACGGGATGGAATGGCGGCGGGCCAAGTGGGGGCCAGCCATCAAGGCCTGGTTCTGGGTCAACGAATGGATCGCGGCCTGGTCGTCCCATCGCCTGATCGCCGACCACCCGGCGATCGCCGATCATCTGGCCACCCGGCGCCCGCGGCGGCACATCACGACCATCGCCTATGGCGCAAACGAGGTGCCGCCGCAGCCGGAAGGGCCGGTGCGCGACCTGGCTTTGGTGCCCGGCACCTATCTCGTCTCGATCGCCCGGGTCGAGCCCGACAACAACATCCACACCATCGTCGAGGCCTTCTCGCGCCGGCGGCGCGGCGCGAAGCTCGTGGTTCTCGGCACCTTGCAGCGCGGTCTTGCCTATCACGACCGCCTGCTGAAGGCGGCGAGCGACGAAGTGGTCTTTCCCGGCGCGATCTATGACGGCGCGGTCGTCGCAGCGCTGCGTTACCACGCGCGGGCTTATGTCCACGGCCATACGGTCGGCGGCACGAACCCCTCGCTGGTGGAATCGCTGGCGGCGGGGAACGCCTGCATCGCCCATGACAACGTCTTCAACCGCTGGACCGCCGGAGAGGCCGCCACCTATTTCAGCGATCGGGACGGCTGCGAAGCGGCGATCGAGGCCGTGCTCGCCGACGACGCCCTGGTGGCCCGCGCCCGGACAGCCGCGCGCGAGCGCGCCCGTTCGGCCTTCCGCCTGGAGGATATTCTCTCGGCCTACGAGCGGGAGTTCGCAAGCTTTTCGGGCTATCCCGCAGCGTCCCAGCCGCTGGGCGTCCTGACGTGATCCGGGCTTGGCCTTGAACCCGCTCCCGACCCGCCGCCGCGTCCTGCAAGGCGGGCTCGCGGCCTCCGCTGCTCTTCTGACAGGCGCCCCGGCGGTGGCCGAGGCAAATCGAAGACCCCAGCCGCTCACGCTCTCGCGCGGCGTCAACGCCTTTCCCTGGTTCTCGCTGACGCGCGAATATCCCGCGCCGCGCACGGACTACGGCTCGCCGCCCTTTCAGACTGGGCGGCCGGTGCCGACGCGGGCCGATCTCCTGCGCCTGCGGGCAGCGGGGTTGGACTTCCTTCGCCTGCCGGTCGATCCCGGCCCCTTTCTCGCCGGCACGCCCATTGAGCGAAGCGCGCTTCTGGACATGTTGGCGGACGCGGTCGCGCTGACGCTCGATTGCGGTCTGAAGCTCGTCGTCAACCTTCAGGTCAACGGCGCGACCCATTACTGGAACCAGGACCGGCTGATCGCGGGGCCGGATGCGCCAGGGTTTTCCGCCTATGTCGCTTTCGCGGGCGAAATGGCGCATCGGCTCGCCAGCTTCGACCCGCAGCGCGTCGCGCTCGAGCCCGTCAACGAACCGCCCCAGGCCTGCGGAGTCGAAGCTTGGCAGGGGATGCAGCGGCGCCTGTTCGAGGCGGCGCGGGGGCAGGCGAGGGATCTGACGCTGGTGGCGACCGGCGCCTGCGGCGGCATGATCATGGGGCTCGAAACGCTCGACCCCGCCCCGCTCCTGGCGCAAGGGCCGGTGCTTTTCACCTTTCACTTCTACGAGCCCTATCTGTTCAGCCATCAGGGCGCGCCCTGGATGCGTGAGCCGGTCTACCGCGCGCTCAACGCCGTGCCCTGGCCAGCGCGCGAAGGCTCGCTCGACGCAACGCTGCGGGCGGTGCGCGCCCGCATGGCGCAGGATACGACCCGCCCCAGGGTCGAGGCGGAGGCCACCTACGAGGAGACGGTCCGGCTTCTCCGGCAGTATTTCGAGGCCGATCCGGGCCGTCCCTATATCGACCATTATCTCGATATGGCGGCCAGTTGGGCGCGGCGACACGCCATCCCGCCCGGCCAAGTGATGCTCGGCGAGTTCGGCGCCCTGCGCACGGACGCGCACTACACCGCCGCCGCCGCGCCGGACCGCGCCCGCTATGTCAGGGATGTCCGCGAAAGCGCCGAAGCGCATGACTTTCCCTGGGCCTTCTGGAATCTCTTCGACGGAATGGGGGTGATGGACGACACGACGCGCGCGCTCGACCCGGCCATTACGGCGGCGCTCGGCCTGAAGATGCCCAACTGATTCGGCGGACGATGGCCCTCGTGCAGGACGAGGCGCGAACCCAGCGATCAGGCAAGCGGCACGGCGATTCGCCGGGCTGCCGGAAAACGACAAGAGATAGGGTATATTTGTCGGCTTCTGCGACCGTTTGGCCGTACGGGCATCACGGTTTGGGGACGGGTGAGAATCCGAAGTCTCGTGGGCGTGCCGGTGTTTACCTCAAGAGACCGGTCGGCCTTGAGCGTTTGTGCGCGTGCGCCTATAGCTGCCTGCGGACCGAGCGTGGGAATATCATATGGTGGGCGTGCCCAAGGAGCAACCCGACAGCATCGACGTGAGCGTCGGGCGGCAAGTGCGCGCACTTCGCAAGGCGCGTCGGATGTCGCTGGACATGCTGGCGTCGAAGGTCGGCGTCACCTACCAGCAGGTGCAGAAATACGAGAGCGGCACGAATCGCGTCTCGGCCTCGATGCTGGCGCGCATTGCGCGCGTCCTCAACGTGCGAATCAGCGACTTCTTTCCGGATGAGGAAACAGACGCAGGATCGGGCGCCCAAACGGCCGATCTTTCCTCGCTGGTGATCGCCCAGAAGATCGGCCTACTCGACCCACATCTGCGTCGGTCGATTTCCGATCTGGTGGACGCGCTGACATCCGTCAAAAGCTGATCTGGCCGACCGTCGCCGGATCGGCGCTCAACTCGTGCCAAGCGCCTCCAGACGATGCCCCTTCAGGATCTCGATGGCCATCGAGACCCAGAGATGGGGTCCCGTGCCGGGCGTCAGGTCCCGGACGGCGAAGGCCAGCGCCGCGACGGGCGAGGCGCCGGGCCGGGCCGGGCGCCCGAAGTTGATATCCGGCAGATCGACCAGCGGATCGAGCGCTTCCACCGCGCGCTTCAGAAGCGATACCGCGTCGTCGGAATGCCGCGCGGCCGCCGGCAGCAGGTCGGCGAGATAGGCGGCGAGGAACTGCTGCTCGCTCGGCTCGGAGAACGAGGCGTCGTCGAGGTCCCATGTCTTGCCGGTGGAATGGGGAATGTCCAAGATGGCTTGCCTCACGATCTTCGGTAATGCGCTCCGGCGTCTCGCTCCAGAAGGGCGACGCGGAGCTTGAGCTGAAGGAAATCCTCGAGCGGGCCCTGGCCCTTGGCCGACGAGCCCGGCCCGCGCTCCTTCCCGTGCCAGACCATGGCCAGTTCCAGGAGCGCGAGATCGAGAAGGCGGGTGACGAAAGGCAGGGACAGGCCGCTCGCCAGTTCCCGGTCGCGCGTCAGGCCTCGCGCCAACTCCGTCAGCCTGCGCTCTTCCTCCGCGTCCATGGATCAGCCTGCCAGGGTGCTGGGGCGCTCGAGAGCGCAGGGCTGGTTCCACAGCCCTTCGGGCCGGATCGTGCGCACCGGATCGTCGCCGATGCACACCGCGTCGTCGAAGGGCTCGATGTCCTCGACCATTTCCACCAGCGGCCAGCTGGCCAACTCGAACGGCGCGCCGTTGTCGCGAACCTTGAAGCCGAAATGCAGCCAGAAGCTCAGATATTCCTCGCTGGCATGGCCATAGAGCTTGCGGTAGCCCTTGGCCCGGCACAGATCGACCGCCGCGCGCACCAGCTCGAAGGAGATGCGGGAATTGCGGAACTCGCGCCGCACCGCCAGACGCTCCATTTTGGCGAAATCACCGAAGAAGCGGATGCGGATGCAGCCGGCGGGCTCGCCGCGAACGCTGGCGAGAAGATGGGTGGCGGCAAAATCGTTGCCGTCGAACTGCTGGTCGTAGGCGAAGGCCTTCTCGCCCATGTAGACGGCGGCGCGCACCACGGCCATCTTCACGAAATCGTCCATGCCGTGGACGACCACGAGGCCCGTTCCGTTGGCGTCGAGCCCCTTTTCGTAGCGCCGGGCGCGCCGGGGCGCGGCATCGGAGGGGGACAAGTCGGGAGAAGCGGTGGGGAAGGGTGAAGAACTCATCTTGTTCTCTCCGATAGATTGTGGAGAGGATGGTTACTCAACTGTCGGCGCCGCCGATGCAGCAAAGCTGACGACGGGGCGTTCGCCATATGGAACACCTACTGCAGAGCGTGGACTGGGACGGGGTGAAGGTCATCCTCGCCGTGGCCGATCGCCAGAGCTTCCGACAGGCGGCCCAGGATCTGGGACGCAGCGTCAACACGCTGCGCGGCATCGTCGACCGGCTGGAGGACCAGTTCGGCTTTCCCGTGTTCAACCGCCATGTCGACGGCGCCAAGCTGACCGTGGAGGGGCGGCGTGTGGTGAGCGCCGCGCGGCTGGTGGAGCGCTCGATGATGGACCTGATGCGCGTCGCACAGTCCGCCTCCGACACGATGAAGGGCCCGGTGCGCCTCGCCGTGACGGAGGGGATCGGCACGTTCTGGATCGTGCCGCAGCTGGTGGAATTTCTGGCCGGGCCGGGGCGAGACATCCAGGTGACGCTGCAATGCGCGCTGCAGGCGGTGGACGTCCTGCGGCTGGAGGCCGACATCTCGATCCAGACGGCCGAGCCGACGGCGTTCGACGTGGTGAAGCACAAGATCGGCTGCGTTCACATGACGCTGTTCGCCGGGCGCGCCTATGCCGAGCGTCACGGTCTGCCGACGACGCTGGCGGAGCTGGCCGACCACCGCATCATCGAACAGGAGATGGACCAGTTCACGGGCTACGGGCTGGACCGGATCTACACGCCGGAGATCGCGGAGCGGATCGTGGCGCTTCGGACGAACTTCGCCAGCGCCCATTACTGGGCGATCGCCAAGGGCGCCGGCATCGGCATGCTGCCGAACTACGCCGCGGCCATCGGCGGCGATCTGGTTCCCTTGGATCTCGGCCTGCGCATCCCGGTGGACCTCTGGCTCGCGGTTCACCCCGAAATGGTGAAGACCGCGCGGCACCGTGCCGTAGTGGAATGGCTGGACACCTGCTTCAGTGCCGAGACCTATCCCTGGTTCGGCGATCGCTACATGGCCCCGGAGGAAATCGAAGCTTTTCTACGCGGCTCGGCCAAACTGAAGGGCTATTTCTCAGGGTTCACGCCTTTGAATCCGATGGCGGAGCCGCTGCCGATCGACAAGCTGGAGCAGCTTTGAAGAGATGTCGGGGGCGTCACGGTCGCAAGCACGTTCTCATGAGGTAGGCGAGCGCTCTGCCTATTTGGAGCGCCTGTCAAAACCTGCCGGCAGAGGATGCTCGAGGGGTTTTCATCCGGGAGGAGCAAAGCGCAGTCAATGCCGAGTGCACAGGCCCAAGTTTTAGCGGTGAAATCCTCGACGAAAGGACTTGGGCAGCAGGCCCAGTGAGGGTCCGTTGGGCGCTCTATACCAATGCCCGGCCGCGCAGCGGCGAGCGCGTCAACTGGGCCGGGTCGGCCGACTCCAGCCTGAGCGCGTGGGCGAGCGGCATGGCGGCGGCGCCGAGCGCGGCGGCGTCCTCCGAGCCGGCGGCGCGGTAGACATGCGGTGACGGGCGCGGGTCCTCGGCCAGCGCCTCGTGGACATGCTGGATCAGGCGATCCATCAGCGTCACCGGCAGGCGGCCGCCGATCACCACCGCGTCAGGGTCGAGCGTCAGGCCGATGTCGATCGCGGCTTCCGCCAGAGGGCGCGCGGCGCGGCGCAACCACTCCGCCACCAGGGCGCGGCCGCGCTCGTCCAGCGCCAGCAATTGCTGCGGCTCGTCCACATGGAAGCCGTGGGACTTCAGGAACTCGTAGAGCAGGAAGAGCGACACGACCTCGCCAAGCGGGCGCACCGGCCCTTCGCCGCCGTCCGGCGCGACGGGCAGCCAGCCGATCTCGCCCGCGATCCCGCCCGCGCCGTGATAGGCCGCGCCGTCCAGCACCACGCCGCCGCCGAGGCCGGCGCCGATGAAGATGTAGAAGAAGCTGCGGATTTCCGCGCCGAGCCCGTAGTTCGTCTCGCCGATCGCCGCGACGGTCGCGTCGTTGTCGATGAAGATCGGCCGGTCGGTAATCTCGGCGAGACCCGCGCGGATGTCGGTCGCCTCCCACAAGGCATAGCGCTCGGGCATGCCGATGAAGGGAATGCGCCCAAGCCAGTCTGGAAACGCGACGCCAATGCCGCTTAAGCGGCTCTCGTCGACGGCGCGGCGGCGGCGAAAGCTTTTGAGCGCCTCGCGCACTTCGGCGAAGAAGGCGTCCGGCAGGAGATAGCGCGCCTCGCGATGAACCCGGTCCTGCACCCGGCCGAGCGCGTCCACCGCGACGATGGTGAGATGGTCGCGCCCCAGCCCGATGCCGACCGCCGAGCAGCCCTGCGGGTCGATCTCCAGCTCGATCGCCGGCTGACCGCGCAGGCCGTAGCGCCGGCGCGCCTCCATCACGAGCCCGTCGTCGATCAGCTTTTCCGTGATGCGCGCCACGGCCTGCTTGCTGAGGCCGCAGCGCTGGGCGAGTTCGGTGCGCGAGATCGGCTGGTTCCAGCGGATGGTGCGCAGCACGACCGCCTGATTGTGGCTCGCGGCAAGGCCGGAATTGGAGCCGGCCAGATCGCCCGGCGAAGAAGTGGATGTCATGTCCCGTCCGCAACAACTCGTCAGCCAGCCGACCTTATCGAGGTCGTCATGCTCCAAGCCTCACGTCCGGCCTTGGATCGGCAAAGCGCGGCTCGCCTCGGGCGAGCCACGTGCCGGCCGGACACATGGCAGCGCCTGAGAAGGGGCACCGCTCCGTTCGCATGAAGGCCGGCGGGGGCGGGCTTTGTCAAACCCTTCTCCCGTAGCCGGCCTGCCACTGGGCTTGGCGCTCGCTTGCGGCCCGAGCGCCAGGCCTATGCCCTAAGCCCGCGTCAGGCGCCAGCTCCGCACCTCGAAGGGCTTGAGGCCCGGCCCAGCCGGGCGCGAGACCGGCTCCTCCAGAAGATCCACATCCCCCGCCACCGCCCAGCCCCGGACGGGGTCGAGCGCGAAGGCGCCGCGCGCGCCGGCTGGTTCGTAGACGCGGGCGACGAGGCCATTGCCGTCCTCCGCCGGCTTGAGGCCGGCCAGCGCGGCGGGGACGCCCGCCACCGCCAGCGGCCGGTGGAGGCCGGCGGCAAGGCCACTCGCCAGTTTGGCGAGCACGGGCTGATTGAGGTCCAGTGCTTCCTCTCGCACGCCGCCTTCGCGCCAGTCGCCGGCATGGGGCAGAAGCGCGTAGGTGAAGCTTTGCGCCCCTTCGTCGGCCAGCGGATCGGGATAGATCGGCGCGCGCACGAGACTGAGGCCGAGCACGTTGCCCTTCACGCTGTGGCCATACTTGGCATCGTTGAGAAGCGCGACGCCGAAGCCCGGCTCCGACAGGTCGGCGAAGCGATGGGCCGGCACCTCGAACTTCGCCTCGTCCCAGGACGTGTTGTCATGCGTGGCGCGGCGCACCACGCCGAAGGCACATTCGAAGGTCGCGAAATCACTGCGCACGTCCACCGGCGTCTCGGTGCGCAGGAGGACGCGGCGGTCGTGCCAGTCGAGATCGGTGCGAATTTCGAGGCGCGGCGAGTTGGCCCAAAGGCGCAGCGTCTGCGTGATCGTGGAGTCGCGGAAGCGACGCTCGATGCGGATCGTGGCGCGATGCGGCCCGGTTTCCACGATCTCGATCGCATCCACTGCCGTCAGTTCGATGCCGCCCCGGCGATAGTCGTTCTCGAGGTCCCACGCGTCCCAATCGCGCGGCTTGTCCATGGGATAGACCCAGAGCTGGTTGCCGCGCCCGGCCAGCGCCTCGCGCCCGATCCGCTTGTCGAAAAGGCTGGCCAGCGTGCCGTCCGCCGCGATCTCGACCCGCACGAAGCGGTTTTCCAGATGCGTCGCGGAGACCGAAAGGCCGGCGGGCGCTTTAACGGCCGCCCGGTCGAGAACGAGGACACCCAGCGCCGGCAAAGCCGTGTCGACCGTGAGCGGCGCGCCGTCGATCTCGGCGCGCACCCCGCGCTCGTGCAGGTCGGGATTGACCAGCACCAGAGCCTGCGCGATCTCGCCCTTGGACAACTGGCTTGTGAGCGCGGCGAGACCGGCGCGTCCGGCGGCTTCGGCCGAGGCCAAGGCTTCCGTCAGTTCGCGCTCGGAATCCTCGTAGATCTCACGGATGCCGGAGCCGGGCAGAATGTCGTGGAACTCGTTCTTGAGAACCGTGCGCCAGACAGGCTCCAGGCTTTCCGGCACGTCCGCGCCCAGGAGCGCGGCGAGCGAGCCGACCGTTTCGGCGGTGATCAGCGCGCGCTCGGCGTGGCGGTGCAGGCGCTTGGTGTGGCTCTGCGAGGTCAGCGTGGCGCGGTGGAGTTCGAGATAGATTTCGCCGGACCAGACGGGCAGCGTCTCGGCGGGCACTTCGTCGTGGATGCGGGCGAAGAAGTCCTCGACGCGAACGGGGCGCAGTGCCGGCACGACGGGGAAGTCGGCGAGCTGCGCCTGCCGCTCCAGCATCTCGGCCGTGGTGCCGCCGCCGCCATCGCCCCAGCCGACGGCGAGAAGCGTCTCGTCGTGGATGTCCTTGCGGCGGAAATTGCCCCAGGTCGGCAGGATCGCCGCCGGCTCGACCGAGCCGTTGTAGCCGTTCTGCGGATTGTCGAACGTGTGGGCGAGGACGCGGCTGCCGTCGAGCCCTTCCCAATAAAAGAGATCGTGCGGGAAGCGGTTGGTCTCCGACCAGTTGACCTTGATGGTGAAGAAGGAATCCATGCCGCCTTGGCGCAGGAGCTGGGGTAGGGCGGGCGAGAAGCCGAAACAGTCCGGCAGCCAGCAGACGCGATGGCGCACGCCGAAGGTTTTCTCGAAATAGCGCTGGCCGTAGAGAATCTGGCGAACGAAGCTCTCGCCGGTCGGCATGTTGGTGTCGGGCTCGACCCACATGCCGCCGATCGTCTCCCACTGGCCGCGCTTCACCGCCTCGCGGATCGCCTCGAACAGGGCGGGATCATCCTGCTCGATCTGGGCATAGAAGGCAGCGGTGGACTGGTTGAAGACGAAGTTCGGAAACGCCTCCATCAGCCCCAGCATGGAGTGGAAGGTGCGCCGCGCCTTGCGCCGCGTCTCGGCATAGGGCCAGAGCCAGGCGAGGTCGATATGGGCATGGCCGGTGACCGCGACGCGGCCCTGCTGGGGATAGCGCGTCTTGAGCGCCCGCAGCGCGGCCGCCAGCCCGTCATGGGCGGCGGTGACGCTCGCGCGTTGCGCGTCGGTGAGCCCGGCCGGTTGGGCTTTCAGCGCCGGCAGCGCCCAGATGGCGCGCCCTTGCGTGAAGTCGCCCATGCGCGCGACGTAATCGGCCGTAGCCGACGGCCAGTCCAGGCTCGCGAACGCATCCTCGCCGGCGGCGACGAGATGGGCCACCGCCTCGTGCGAGCCGAGAAGCCGCGCCGTTTCGACCAGCTGGCGCAGCAGGAGATGGAAGGCGTGCACCGCTGGCTCGATCCAGGCAAGGCGCGCCACCGTCAGGCGCGGCTCCTTCACCGGCTCGCCGAAGGGGAGGCGCGCGACCGTTTCCGAGCCGATGGCGAAGCGCCGGCCCGGCACCGCGAATTCGCGGTGGTAAGGGTCGAGCCCGTAGCTCTTCTCGCCGGCCTCGCCCTTGAGCGTGACGAGGCTTTCGCCGCCGAGGTCGAGAAGGAGGCGCGTGTCCTCCAACGGCCAGCCCTCCGGCACTTCGGCTTCGGCGGCGAAGCGGAAGACGCCGTCGCGGCGCGGCCAGAAGGCGCCGAGGGCGAGCGTCTCGCCGTCGAAGGTCCAGCGCTCGATCGGCACGCTGGCGCGCTCGCGCCAATGGGGCAGTTCGCGGCTGCGGACGTCGAGGCGGTCGATCCGCTGCGTAAGCGTCAACGACATGGGGAACTCCTTTTGGAAACTCAGCCCTTCACCGCACCGGCGGTGAGCGCGCCGACGACGAGGCGCTGGAGGGCGATGAAGGCGATAATGGCGGGCACGACCGCCACGAGGCAGGCGGCGGCCAGGACCTGCGTGGTCGAGGCGTTGGACGTGCCGGCGAAGTTGAAGATCGCGACGGCGATCGGCAGCTGCCCGTCCTTGTTCAGAAGCAGGAAGGGGATCAGGAACTGCGACCAGTTGAGGATCATCACGAGGATGAAGGTCGAGGCGAGACCGGGCGCTGCGAGCGGCAGCGTAATGCGCCAGAAGATGCCGAAGCGGCCGCATCCGTCGATCTGGGCGGCTTCCTCGACCTCGCGCGGAATGGCGTCGATCGCGCCCTTCAGCATCCAGGTGCACATGGGAACGCCGACCGCGACATAGACCATGGTGACGCCGAAATGGCTGTTGAGCAGCCCGAGCGCGTTCATGTAGCGATAGAGCGGCACCAGGATCACCAGGGGCGAGACCATCTGGAAGCCGAGGATCGCGAGCATCAGGCCCGAGCGGCCCGCGAACCAGAAGCGCGAGAAGGCGTAGGCCGCGGGCGCCGCGACGACGAGGCAGCCGAGCCCGCCCAGCGCCGAGAGCTTCAGCCCGTTCCAGAGATAAAGAAGAAAAGTCGGATCGCTCAGCACCTGCTCGAAATTGGCGAGCGTCGGGTTCTTGGGGATGAACCGGCTGGCGCCCAGGAACACTTCCTGGCGCGCGCGCAGCGCAAGCGACAGGAGCCAGAGAAGCGGCGTCAGGAAGAAGGCGGCGATCAGGATCGCGAAGGCATAGGTCGCGGCGTCCGCGAGCCTTTGGCGGGGGCGGGCGCTCATGCGCGGTCCTCATCGCGCGGCAGGAAGCTTGCGTAGAGCACGGCGAGAACGAGGCTGATCACGAGCATCAGGATGGACAGGACGCTGGCGCCGCCGAGATCGTAGTTGCGGAACACGGTGAAGAAGGTGAAGAGCGACAGAACCTCCGTCGCCCGCCCCGGCCCGCCGCCCGTCAGCGAGATGATGGCGTCGAAGACGTTCAGCGTCTGAATGGTGACGAGGATGGAATTGACCAGGATGGCCGGTCGCAGCAGCGGCAGCGTGACATGGCGGAACGTCTGCCTCGTGCTCGCCCCGTCCATATCAGCCGCCTCGTAGAGCGTCGTGTCGATGCCCTTCAGCGCGGCGTAGAAGACGATCATCGAGAAGGCGGTGCCACGCCAGATGTTGGAGACCACAGAGGAGACCATGGCGAGCGTCGGGTCCGACAGCCAGGGAACGGGCGCGACATGCAGAAGCCGCAGGACGCCGTTGATCGCGCCGAAGGGCGCCTCGCTGAACAGAAGCTGCCAGATGATGCCGTTGGCGATGCCGGGAATGACCCAGGCGACGAGGACGATCGTGCGCAGAAGCACCATGCCCGGCAGGCGCCGCCGCTCGCCGCGCACCACGAGCAGGGCGATGGCCAGCCCCAGGGCCTGCTGCCCGGCGACGCTCGCAAACGTGAAGACGGCGGTGTTGGCGAGGATCTCGCCCAGCGCCGCGTGGCCGAGCACGGCTGTTATGGTCCCGGTCGTATAGCGCACCTCGCCGCCGAGCAGCGAGGCGTTGGTGAAGGCGAGGCGAACCGCGTCGAGGATGGGATAGAGGTAGAAGAGGCCGAGCATCACAGCCGTCGGCAGGAGCCAGACGAAGGGATTGTCCTCCAGGCGTCGGCGCGGTCGGCGCCGGGCTTGGCGCGGCGGCACCAAGTCGGCATGGGCTTGCGATGCGGTCATGAACTCCTCCCCCCTCGACGCGCGGCGGCTGGCGCCGGGCGCGGGCGGCCAGTCTCCCGGCCGCCCGTCGCGCTTTTCCGATCAGCGGGCGTAGGCCGCCTGCACGGCCGCGTCGGCGGCATCGAGTGCGGCCTCCGGCGTCTTGGTGCCGGACAGGACGTCGCCCATCATGATCTGGATCTGGTTGGAGAGTTCGGGATAGATCGTGGCGCCGGGCCGCGCCTGCCCATGCTGCAGCGCCTTGGCGAAGGCCTGGTTCTCAGGCGTCTTGAAGACCTCGTACTTGTCGTAGAGCGCCTTGGCCGTCGGCAGCTGCATCTGCAGCGCGTTGCCGGGGCCGGAATAGACCTCCTTGGCGAGCGCCGCGCAGAGCGCGACCTTCTCGGGGTCCTTGGCGAAGGCGCCGATCGTCCAGCCGCCGGTTCCCGTGGCGCGCTGGTCGGCGGTCGGGCCGGGCAGTTCCGAGAAGGTCCACTTGGCGAACTCCTCGGGCTCCATCGTGTTCTTGAGCTGGCCGAGCTGCCAATTGCCGCCGACAAAGAGCGCCGTGGTGCCGGCAGCGGCCGCCGCGTTGAACTCGTCGTAATTGCTGATCGTGGCGACGCGCTTGGGCGCGGCGCCGCTGTCCACCAGATCCTTGTAGTAGCGCACCGCCTTCAGGAACTTGTCGCGGTTCTCGCCTGCCGCGAAGACAGGCTTGCCGGCCTCGTCCACCAGCTTGCCGCCCTGCGACCAGAAATTGGCCAGCCAGTCGAAGGTCGTGCCTTCCCAGCGCCCGCCGTTGAAGAGAACGCCTTCCAGCCCCTGGTCCTTGGAGACGAGGGCGGCGGCCTTCAGATCGTCCCAGGTCTGCGGCGCGTCGGGAACGATCTCCTTGTTGCGGTAGAGAACACGCAGGTCCGTATCCCACCACCAGGCATAGATGCGACCGTCCTTGCCCGTGATGCCTTCGCGCACGAAGGGGAAGAGGTCGGCCACATCCTCCTTGCTGAAATACGCATCGAGCGGCTGCAGCACGTCGGCGCTCTTGAACAGGGCGAGCACGAAGGAATCCACTGCCGCGCAGTCCGGCCCGTGGCCGGACTTCACCTGCTCCAGCATCCGGGCCTGCTCCTGCCCGATATTGTCCGACATCGTCTCCAGACTGATCTTCCAGCCAGGATGGCGGCCGATGAAGTCGACGAGCAGCGCCTTGTAGCCGTCGGCCCAGACGGGGTCGTTGCTGTTGGGGCCATCCTGCGTCAGGCGCAGGGTGAGGGATTTGGACGCGTCGGCGGGACCGATCCGATCCTTCGCGACGAGGTTTTCGGCCTGGGCCGAAGGGGAGGTGAGCGCGACGGCCGAAGCCAGCAGCGCGGAAGCCAGACGCAGGCGCATCGATCGGATCTCCAGTGTTTCCTCGAAAAGACGGTTCTCAGCCGCCCTTGCCGGCACGGTTCGATCCGCGCTCTTCTCGAATAAATCACATCGATTTTATATCAGCAAGATAGGCTCCTGCTTTTGCGCTCACGCCTTTTCGCGTGTGTTGAATGGTCGAGGGTTCGAGACGCGGTTGAGACGCAGTCCGGTCGTCAGCCGTCCCCAGCGCGACTGCCGTGCGTTCGCGGGTGCTGATGCGATGGGCTCGTCGGGCTGGCTGTCGAACCGGTCGCGGATGCGCGGCGGGCCGACAAGTCCAGGCGAATGGTCTGCGTGATGCGGTCAACCGAAGGGCGCGTGCGATTTGCAATTGGCCAGCGCATTGCGCGAATGACCGACAACAACCCTCGAGTTGTTTCGGCAACCAAAGCCGAGCGCTGTCAGCGGCCGAGAGCGACGACCGGGCGCGCCGACACCCGGACGAACCCTTTCCGTCCGGATCGAAGCCAAACAGCGTCGCCTTGCGCGTTCAGATGTCGAGTTGCCGACGCATCTCTTCCAGCCGCTCCATGGCGATCACGCCGTCATGGATGGTAGGAGCCGCCGTTTTCTGGCCCTGGAGGGCGGGAACGACATCGGCCAGAAGCGCGTGATAGCCCTTGTAGTCCTCGTTCGCGGCGGCGGTGAAGTTGGGCTTCCAGCAGAGCGTGTCCTCGGCGTCGAGCAGCGTGGCGGCGGGGTCGGCGACCTTGAAGGGCGGGTTGCGGTGCCAGCGCACCTCCACCACGTCCTCGACCTCCAGCCGCTGGTGGTCGCCCATGATCTCGATCCGCTCCACCGGCGTGCCGCGCGACTGCGCCGTGCCCATGACGATCGTACCGATGGCGCCGCATTCGAAGTCGAAGCCGACATGGAAGAGGATGCGCCCCGGCGTCTTCTCCACCTTGCGCGCGGCGATGCGCGTCACCGGCGAGACGAGATGCGAGACGAGATCCATGTAGTGGACGCAGTGATGCAGCAGGAAGCCGGTATAGTCGACATTGCCGGCGAAATAGCCCGGCGCCGTCATGTAGTAGCCGGTGAGGCCGAGAATGTCGCCGAAGCGCCCGGACTTCAGGACGTTGTGGGCGATCTTGTTGCCGACGGAATAGCGCTTCATGAAGCCGACGAGCAGCGGCTTGCCGGAGCGGCGGGAAGCCTCCGCCAGCTCGCGCGCCCCGGCGGCCGAACCGGACGGCGGCTTTTCCATGAAGACCGGCAGGCCGCGCTCCAAGGCCGCCTTGCCGAAGGCGAGATGCTGGTCGGGGCCGACCGCCATGCCGACCGCGTCGATCCCCGGAGTTGCGATCAGCTCATTGGCGTCCGAGGTCAACGTGCGCGTGCCGAACTGGCGACCGGCTTGGGCCAGCCGGTCCTTGTCGATGTCGCAAAGGGCGGCGATCTCGACATCGTGGCGCAGGAGCTGGGGCAGCAGCATCTGCGTGGCGTGGATTCCGCAGCCGATCCAACCGATCCGAAGTGTCATCGTCTGAATTCCGTCAGGGTGAGGTGGGACTTGATGAAGGCGGCGCTGGCGGCGAGGCGGTCGCTCTCGTCCTCGTGCGGCGGGCGCCACTGCGCGAAGGGCACGCCGAACCGGTCGTCGTCGCGCCGGAAGGGCTCCAGCGACACCGGACCGCGATAGCCGACCTGGTGCAGCGCGCGGCCGACCGCGACCCAATCCACCGAGCCGGTGCCGGGAAAGCCGCGATGGTTCTCGTTGGCTTGGAAATGCTTGAGCCGCGAGCCGCCGAGCAGGATGGCCTCGGCGATGGACGCCTCCTCCATCGCCATGTGGAACGTGTCCAGCATGAGCTGGACGGAGGGGTGGTCGACGGCGTCGAGCAGTTCGATGGCCTGTTTGGTTGTGCAGAGCACGTCGCTCTCGAAGCGGTTCAGCGGCTCCACGGCGAGCGTCACGCCCGTTCCCGCCGCATGGGCGCCGGCCGCCTGCAGCCCCTCGACGCAGCGCGCCTTGCGGGCGAGGCGCTCGTCTTCCGCAACCGGGGCCGGCGCGCGCCCGGCAAAGACCAGGGGGTTGCCGGTCAGCGGACCGCCGACGATCTCGGCGCCCATCTCGGCCGCGACGTCCACGGCGTATCGGAGATAGTCGACGCCGCCCTTCCGGGCGTCCGGTTCGGCGGACGAGAGGTTGCGCTGGAGATTGACCCGCGCGGCGAGCACCACGCCGAGGCCTGCGTCCCACAGCGCCTTCGCCGTTTCGCGGGCGTCGAGCTCGCCGGGCTCGGGCACCAGCAGCTCGACGAAATCGTAGCCCAGCGCCTTCATGCGGGCAAAGAGTGGGAAATGCTCGGCCGTGAAGGGCCTGGCATATTGCATGGAGATCAACCCGACCGGGTTCATGACAAGCGTCTTTCCTTCGAGAAGGTGGAAAAGGCACGGCAGCGTCGGCGGAGGGCGGTTCAGCCCTTGACCGCCCCTTGCGTCAGGCCGCCGACCAGCCGGCGTTGAACGAGCAGGAAGAGGATCGTCACCGGCAGCGCGCCGACCACGCCGCCGGCGGCGAGCAGGCCCCATTCGATCTGGTACTCGCCGATCAGCGTCTGAATGGCGACGGTGACGGTGCGCACGTTCCGCCCGCCCAGCGTCAGGGCGTAGAGATACTCGTTCCAGGCGGTGATGAAGATGTAGATGCCGGTGGAGATGATGCCCGGTAGCGCCAGCGGCAGCACGACGCGGCGCATGGCGGTGAGGCGCGAGCAGCCGTCGATCATCGCCGCCTCGTCGAGGCTCTTGGGGATGGCGCCGACATAGCTCGTCAGCATCCAGACCGCGAAGGGAATGGCCGTGGTCGCGTTGGCGATGATGAGACCGAGATGCGTGTCGAGAATGCCGAGGCGCCGCATCATGACGAAGAGCGGAAGGATCAGCAGCACCACCGGGAACATGTTGACCAGAAGGAACTGCAGCATCAGCGCCTTGCGCCCGGGAAAGCGGAAGCGCGAGAAGGCGTAGGCAGCCGTTACCGAAACCAGAAGGCCGAGCACCACCGTGCCGAGCGCGACGATGAAGCTGTGCCCCATATTGCCCAGAAACGAGGTCTGGCCCATGAGCCGGACGTAATTGTCGGCGCTCCAGCCCGTCGGCCCGAGCGAGACGCCTTTCGCGACGATCCGCGCCGAGGGGGTAAGCGAGGTCAGGATCATCCAGGCGAAGGGGCCGACCGCCAGGAGCACCACCAGCGCCACGGGAATATGCGTCGTGAGAAGACGGCGCAGAAAGCTCTGGCGGTTCATCGCTCGACCTCGCGCATGGTGCGGGCGATATAGATCGCGACCGCGGACCCCAGGATCAGGGTGAAGGTGACGGCGATCGACGAGCCATAGCCGAAGTCGAGATTCTGCCGCGCCTTGACGAAGGCGTAGAGCGGCAGCGTCGTCGTGGCGTAGCCCGGCCCTCCCGATGTCATGACGAAGATGACATCCATCGAGTTCGCCACCCAGATGACGCGCAAAAGGCCCGCCGTCGCCAGGACGGGCGCGATGCCGGGTAGCGTGATGTGGCGGAACTGGCGCCAGGCGCTCGCCCCGTCGATTGAGGCCGCCTCGTACTGGCTCTTGGGAATGCCCTGGAGGGCGGCGAGAATCATCACCGCGAAGAAGGGAAAGCCCTGCCAGGTCAGCGTGCCGATGATGGCATAGAGCGCGATGCCGGGATCGGCCAGCCAGGGCACGGCCGCCGTGATGACGGAGAGATAAAGCAGGAGGTCGTTCAGCACGCCGATATTGGGATCGTAGATCCAGCGCCACATGAGCGCGATCACGACGCTCGGCAGCGCCCAGGGAATGATGACCAGCGCGCGGGCAAGGCCGCGCCAGGCGAAGTCGCGATTGAGAAGGATCGCGGCGACGAGGCCGAGCCCCATCTGCAACGGCACGGTGAGGCCGATCCACAGCGCGGTGTGGCCGAGCGCTTCCCAGAACACGGGATCGGCGAAAAGCTTGACGTAATTGGCGAGGCCGACGAACCGGCTGGCATTGGGGCGGAACAGGATCAGCTCGTAGAAGCTGGTCACCACCGCTTCGATCATGGGTAGGAAGACCACCACCGCGACGACCAGGACGGCGGGCGCCAGAAGCGCATAGGGCATCAGTCTGGCGCGCGAGAAGCGCGGCGGCGGCGCGCCTTCGAGCGCGGCCATCTCATCGAGCGTGGACATGGGATCGGACCTTCGGTTTCACCGAGGAGAGAGGCGCCGGTTTTGAGGGCCGGCGCCTGACGAAGGGACTGGGCGTCTGGAGCCTGTCCGGCGAATCCGGATCACCGGACAGGCTCCGGATCGTTGCTTTCGCCGCACCATCCCGGGCAGAACGTGTCCGCCCTGCCCGGATAGGCCCTAGTTCTGGAACAGCGCCTGCAGCTTCTTCATCATGTCGGCCGAGGAGATCTGGCCCGTCATCGCCTGCTGCATCGTCGCCTGCCATTCCGTGTTGACGAAGTCGGCGGTGGCGGACGACTGCGGCAGGACGGCCGCGAAGGGCAGTGAGGCGAGCGTGGCGTCGACGAAGCGCTTCTCGTGCCCGGTCCAGTTGGCCGAGCCCGTCTTCGTCACCGGCAGCTGGTTGGTCGCCTTGACGAACTCGACGTTGTTCTCCGGCTCGGCCAGGAATGAGACCCATTTCCAGGCCGCGTCCTTGGCCTCGGAATGGGCGAAGATCGCGAGCGACTCGTCGCCATAGGAGGTCCAGGCCTTGCCGTCGCAGGCCGGCACCGGCACGGCCGAGACCTTGTCGCCGAGCGCTGCCACCAGATCCTTGGACGAGCCGATATGGTGGATGGTCATCGCCGTCTTGCCCGACTTGAAGGCGCCGATGATCTCCTGGAACCCATCATTGGGCGAGGACGGGGGGATCGACTTGTCCACGGCGAACATGTCGATCAGCCACTGGTTGGCGGCGATCGCCTCCGGATTGTCGAGCCCGCCCGGCTTCAAGGCCGCGCCGCGCGAGAAGGTGAACGTGCCCCACTGGTCCCAGCCGCCCTTGCCGCCGCGAAAGCCGAAGCCGTAGGTGTCCGGCGCCTTGGTCAGCGTCTTGGCGGCGGTGCGGAACTCCTCGCAGGTCTTGGGCGGTTCGAGGCCGGCGGCCTGGAACAGGTCGGTGCGGTAGTAGAGATAGAGAACGACATATTGGATCGGCAGATAGTAGTTCTGCCCATCCGGCCCGGCATTCAGCGTCAGGAGATTGTCGAGAAGCTCGGCCTTGCCCGGCCAGGCCGCGATGCGCTCGCCCAGCGGCTCCAGCGCGCCCATTTCCAGAAGGCGCGGCTGGGCGAAGAGCTTCACCATGGCCGCGTCCGGCGCGTTGCCGCCGACCAGCGCGGTGTAGAGATTGTCGTAATAGCTGTTCCAGGGAACGTTCTCGGCCTCGACCGTAATGCCCGGATTGGCCGTCTGGAACTTCTCCACCAGCGCCGACATCGGATTTTCCGGATTGTCGAAATGGTACCAGAAGCGCACCGTCTCGGCCTCGGCCAGCGTGGTGCCCAGCGTGGTGAAAAGGGCGAGCGCGCCCGCCAGGGTCCTCAGTCTCGTCATGTTGGTTCCTCCCGTTCTTCTTATGGTCATCTTGGCCGTCGTCAGATCGCATTCACGAAAGCGGCGGCCCGCCCCAGGGCCTCCCGAGCCTGGGGCAGGTCGCGGCTCATCTGCAGGAAACCGTGCACGACGCCGGGCACGATCTCCGTCCGCTCGCTGCGGCCGAGCGAGGCGAGCCGGGCTTCGAAATTCAGCGTGTCGCTGAGCAGCGGATCGATGCCGGCGGCCATGAGATGGAGCGGCGGCAGGGTTGCCAAAGCCTCGTCGCTTGCCAGGAGCGGAGAGACCAGCGGGTCGCCACGCGCCGCCGGGTCGGCTAAGTAAAAATCCCAGTAGCGCTGCATCTTGCCCCGCGTCAGGCCCGGCCCGTCCGCGAAGCTCCGGTAGGACGGCGTCTCGAAATCGGCGGCATAGACGCCGTAGAACAGGAGCGCCGCATCCGCCCGGCCTCGTGCGCCCTGGTGCACGAGCGCGGAAACGCAGAGCCCGGCTCCCGCGCTGTCGCCCGCCAGGATCATCGGCCCCGGCTGCACGCCAAGGGCGGCGGTAGCCTCAAACGCGCCGCGCCAGGCGGCCACGACATCCATGAGCCCGGCGGGATAGGGATGCTCGGGGGCGAGACGATAGTCCGGCAGGATCACCGGACGCCCCGTTTCGGCGGCGAGAACCCGGGCGCAGCGCTCATGCGTCTCGGGGCTGCAGAAGGCGAAGCCGCCGCCATGCACGAAGAGGATCGCACCCGCTTTCGCCTCGGGCGGCACCAGCACGAGAAGCCGCACCTCTGCCGAGCCGAGCGCCGGGTCGGCCGGGACATGGGCGGTG
The DNA here is from genome assembly GCF_001463785.1 of Aureimonas sp. AU40. Taxonomy (NCBI): domain Bacteria; kingdom Pseudomonadati; phylum Pseudomonadota; class Alphaproteobacteria; order Hyphomicrobiales; family Aurantimonadaceae; genus Aureimonas; species Aureimonas sp. AU40. The sequence continues at coordinate 299,711 of NZ_BBWL01000052.1, forward strand.
CCGACGCGGGCCATCTCGGGCAGATCGACATTCCAGCGTCGGTTGCCCGCTTCCGCCAGCTGGCGCCCCTCGGCGGCGGGCAGCAGCGTCGGGTCGGGCTGCGGCCCGTCTTCGGCAAGGACGCGCGCGGCGAGCGCCGCCATTTCGGGAGCAAGGTCGGTGGAAAAGGGGGCGGGGCTGCGGGCGTGGCTCATTGGACGTGATCCGGAAAGACGTTCGGGCCAAAATCCACGATCGTCGCGATATGGTGGAACAGGGCGGCGGAAGCGGCGCCGAGGTCTCGCGCCTCGATGGCGGCGACGATCGGCTCGTGGCGCCGGGCGGTCTGGGCAAGGTCGCGCGCCTGCGTCGAGCGCGAGATCTTGTAGCGATGATTGTGGATGAGGCAGCGGCGCAGGATTGGGTCCAGCGCCGGCAGGCCGGCATCGGCGAAGATGCGGCCGTGGAACTCGCGGTCGATCGAGGCGAGCTCCAACTCGTCTTCCCGCTCGGCCGCGCGGGTCATGTCGGCGAGCATGGCCTTGAGATCGGAAACCAGCGTGCGGCTGGGATGGCGCAGCACATGGACGATGCCGCGGCATTCGATGGACTGGCGGATGCGGAACAGCTCCACCGCCTCTTCCAGCGTGCAGTCGGAGACCTGCGTGCCGCGATAGCCGTTGCGCAGCACCAGCCCTTCGTCCTGCAGCTGCAGCAGCGCCTCGCGCACCGTGCCCTGGCTGCAGCCGAAGCGGGTGGCCAGTTCCAGTTCGACTAGCGCCTGGCCCGGCCGGAGCTCGCCCAGCATGATCTCGCGCTTCAGCGAGGTGAAGGCGGCAGCGGACTTGCCGGACGCCGCGCGCCTGCCACCCGTCCTTTGCCGATCTTCCCCGCCCCGCGCTTCTTCCACAACGATCTCCTTGCTCTTCATTATCGATATCATTATTGATAATTGGAGATCAAGGGGTCTGGGAGGAACTCGATGTCGGCCATTGCCTTGAAGGCGATCCGCAAGGACTACGGTGCGGTGAACGTGATCCGGCGCGTGGATCTCGAGATCGCCAGCGGCGAATTCATCGTGCTGGTCGGCCCGTCCGGCTGCGGCAAGTCCACGCTTCTGCGCATGATCGCCGGGCTGGAGGAGATCAGCGCCGGCGAATTGTTCATCGGCGGGCGCTCCGTCGGCCAGCTGCCGCCGGCCGAGCGCAACATCGCCATGGTGTTTCAGGACTACGCGCTCTACCCGCATATGTCGGTGGAGGAGAACATGGCCTTCGGCCTGAAGATGCGCGACGGCGACCCCGCCGCCATCGACGGCAAGGTGAAGAACGCCTCCGCCATCCTGAAGCTCGACCCGTTTCTGGACCGGCGCCCCGCGCAGCTATCGGGCGGCCAGCGCCAGCGCGTCGCCATGGGCCGGGCCATCGTGCGCGATCCCGACGCCTTCCTGTTCGACGAGCCCTTGTCCAATCTCGACGCCGCCTTGCGCGTCGAGATGCGGCTCGAAATCGCCAAGCTGCACCGGCGCATTCGCGCGACCACGGTCTATGTCACGCACGATCAGGTCGAGGCGATGACCCTGGCGGACCGGATCGTGGTGATGAACGGCGGCCATATGGAACAGGTCGGCGCGCCGCTCCACCTCTACCAGCGACCGCAGACCCTGTTCGTCGCCAAGTTCATCGGCAGCCCGACCATGAACACGCTGGACTGCGAAATCCTCGGCAGCGACGCGCTGGAGCTGCGCCTGCGCCTGCCCGCGCGCGAGATCAGCCTGCCGCCCTTGGCGTCCGCCGCCGGCTCGAGGCAGGTCACGCTCGGCATCCGGCCGGAAGACCTCGAAATCGGCACGCCGGAGGCCGCTTGGTTCACGGGCGAGCTTTCGGTGGTGGAGCGCCTGGGCAGCCAGACCTTCGGCTATCTCGACATCGGCGAGGAGCGCATGGTCACGGTGGAATTCCCCCGAACCAGCCCCGTTCGCGTCGGGGAGCGCTTGTCCGTCGCCGGGCGCGCCGACCATGCCCATCTCTTCGCCAAGGAGGATGGACGTCGCCTCAACTGAAGGACGATGCCCACAATTCAGAGCTCGGCTCTTGGCTCGATCGTCGCCCCGGCTGGACCAAGCCTGTGCCGCTTCGGTTCAACGGTCGTCGCTTACAGATGAACTTGTGTGCCGCGGGGCCCTTGAGCGGACTTCGCCGTCGCCTAATCTCTCCAGCGTCGATGCCTCGTGGCCCGTGCGTCCCGGACCCGGTCGGCCAGGAGGAGGAAAAGATGAGCATTTTTCCGGATCGCGAAGCGGCTTTCGAGCAGAAATTCGTCCATGACGAGGAGGTCGCGTTTCTGGTCCGGATGGCGCGCGAGCGCCGCTTCGGTCTTTGGGCCGCCGGGCGGATGGGGCAGGACGAGGAAGCGGCCGCCGCCTATGCGCGGTCGCTCGTGAAGGGCGCTCTCGACGGAAAGACGGATGCCGAACTTCTTGCACAAGTCCAACGCGATCTGGCGGCGCGCGGCGTGTCTGCCTCCCCCGCCGAGTTGCAACAGGCCATGCTGCAGGCGGAAGCCGGCGCCCGGACACAAGTGATGGGCGCCGATCCGAGCGCGCTCGATCGGCGGTGAAAGCCGGCCCGGATTGACCGGGCCACATCAGGTCTTTCGGCGAGCGTTGCCAAAGGCCGTATCCTCCGAGGTGACGGCGCGGTTAGCCGTCTCTCGCTCTCCTAAAAGCGATGACGCGTCGGCCGGCGGCCCCCTACCGCCGGACCGCGTCACCGCCTTTGCTTGCGCCCCGCTCAGCTCCAGGCGTGAAGCGGCGGGTTGACGCCGTTCAGGGCGTGATTGCCGAGGATCGCGACCTTCCAGCGCACAGGGTCGTGCAACGTGTGGGTGCGGGCGTTGCGCCAATGCCGATCGAGATTGTGCTCGGCAAGCGTGGAGCGGGTGCCGGCAAGCTCGAACAGCTTGTTGGTCGCCTCGATCGCGATCTCGGTGGACAGGATCTTGGCCTCGGCCACGGCGATCTGCGCGGCAGCCACGCTCTCGGCGGAGGGGGCGGCGACAGCTCGGTCCACCGCCTCCCCGGCGAGATGCTGCAGCGCCTGCGCGGCGTGGAGCTGAAGCGTCAGGCGGCCGACCGCCTGGATCGTATAGGGATCGTCCGACGCGCGCTCCAGCCCGGAATCCACCCAGGCGCGCGACTTGGTGCGCACGAAGTCGATCGTATCCTCGATCGCCGCGCGAGCAATGCCGGTGTCCACGGCGACCTGGATGATCTGGAAGATTGCGCCATCGACTGTCGGCACCTCGTAGCCCTTGTAGCCAGGCACGAGATGGGTCTTGGGCACTTTCACATGGTCGACGAGAACGGTGCCCGACAGCGTCGTGCGCTGGCCGAAGGCGGACCAGTCGTCGATCACGGTGAGCCCTTCGGCGTTGCGGTCTGCGATCGCGTACCAGGCGCGGCCTTCCTCGTCCAAGGCGACGATCGGCACGAAATGGGCGAGCAGCGCGCCGCTGGAATAGAACTTGCGACCGGTGACGACGACATGATCGCCGGCATCGGTGAACTTCGTCTCGAAATCGGCGGCGCGCTTGGAGCCGAACTCGGAGAAGGCGTTGCCGAAGCGCACGCCCCGCAGAACCTCGGCAAACAGAAGCGCCTTCTGCGCTTCGTCGGACACCGTGCGGATGGCCGCCACCACGCCGAGATGGTTCTGCGTGATCTGGCCGATGGATGGGTCGGCGGCCGAGACGATCTCGATCACCTTGGCGAGCGTGGCGTAGGAGACCTCCGGTCCGCCATAAGCCTTCGGCACGTTGATCGACCAGAGGCCGGACTGGGAATAGGCGTCGAGCTCCTCGACCGGCCAGATACGCTCGGCATCGCGCCGCGCCGCGCCAGGGCGGATGCGATCGGCGATTGCGGTCGCGACCGCGATCGCCTCGGCGTCGTCGGCGATGACATGCGCGGGCGCGGAGGGGCGCGGCAGGCCGGGAACGGCCTTGGCGGCGGCTTCGATCTTCTGACCAGCAATCGTCATGACGAACTCTCCTGTTGGGTTTTCAGTGAAGGGAATGGGCGGTCGCGGCAGGGACAATGACGGGCCGGGGCGTCGGCGCGAGGCCGAGATAGAAGGCGCTGATGTCGCCTCGCGCCTTCAGCTCCTCGGCCGGGCCAGCAAGGACGCAGAGGCCGTTCTCGATCACGACGGCTCGGCTCGCGTGGTGAAGCGCCACGGCCGCGTTCTGCTCGGCGACGAGGATCGACAGGCCCTCGCGGCGATTAAGGTCCGCCAGCGTCGCGAAGATCGTCTGCGTGATCTGGGGCGCGAGGCCCATCGAGGGCTCGTCCAGCACCAGAAGGCGTGGTCGGCCCATCAAGGCGCGCCCGATCGCCACCATCTGCTGCTCGCCGCCCGAAACCAGCCCGGCCGCCAGACGCCGCTTCGGAACGAGGCGGGGAAAGAAGGCGTAGACGCGCTCGAGATCCTGCGCGGCCTCGCGCCGGCTGGAGCCGCGCCCGAGCGCGCCCGTCAGCAAATTCTCCTCGACGCTCAGCGACTTGAAGCAATGGCGCCCCTCCAGAACCGGCACGAGGCCGCGACGAACGAGTTCGCCGGGGCCTAGCGCGGCGACGTCCTCACCCTCGAAGCGGATATGGCCGCGCGTGAGGCGCCCGCGTTCGGCCTTGAGAAGCCGCGAGACGGCCTTGAGAACCGTCGACTTGCCGGCGCCGTTGGAGCCGAGAAGCGCGACGATCTCGCCCGTTCGGACGGTGAGCGAGACACCGGACAAGGCAAGGATCGCCTCGTTGTAGACGGCATGCACCGAGACGATGTCGAGAAGAAGCGGGCTGGAATCGAGAGCGGACATGACGGGCCTATCCGAAGGACGGGGGAGGAGCCGCTGGAGGCTTCCTCCATCGGCGGAAAGGCGCCTTACTGCGCGGCGGCCTGCTTGCCCGAGGCGACCTTCTCGGCATCCTCGGCGGTGCGCAGCGGAATGCCCTTTTCCCTAGCGTAGGCTTCGGCCGATTTCTCGATGATCGGGCGCAGCAGCGCCCAGTCCGGCGCGATCCAGTCGGACACGACGTTCCACTTCTGCCCGTCCCATTGCTGGAAGGTCACGCGGCCCTCGCCCTCGTGATTGTCCCAGGTGACGTTGATCGAGTGGAACAGGTCCTTGGCGCCCAGCGCCTCGACGCGGGCGGGGTCGAGCCGGAGATGCTCGAAGCCCCAGCGCACCTCGTCGCCGCTCAGCGTGCGCTTGCCGAACTTGTCCTGCGCGATGCGGATCGCCTCGACGTTCAGGATGCCGTTGACGATGCCGAGATTGTGGTAGACCGAGCCGATGCGGCTCTCGTCCGACAGATTGCCCTGGCCCTTGTCGTAGAGCGTCTTGATGATCTCCTGCACCACGGGATAGCTGTTGCCCGAGGCCTGGGTGGTGATCGCGGTGTAGCCCTTGGCGGCGTCGCCCGCCGGCTTCACGTCCTCCTCCGAATTGGACCAGACGTTGCCGACGATATGGTCCGCCGGGAAGCCCGTCTTCTGCGCGGTCTTCAGCGCCACGGGGTTCATCACACCCCAGCCGCGCAGAACGACATAATCCGGCTTGGCGCGGCGGATCGTCAGCCACTGCGCCTGCTGCTCGTTGCCGGGATGGGGCACCTCGATCTGCTGCACGGTGAAGCCGTATTTCTCGGCCAAGAGCTCGTAGATCGGGATCGTCTCCTTGCCGTAGGGCGAGCCGTGATAGAGCACCACGAGCTTCTTGCCCTTCAGCTTCTCCAGCCCGCCCTCCTTGGCGGCGATGTAGTTCACGATGCCCGACGTCTCGCTATAGGGGTTGAGCAGCAGCGGGAAGACATAGGGGAAGACGCGGCCGTCGGTGGAGTCCGTGCGGCCGTGGTTGATGGTGACGAGCGGCACCTTGTCCTGCGTGATCCGGTCGATCATGGCATAGGCGATGCCGACCGAAAGCGGGTTCCAGGCGGCGATGTCGGGATGGGTCTTCAGGCGCTCGTAGACCTCGACCCCCTTCTCCACCTCGTATTGCGTCTCGCCCTCGCTCCAGGTCAGCTTGACGCCGTTGACCCCGCCGTCGCGCGTGTTGATGAGGTTGAGATAGTCGATGAACCCGCCGAAGAAGCCGGTGCCGCCGGCGGCATAGGGGCCGACGCGGTAGCTCTGGAGCGGGAAGTACTGTTCGTCGGCACGGGCCCCGTGGGCGCCGGCAAGACCCAGCGCGGCAAGGCCGAGGGCTGTCGAGAGGGCGGCGGATCGAAGAAGCGAAAGCGGTTTCATCGGGCAGACTCCGGGCGTTTGTCGAAGCGCCGTGCGGTTCGACATCGTTGTGGTGGGAAAGGGCGGCCGCGTTCAGCGCTGGGGCAGGAGCCGGCGCTTCAGGCGGTCGAACAGGGCGGCGAGGCCGTCTGGTTCGCGGATCAGGAAGAGGATGATGAGGGCGCCGAGGATCATGCGCTGCGTCATCTCGATGGCGCCGCTGTCGAACACGGAGCCCAACAACGCCTGTCCGGCGCGGGACAGAAGCAGCGGAAAGACCACGATCAGCGCCGCGCCGAGAAAAGCGCCGCGAAGCGTCGCGAGCCCACCGATGATGACGATGAACAGGATCTGGAACGACCGGTCGAGATTGAAGCCGTGCGGCTCGACGGTCCTGAGATAGGCGAAGGCCCAGAGCGCCCCGGCGACGCCGATCACGAAGGAGGACAGGGCGAAGGCCAGAAGCTTGGTGCGCAGCACAGGCACGCCGATGATGCGCGCCGCCGTCTCGTTGTCGCGCACCGCGACGAAGTCGCGACCGATCGGCGAGCGCACCAGCCGGTGGGCGAGATAGGTCAGGCCGGCGACCAGCGTGAGCGCGAAGAGGTAGCGCTCGGCGGGCGAAGCGAAGGTGAAGCCGGCGATGCGCAGCGGCGGGGCGTCGATCACGCCGGACGGGCTGTCGTTGGAGAACCAGCCGAACTTGGTGAGCGCCCAGGTGACGAAGAACTGCGCGGCAAGCGTCGAGACGGCGAGATAGAAGCCGCGAAGGCGCAGGCTCGGCAGACCGAAGACGAGACCCACGGCCGCCGCGCAGACGCCCGCGAGCGCGATCGAAGCGAGAAGCGGCAGACCGGGCAGGCGCAGCTCCAGATTGAAGGCGGCGAAAGCGCCGACCGCCATGAAGGCCGCCGAGCCGAGCGAGAGCTGGCCGGCATAGCCGGTCAGGAGGTTGAGCCCCAGCGCGGCGAGGCTGAGCGCCAGAAAGGGGGTCAGCAGCGCGTCGAAGAGATAGTCCGTACCGACGAGCGGTACGATGCCGTAGGCGAGGGCGAGAAGCGCGAGGATCGCCGTAGGGGCCGGCAGGCGGGGTCGGACCGCGGGCCGGTCGAGCGGGATGGTGGACATAGCTTCAGACCCTCTCGACCACGGACTTGCCGAACAGGCCGCCCGGACGAACCAACAGGAAGGCCAGCGCCACGACATAGGCGAACCAGCTCTCGATACCGCCGCCGAACATTTCGCCGAGATAGACCTCGGCCAGCTTTTCGCCCGCGCCGATCAGAAGGCCGCCAACGATGGCGCCGAGGATCGAGTCGAAGCCGCCGAGCACCAGAACGGGCAGGGCCTTGAGAACCACGAGCGACAGCGAGAACTGGACGCCCAGCCGCGCGCCCCAGAGAAGACCGGCGACCAGGGCGACGACGCCCGCCGCCGTCCACACGCTGGCCCAGATCACCGGCAGGCGCAGGCCGACTGCAAGGGCGGCGTATTGATCGTCCGCGACGGCGCGAAAGCCGAGCCCGACGCGCGTCCAACGGAAGAAGGCGATGAGGCCCACCACCAGAAGGCCGGCGGTGGCGGCGGCGAACAGGTCGAACTGCGAGACGAAGACGCCGCCGACATCGAAGGGCAGATCCTCGATGCCGAGATCCAGCGCATGGACCTGCGTGCCCCAGAGAAGCTGCGCCGCGCCCTCGATGACATAGGCAAGGCCGAGCGTCGCCATGAACAGGGTGATGGGCGGACGGTTGGTGAGGGGCCTTAGCACCGCCCGCTCGATGGCAAGGCCCAGCACGGCCATGACCAGGAGCGTGGCATTGAGGGCCAGCACGAAGGGAAGGCCGCGCTCGACAAGGCTGACGAAGGTCAGCGCCGCGAAGAGCAGCATCGCACCTTGCGCGAAGTTGAGGACGCCCGAGGTCTTGTAAATCAGGACGAAGCCGATCGCGACCAGCGAGTACATGACGCCGGCGAGGAGCCCGCCGACGAGAACCTCGGTGAAGAAGAGCCAGTCGAACCCCTCGGCCATCACGCCGCCTCCGCCGGGACCGTGCCGAGATAGGCGGCGATCACGGCGGGGTCGGCGGACACCTCCGCCGGCGTGCCGTCGGCGATCTTGCGTCCGTAGTCGAGCACGGCGACATGGTCGGACAGGCCCATGACGATGCCGATATCATGCTCGATCAGCACCACCGTTGTGCCCAGCCGATCGCGCGCCTCACGCACGAAGCCCGCCATTTCGATCTTCTCTCCCGCCGTCATGCCGGCCATCGGCTCGTCGAGCAGCAGGACACGCGGGCGCGCCACCAAGGCGCGGGCGAGTTCCACCCGCTTCTGCAGCCCGTAAGGCAGGCCGCCGGCCAGCCGATCGGCGTGAGCCGACAGGTGAAGCTGGGCCAGCACCTCCTCCACCTCCGCGCCGTCCCGCGCCCGCTCCCGGCGCGCGCCGGGCGAACCGAGGACATGGCCGAACCAAGTCGCGCGGCGCCGATGGGTGAGGCCCGCCGCCACGTTGTCGCGAACCGACAGGCCGCGAAACAGGGCAAGATTCTGGAAGGTGCGGGCGATGCCGAGCGACGCGAGGCGACTGGCCCGCACGCTGGACACGCTGCGATCGCCGATCCGGATTTGACCCCGGTCGGGCCGGTAGAGGCCGCTCAGCACATTGACCAGCGAACTCTTGCCGGCGCCGTTCGGGCCGATGATGGCACGGATCTCGCCCGGCCGGACAGTGAGGTCGATATCACTCAGCGCCGCGACGCCGCCAAAGGAGAGCGACACGCCCGACAGCGCCAGCGCGGTTTCGCTCGACATGGCGCGATCGGTTTGTGCCGGTGCTGGCCGGATCGGGCGGATCGGCGCGCGCGAGGTCGGCAGGGCTTCCAGGGGGAAGACCGTCATCTCGTCATCTCCTGATGGCGTCTGGGATTGGGCGCGCTATTCCGCCGCGAGCCGCTGCGTGTCGCCCTCTGCTTCCAGCTCGCGAACCAGCGGCAGAACGGTGCGACCGAAGGCTTCGACCTCTTCCTGGAAATGAAGAAAGCCGAGCAGGACGAGATCGGCGCCCGCCCGCTTCAGCGCCACGATGCGCTCGGCGACCTGAAGCGGCGTCCCGATCAGGTTGGTGCGGAAGCCGTCATTGTACTGGACGAGATCCTCGAAGCTCGATTTGGCCCAGTTGCCTTCGCCTTCCGGGGAGGCCTTGCCGGCATTCTTCACCTCGTGGCCGAAGGCCTTGACCGCGTCCGGGTTAGCCTTGGCGACGATCTCGTCGCGCACGGCGAAGGCTTCCTCCTGCGTGTCGCGCACGATGGCGAAGGCGTTGATGCCGATCTTGACCGACCGCCCGTGCTCGGCCGCCTTGGTGCGGATGTCCTCGACCTGGGCCGCGAGGCCCTCAGGCGTGTTTCCGTTGGTGAAGTACCAGTCCGACACGCGGGCAGCCATGTCGCGCGCGGCACGCGAGGACCCGCCCTGGAAGATTTCGGGTTGCGGATCGACCGGCTTGGGCTTCAGCGAATAGTCGTTGAAGCGGTAGAAGTCGCCCCGGAAGGTGAAGGCGTCCTCGCTCCAGATTCCGCGCAGTGAGCGGATGAATTCCTCCGAGCGGCGATAGCGCTCGTCATGGTCGAGCCAGTGCTCGCCGATGGCGTGGAACTCGCCCCGGAACCAACCCGATACGATATTGACCGCGATGCGCCCGCCGCTGAGCACGCTGATGGTCGCAAGCTGCTTGGCCGCCAAGGCCGGGTTCCACGGCCCCGGGAGGATGGCGGCGATAACCTTGAGGCTGGTGGTCGAGGCCAGAAGATCCTGGCTGAAGGACACGCTCTCGTGCTGCTCGTCCGCGCCGTAGCCGGCGGTGAAGCGAATCTGGCTCAGCGCATAATCGAAGCCCGCGCGTTCGGCGATCTGCGCCAGTTCGCGATTGTATTGGGGATGATGGCTGGTGCGCTGCTCGATATTCGAGATCACCAGGCCACCGGAGACGTTCGGCACCCAATAGGCGAATTTCAGCGCGTGATTCTCGGTCGGTTCGGACATGGGTTTCCTCCTGAAGGATGGGTCAGCGGTGAAGAGCGACGGCGACCGGCTGTGCCGCGCGGGCCGGCGTGCCGGTCAGAAACAGGGCGGCCTCCTGCGCCGCGCGCTCGATCCGCGCGGCGATGGCCGGGCTGTTCAGCCGGTAATCGGTGAAATCGGCCTCCACGGCATAGAGCGTGGTCGGCAGGGTGAGCGCGCGGAAGAAGGACAGGAGCGGCCGAAGCTGGTGGTCGGTGACGAGCCCGTGCAACGGACTGCCGCCCGTGGCGGCGAGGATCGCCGGCTTGCCGGCCAGCGCGTTGAAATCCACAAGATCGAACAGGTGCTTCAGCGCGCCGGTGTAGGATGCGCGGTAGACCGGCGAGCCGACCACAAGCAGATCGGCCGTCTCGACCCGGCGCAGGATCGCCTCGCCCTTCTCGCCCACGGTCGCGCGGGTCAGTGCCGTGAGAATATGCGGCGCGGCGTCTGCCAGCTCGACGAGGTCGCCTTCTCCCCCGGTCAGCTCGGCGAGCCGCTCGACAACGCTGGCCACCAGAGCGGCGGTGCGCGAGGGCTGCGTGACATTGCCGGAAAGGCCGAGAATTCGAAGGGGAGCCATGCGCTTCGGTGTCCGATCGTGACGATACGGACCGGAGCATAAGTCCTATCTATCCATAGGTGAGATAGATTATTTTCTTTTGCGCGGCCCTGGGAGAAAATTCGTCGGCGCGCTTTCGCCCCTCAATTAGGGCCGGGACATGACCTGCGGGTGAAGGGATAGGCGAAGGGATTGTGCTGGAGAAAAACCAAGCGCGATCGATACAAGGTCGCACGGCTGAGCCTTCGCGTCGAATTGTCCGGTGCTATGATCCGCCGGGCCAGCCCCCGCGAGATTTCCGTTCGGTGCGCTAGATGCCCGACGACGGATAGCCGGCGGTCTTCAACGGTGCAGGCAAGCAAGGCGGAGCGCATGACGACCCATTTTCCCTTCAGCAACAGCTATGTCAGCCTTGGAGACACCTTTCATCGGCGCATTCTGCCGACGCGCGTCGCAGCGCCGCGCCTCGTCAAGCTGAACCGCCCGCTGGCCGCCGAACTCGGGCTCGACGCGGATGCGCTGGATAGCACCGAGGGCGCCGAGATCCTGTCCGGCAACAAGGTCCCGGAGGGGGCCGAGCCTCTGGCCGCCGCCTATGCCGGGCATCAGTTCGGCAATTTCGTGCCGCAGCTGGGAGACGGGCGGGCGATCCTTCTCGGCGAGGTGGTGGACCGGCAAGGGCGCCGCCGCGACATCCAGCTGAAGGGCTCCGGGCCGACGCCGTTCTCGCGCGGCGGCGATGGGCGGGCGGGCCTCGGGCCGGTCCTGCGCGAATACATCGTCAGCGAAGCCATGGCCGCGCTCCGCATTCCGACGACACGGGCGCTGGCGGCGGTCGCGACGGGCGAGGACGTGTATCGCGAGACCGCCCTGCCGGGCGCGGTGCTGACGCGCGTCGCCTCCAGCCACATCCGCATCGGCACGTTCCAGTTCTTCGCCGCGCGCGGCGACGACGCCGCGCTCGCCAGATTAGCCCAGCATGTGATCGAGCGGCACTATCCCGAGGCCGCCGCCGCACCCCATCCCGTCCGCGCCCTCTTGGAAGGCATCTGCGCGCGGCAGGCGGCGCTGGTGGCGCGCTGGATGCAGGTCGGCTTCGTTCACGGCGTCATGAACACTGACAACATGTCGATCGCCGGCGAGACGATCGACTACGGCCCCTGCGCCTTTCTCGACGCCTACGATCCCGCGACCGTCTTCTCCTCGATCGACCGGAACGGGCGCTACGCCTATGGCAACCAACCGGCGATCGCGAACTGGAACCTCGCCCGCCTCGCCGAATGCCTCCTGCCGCAGCTCGCGCCCGAGGAAGGGGAAGCGGTCGAGATCGCAAAGGAGGCGCTGTCCGGTTTCGCCGAGGCGTTCAACACCGCCTATTTCGACGGTTTTCGGCGCAAGATCGGGTTGAGCGAACGGCAGGAGGAGGACGCCGCGCTGATCCAGGACCTTCTGAAGGCCATGGCCGAGCAGGGCGCCGACTTCACCCTGACCTTCCGAGGGCTGGGCAAGGCGGCCGAGGCCGAGCAGGCCGACGCAAACCTGCGCGCCCTTTTCACTGATCCCGCCGCCTATGACGACTGGGCCCTGCGCTGGCGCGCGCGACTTGCAAATGACCCGATGGGGCCGGGCGAGCGCCAAGCCGCGATGGACGCGGCGAACCCCGCCGTGATCCCCCGCAATCACCTCGTCGAGGACGCGCTCGCCGCGGCGATGGGCGGCGACACCGGCCCCTTCGAACGCCTGAACGAGGCTCTGGCCGAGCCCTATCTCGACCGCCCGGACTTCGCCGCCTACGCCGCCCTGCCGCCGGCCCGCGAAAGAGCCTACCGGACCTTCTGCGGAACCTAGCGGCGGAGTGTTGGGGCCGAGCCGAAGACCGCGCGGGCTCCTAGAGCAGACCGCCCTGGCCTTGAGCAGCCGGAGGCGCGGAGGGGGAGGTTACCGGCGCGGAGCGGGCCGAGCGGGGCGGTGTCCCGGCCAGACCGTCGCGCACGGCCCCGATATCGATCACGTCGAGACGCGGCGCGGGGGGAAGGATCATGACGCCGTCCGCCCGGCGCGGCAGATCGCCCAGCGCTTCGACCCGCATGGTCGGCGTTTCCGGCACGCGCTCCTCCAGATCGACCACGGGAGCGGGTTGCGCGGACGAGACGATCCGGCCGGGCGTCAGAGGTGCGCTTTGGGGATGGGCGGAGAGGCCAGGGGGCGGTGGCAACGTGCCGCTCGTGACCTGCTGCTGCGCCGGCGCCGGAGACACGCTTCCCAAGAGATCCTGCGGGCCGCTCATGCTGGTGCAGGCACCAAGAAGCGACGCGGCGACGATCGGTGCAACGACGGGAAAGCGGAGAAAATGCAAGGCCATAGGCAAACCTAGCGCCTTGCCGAAGTCCTGTCCGTGACGGCGGCGCCACAGATCGCGGACAATCAGCCAACCCTTCGTTTTACATGCTTACGGACGATCAAGGGGGGGCTGGAGCTCATTCACGCTGGCGTGATGTGCCGCTGATCCGCCGGGTCCCTCGGAGTGGCTCTGCGCTTCTGACCGGCGACGATGCGACAGGGAAGGGTTGTCGTGAACCGGGACGGTTTGCTGGCAAGCAGCCAGAACTCCGCCGCAGCCTATGAAGGATTGCATAAACGAAAACGCCCTCGCCGGGGGAGGACCGGCAAGGGCGTCAGGGGTAAGCCGAAAGGGGGGAGGACCCGTTCGGCTCGAGCGCCGCGACCGGGGGAGGACCGGCCGAGGCGAAAGCGTGAAACTGTTAGCGCGTCGCCTGACGGGCGATGGCCGGGATGTCCGCGCGCGCAATGCCGAGATCGGCGAGTTCGCGCTGCGAAAGACGGTTCAGCTCGTTGGTGGTGTTGCGATACTGGCGCCAGGTGCTGAAGGAGCGAGCGAGGTTCATGGGTTTTCCTAAGTGTCCGGCCTCTCGTCGATGGTGGCCGGTTCCTGCTTGGTGTTTGCTGACAAGCCGAACATAGGCGCTTCGCTTCTCCCGCAGTAGCGTAAAGCAGGAATGGGAGACCCGCGCGGACGGAATGGCCGGTTACGAAAGTATGAACGAAAGCCGGCACTCGTGGGCGACCCGCGCCCTAGCTATGTCAGCGAAGGAGCGCCCATGCCCAAATCGCCCAAACCTCTCAACCGTCGCCGAGGCTCGACCTGGATGGTCGTGACCGCCGCGATCGTCCTCGTCGTGCTGGCGGTCGCCTTTTATTCCGGCAGCGGCGGGCCGTCCGTCACGGTCGGCCCCGGGGGCACGACGCCGGCGGACGGCTCGCGCGCACCCGTGCCGTCCGGCGCCGTACCGGCCAATTGAGACGGCGCCTCGGTGACGAGTTCCGTCAGCCATCGCAGGAACGTGCGGAAGGCGGAGCGCTCCACGCTGCGCTGGGGATAGACCAGGGTGTAGGGCGGCGCGAGGCTGAGCATGCGGGGCGAGGCGGGCACGAGAAGCCCGGCCTCCAGCTCGCGACGGACGGCGAAGTCGGGCACCAGCGCCACGCCGAGCCCGGCCACGGCGCCTTCCACCACGGTGGCGAACTGGTCGAAGCGATGGCCGCGCAAAATGTTGCGAACGTCGAGCCCCGCCTCGCGAAACCATTCGAGCCAGAGCGTCGGCCGCGTCGCCTGCTGCAGCAGGGGCAGCGCCAGAAGCGCGCCGGCGTCCCGCGCCGCCCCGCCCTCCATCAGACGCGGACTGGCTACGGGCACCAGCCGATCCGCCTCGAGCATCAGAGCGCCGAACCCGGCCGGCCCTTGCGCGGTGCGAAGGATCGAGGCGTCGAACCCATCCCGCTCGTGATCGACGGGAAGCAGGCGCGCGGCGAGGTTGAGGCTGATCTCCGGCGCGGCGGCCGGAAAGCCCTGGAGGCGCGGCGTCAGCCAGCGCGAGGCGAAGGTCGGTAGCACGGCGAGATTGAGAATGTCCCGCCGCCCGCCGAAGGCCATGGTCTTGACCGTCGCCTCTTCCAGCCGGGCCAGGATGCCGGCCGCGTCCACCGCGAAGAGACGACCGGCGTCCGAGGGCACGAGGCGCTTTCGCACACGGTGGAACAGCGGCACGCCGAGCTTCTCCTCCAGCAAGGCGAGCGAGCGGCTGACCGTGCTCTGGGTCAGCGACAGGCTGTCGGCCGCCGCCGTCACCGATCCCTTCTCCATGCAGGCGACGAAGGCCCGCAGCTCCGCGACCGTGGGATGATGGACGTTGCGCATGGAGGTTGATCGACTTTTCCGATGAACTCAGAAACGATTGTCGTTTGAACAGGGGCGGCGCGCAACGTTACATGGCGCTTCCGATGCCCCCGAAGGAGCAGCCATGTCCGCCGCCCCGACCACCAAGCCCGACCAATCCGCCGCGCCCGCCGCCTTCGACTGGGCCGATCCGTTCCATCTCGCCGAGCAGCTCAGCGACGACGAGCGGATGATCTTCGAGACGGCGACGCAGTTCGCCGAGGAGCGGCTGCGACCGCGCGTGGTCGAGGCCTATGCCAAGGAAACGGTGGACGCCTCGATCTTCCGCGAGATGGGCGAACTCGGGCTTCTCGGCGTCACCCTGCCGGAGGACTATGGCTGCGCCGGCGCCTCCTATGTCGCCTATGGGCTGGTGGCCCGCGCCGTGGAGCGGGTGGATTCGGGCTATCGCTCGATGATGAGCGTGCAATCCTCGCTCGTCATGTATCCGATCCATGCCTATGGCACCGAGGCGCAGCGGCGAAAATATCTGCCGAAGCTCGCTTCCGGCGAATGGATCGGCTGCTTCGGCCTGACCGAGCCCGATGCCGGTTCGGACCCCGGCGGCATGCGCACCAAGGCCGAGCGGATCGATGGCGGCTACCGCCTGTCGGGCGCCAAGATGTGGATTTCCAATTCGCCGATCGCCGATGTCTTCGTGATCTGGGCGAAATCGGCCGCGCATGATGGCGCGATCCGTGGCTTCGTTCTGGAAAAGGGCATGAAGGGCCTGTCCGCGCCGAAGATGGAGGGCAAGCTGTCGCTGCGCACCTCGGTGACGGGCGAGATCGTTCTGGACGGGGTGGAAGTCGGCGAAGACGCGCTGCTTCCCAACGTGTCGGGCCTGAAAGGGCCGTTCGGCTGCCTCAACCGGGCGCGCTACGGAATCTCCTGGGGCGCGATGGGCGCGGCGGAGGATTGCTGGCACCGGGCGCGAAGCTACACGCTGGAGCGCACGCAGTTCGGCCGCCCCCTGGCGCAGACGCAGCTCGTCCAGCGCAAGCTCGCCGACATGCAGACCGAGATCGCACTGGGGCTGCAAGGGGCGCTGCGCGTCGGCCGCCTGTTCGACGAGGGCCGCATGGCCCCGGAGATGATCTCGCTGGTGAAGCGCAACAATTGCGGCAAGGCGTTGGCCATCGCTCGCGAGGCGAGGGACATGCATGGCGGCAACGGCATCATGGGCGAGTACCACGTGATGCGCCACGCGCAGAACCTTGAGACCGTGAACACCTACGAGGGCACGCACGACGTTCATGCCCTGATCCTCGGCCGGGCGCAGACCGGCCTTCAGGCCTTCTTCTGATGCCATCGGAGGGCAAGGCGGACGCGCCGCTTAAGGGCCTCAAGGTTCTGGAACTCGCCCGCATCCTGGCCGGCCCCTGGATCGGCCAGACGCTGGCCGATCTCGGCGCGGAGGTCATCAAGGTCGAGGCGCCCGCAGGCGACGACACGCGCCGCTGGGGTCCGCCCTTCATCGCCCACGGGGGCGAGCGGGTGGCGGCTTATTTCCACGCCTGCAACCGGGGCAAGCGGTCGCTCGTCGCGGATTTCGCCCTGGAGGAGGACCGCGCGATGGTGCGCCGGCTGGCGCTCGACGCCGACGTGCTGGTCGAGAACTTCAAGGTCGGCGGGCTCGCAAAGTATGGGCTCGACTACGAGAGCCTTTCGGAGAGCAATCCGAGCCTCGTTTATTGCTCCGTCACCGGCTTCGGCCAGGACGGCCCCTATGCCGCGCGGGCCGGATACGACTTCATGATCCAGGCCATGAGCGGCATCATGGACCTGACCGGCGATCCCGAGGGCGAGCCGCAGAAGATCGGCGTCGCCTTCGCCGACATCTTCACCGGCCTCTACGGCACGATCGCGATCCAGGCTGCCTTGGCGCGGCGCGAGCGCACCGGGCGCGGCGACCGGATCGACATGGCGCTGATGGACTGCATGACCGGCGTCCTCGCCAACCAGGCGCTGAACTATTTCGCCAGCGGCGTGGCGCCGACGCGGCTCGGCAACGCCCATCCCAATATCGTGCCCTATCAGAGTTTCCCGGTCGCCGACGGACATGTCGTGATCGCCTGCGGCAACGACCGGCAGTTCGCCCGGCTCGCCGCCGAGCTTGGCCTATCGGAGCTCGCCACGGACGAACGCTTCGCCACCAACGAGGCGCGTGTCGCGAACCGGGCGGTTCTGGTGCCTGTCATGACGGAGCGGCTGGCGCGCCGGTCGCGCGACGAGTTTCTGGCCGCGCTGGAGCGAGAGGGCGTGCCCGCCGGGCCGATCAACACGCTGGCCGATGTTTTCGACGATCCGCAGGTGGCCCACCGCGGCATGCGGATCGAGCCCGGCGGAGTGCCGGGTCTGCGCACGCCGATCCGTTTCGGCGAGGCCGGACTGTCGCTGGACCGCCCCTCGCCGGTGCTGGGCGAGATGGATCGGGCGGGCGGTTTCGACCACGGTTAAGGTCTACGCGTAGCCGCAGGCCCGGCGCAGGATCGCCCGGGCTTCGGCGCGGGGCAGGGTGGCGCAACGGGTCATGGCGGCGCGCGCCCGCGCGTGGTTGCGCAGGATGTAGGCGGCGTTGTCGGGATATCGGCTGGCGCGCCATTCCCCGATCGTGATCGTCATCGCATGGCGGGCGGCGATGAGATCGAAAAGATGATCGACCTCCGCTTCGGGCATGGGATGGACCGCGTGATAGCCGGCCAGCAGCTCCGCCACGAAGGCGAGCGGCGGCCCGTCCTCCGCTACCTGATAGGCACAGGCGATGGCGAGATCGTAGATCGCTGAGGTCGAGACGAGATCGCCGAAGTCGAGAATGCCGGTGAGCCGGTCGCTGTCGTCCGGCGCGACCAAAAGGTTGAACGGGTTGAAGTCGTTGTGCACGACCTGCGTGCGAAAGCCCGGCGCCAGCGGCAGGATTTCGTCGCGAAACCGCAGGAAGGCCGCCTCCACGCGCCCGCGCAACGCGTCGTCCCCGACATGGGCTGTGAGCGGGATCAGCTGCGGCACGCGCCGGAGATCCCAGACGATCTCGTGGTCGGCGGCCGGATGGCGAAAGCTCGACAGCGCCTTGGCGAGCTGGCCGAGCGCAGCCCCAAGCGCGCGCATCTGCGGCATGGTTTGAGGCGTGCCGAAAAGCGGGCGGCCGGGAAGCCAGGTCAGAAGCCGCGTGAAATGCGGCTGACCGTGCTTCTCCGCCAGGAATTCAGACGCGCCGTCCACGGTCGGCACGAGGCGGGAGGCTGGCACATCCGGCGCGACCCGTTCGAGATGCTCGAGCGCGCGGTTCTGGAACTCGGAGACGGCGGGGTCTTCCGCCGCATTGGCGATCTTGAGGACGAAACTTTCGCCGCCCGAGGCATCGATGCGCACAGTGAGATCGCGTTCGCTCGTCAGGAACGAGGCTCGCCCGGTGAGCCCATAGCGCGCCGCCACCAAGGCTTCGATCTCGCTCAAGGAAAAGTCCGGCGCGCTCGTCGTGAAGGCGCTTCTTGCTTCGTCGGAGCCTGTGGACATGAGGATTGGAGACTCCGAAGGGTGCGCGAGAGGGGGACGGACCAACCCTATGTCGGCAAGACGCTCAGATGAGGACGACATGATTTGCTATCATGATATATCATATACCGGCCGTCGATCAATCGGGTTAGTCTACATCTCGACCGTCGTTCACACGATCAGCCAAGCGAGTCACGGCCGGCACTTTCCACACTTCGGTCAATGATATATCATGCATCAAGCCCAAGAGCTCGAAGGCCCTTGCTCGCCCTGCTCGCACCCTAGCGACCAAGCGCCAAAAGCCTTCGCCTCACGCCCACTGGAGTCGTGCCTCATGAGTTCCGCCGCCGACCTCGCCATGCCGAACGCCTTCGTCCCCGGGCGCGGCGACGTTTCGCCGGAGAACGCGGGTTTGATCGAGCGCCGGGCGCGCACGCTGGGGCCGGCCTATCGGCTGATGTACGACTCGCCGCTCCATCTCGTGCGCGGCGAGGGGGTCTGGCTTCATGACGAGACGGGCCGGCGCTTTCTCGACGCCTACAACAACGTCACCTCGATCGGCCATTGTCACCCCCGCGTCGTGGAGGCGATCCGCGCTCAGGTGGGTACGCTCGCCACCAACACGCGCTATCTCCACACCGCGATCCTCGACTATGCCGAGCGGCTGACGGCGACCTTCCCCACGGACCTTTCCCAGGTCATGTTCGCCTGCACGGGCAGCGAGGCGAACGATCTCGCGCTGCGCATCGCCAAGGCGCACACGGGCGGACAGGGCGTGATCGTCACCGAAAACGCCTATCACGGGATCACGGAAGCCGTCGCCGCCTTCTCGCCCTCGCTGGGCGCCTCGGTCGATCTCGGTGCCCATGTGCGCACCGTGCCGGCGCCCGACCGCTATCATCTGGCGGGCGAGGACGTCGGGGCCGCGTTCAGACGCGATGTCGAAGCGGCGATCGGCGATCTCAAGCGCCACGGCATCAAGCCGGCAATCCTGATCGTCGACACACTCTTCACCAGCGACGGAGTCCTGCCCGGCCCTGCCGGGTTCCTGGCCGGCGCGGCGGAGGCGATCCGCGCGGCTGGCGGTCTCTTCGTCGCGGACGAGGTGCAGCCCGGCTTCGGCCGAACGGGCGAAGCCATGTGGGGCTTCGAGCGGCATGGCGTGGTGCCGGACATGGTGACGCTTGGCAAGCCCATGGGCAACGGCCAGCCGATTTCGGCGGTCGTCATGAAGCCCGAAGTGGTCGACCGGTTCGGCCGCAACGCGCGCTACTTCAATACGTTCGGCGGCAATGCCGTGTCCTGCGCCGCCGCCATGGCGGTGCTCGACGCGATCGAGACGGAGGGCCTGCAGCTTAACGCGCTGGAGACCGGGCGCGCGCTTCTGCACGGCATCGAAGAAGCCTGCGCCGGGGTCGAGGCGGTGGGCGACGTGCGCGGCGTCGGGCTGTTTCTGGCGGTGGAGTTCGTCAAGGACCGCGCGAGCCGGACGCCCGACCGCGAGCGCGCCTCGCGCGTCGTCAACGCCATGCGCGAGCGCGGCGTTCTGATCTCGATCTCGGGCAAGAACCACAACAGCCTGAAGATCCGCCCGCCGCTCGTCTTCACCCGCGAGAATGCCGATCTCTTCGTGTCCGTTCTCTCCGACTCGCTGAAAGCGACGGCTTAAGTCGACGTCTTGGCCTTACCGTCGCGTGAGGCTTCCAGCGCTTCGAGATGCGGGATCAGGAATCCGCCGGCGACGGTGAGATCGGCGATGACGCTGGCGCGCGCGGTCTTGGGCTCGCGCCGGTCCAGCGCCCGAAGCAACGCCTGATGCGCCTCGTTGGCCTTTGGCTCGTACGCTGGCGCGCCAAAGAGTTCCTTCATATAGGGGCCGGTCTCGCTCCAGAGATCCTGGATCAGCTGAAACAGGCGCGGCGAGCCGCATTCGGCATAGATCGCGAAGTGAAAGGCCTGGTTCTCTCGGCGGTAGGCGTCGTGATCGCGCCGCTCCAGACTGGCGTCCATATCGGAGACGAGCTTGGCGAGCTTTCGCAAGGCCGGCTTGCCGAGGCGCGGCGTGGCGAGTTCCGCCGCGAGGCCCTCCAGCTCGCAGCGGATGCGCGCGATCTCGGCATATTTGGCCGCCTCCAGCCCCGGCACGGCAATGGAGCGGTTGGGCAGGAGAACCAGAAGACGCTCGGCCACCAGCCGCTGCAACGCCTCGCGGACCGGCGTCGTCGAGATGCCGTAGCTCTCGGCCAGCGTGCGGATCACCAGGATCTGGCCTGGATGAAAGGACGCCGCCATCAGTCCTTCGCGGATACGGTCATAAGCGAGGTCGTTGAGGGTTCGGTATTCGATCTTCGACAAGCAGGCGTCTCCGTGCGAAACCCTGCATATCATATATCGCCGCGCGGGGCCGCCTAAGCTTTCGGGGGAGGCGCCCGACGCCTCTCCCGCCCGGCCTCGCCAGCCGTCAGGCGAAAAGCTCGGGCTTCTCCAGTCGCAGCGCGGCAGCGCGGCGGTGGCCTTCCAACCCCTCGCTGGCGCTCTGGCGCACGGCGGGCGGGGCGACCGTCGCGACGCCCTCGTCCTCCAGCCATTGGTGGGTGGCGATCTTCACATAGGAGCCGACCCAGAGCCCGCCGGTGTAGCGCCCCGCGCCCATGGTCGGCAGCGTGTGGTTGGTGCCGCAGCACTTGTCGGAATAGACGACGCTCGCCTTGGTGCCGATGAAGAGCGAGCCGTAGCCCGACAGGCGCGCGGCCAGCGCCTTGGCATCCCGCGTGTGGACCTGAAGATGCTCGGCGGCGATCCAGTCGGAATAGGCGATGAGGTCCGCCTCGCTTTCGCAGACCGTCACCTCGCCCTGCCGCTCCCAGGCGACGCGCGCGACAGCGGCGGTGGACAGCGTTTCCAGCTGCCGCTCGACCTCGGCGATCACGGCGTCCGCCAGCGGGCGATGGGTGGTGATGAGGCCGACGCGGGTGTGAACGTCGTGCTCGGCCTGGGCCAAGAGGTCAGTCGCGATGATCTCGGCATTCCCCGTCTCGTCGGCCAGCGTGTAGATCTCGCTGGGCCCCGCCAGCTGGTCGATGCCGACGGGTCCGAAGACCTGTCGCTTGGCCTCGTTCACATAGGCATTGCCCGGCCCGACGATCTTGTGCACCGCCGGGATCGACTCGGTGCCGAAGGCCATGGCGGCGATGGCCTGCGCGCCGCCGACCCGGAAGATGCGGTCCGCGCCCGACAAGTGACATCCGGCGATCATCGCCTCGGCCGCCGTCGGCGGCAGGCAAGCCACCACCTCCGCGCAACCCGCGACCTTGGCCGGCACGATGGTCATGATCGGCGCCGAAAGGAGGGGATAGCGCCCGCCCGGCACATAGGCGCCGACCCGCGCGACGGGGATGACGCGGTGGCCGAGATGCAGGCCCGGCCGCAGCTCGATCTCCAGCGGCAGCATGGTCTTCAGCTGCGCTTCGGCGAACGCGCGCACGTTGCCGATGGCAAACTCCGTGTCGGCCCGGGTCTGCGGATCGAGCTTTGCCACCGCCGCCTCGCGCTCCTCCAGCGTCACCTCGAACGCTTCCGGCTCGATCTTGTCGAAGGCCTTGGAGTAGCGCCGCAGCGCCGCGTCGCCTTCCTGACGAACGGCCGAGAGAACCTCCGCGACGGTGCCCGACACGCTGGTCTGCGTCTCCTTGTCGGCCTGGGGCGCCTTCACGAATGTGAGTCGCTTGCGAAGGGCTTCGATCTCGGGCGCCATGTCACTCATCCTTTGCCGCTGTTTGCGGCAGAACGCTCGCAGACGCAGCACGAAGGGACAATGGCGCCGCGCCCCGCTGTCTAGTATCGTCACCAGACCGCAGAGCCCTGAAGGGCCGAACCTGGAGATGGGAATGCCCGCCATCGGAGCCGCGATCCGGGAACTCAGACGCCGCCGACAGCTGACGACGCGCCAGCTCGCGGTGCGCTCCGGCATCTCGCATTCCACCATCTCGCTCTTGGAGCGCGACCGGCTGAGCCCCTCGGTCGATACGCTGAGCGCCATTCTCGAAGCCATGGGCTCGACGCTCACCGGCTTCTTCTCCGAGATCGGCGACCGGCTGCCTCATTCGCCCTTCTACCGGGCCGACGACCTGCCGGAAATCGGGCGAAGCGACGGTATTTCCTACCGCATGGTCGGGATCAACCATCCCAACCGCCGCCTTCTGATGCTGCACGAAACCTATTGCCCCGGCGCCGATACGGGCGACGCCTTCTCGCACAAGGCGCAGGAGGCCGGCATCGTGCTCAAGGGCCAGGTCGAGGTCACGGTCGGCGATCAGGCGCGTCGGCTTCAGGCGGGCGACGCCTATTACTTCGACAGCGAGACGCCGCATCGTTTCCGCAACGCCGGCGCCGAGCCGGCGGAACTGATCAGCGCGATCACGCCACCGACCTATTGAGCGGCGTGGTGAGTTTTTCGACCAGCTGCGGGAAGTCGTTGCGCCCGTGCGCCTTCGTGCCTCAGGTTTGAATTCTTCAATTTGGGAGACGCTCGATGTCACGCAATGGAACTCGGAAACTCCTCGGTGGCCTCGTTGCCGCGACCTTGCTGATCGCCGCTCCCGCTTCGGCGCGGGACCTGACGGTGGTTTCCTGGGGCGGCAACTATCAGGACGCCCAGCGCACCATCTACTTCAAGCCTTTCAGCGAGAAGACCGGCAAGCCGCTTCTGGAAGAATCGTGGGACGGCGGCTACGGCGTCCTTTCGGCCAAGATGCAGGCCGGCACGCCGAACTGGGACGCGGTGCAGGTCGAGGCCGAGGAACTGGCGCTCGGCTGCGCCGACGGCATCTACGAGCCGGTGGACTGGTCGAAGCTCGGCGGCAAGGACAAGTTCATCCCCTCCGCCGTCAGCGATTGCGGCGTGGGCGCCATCGTCTGGACCACTGGCCTCGGCTACGACGCCGACAAGCTGAAGCAGGCGCCGACAAGCTGGGCCGACTTCTTCGACACCGCCAAGTTCCCCGGCAAGCGCGCGCTGCGCAAGGGGCCGAAATACGCGCTGGAATTCGCCCTCATCGCCGACGGCGTCGCGCCCAAGGACGTCTATACGACGCTCGCGACCCCGGCGGGCGTCGACCGCGCCTTCAAGAAGCTCGACACGATCAAGAAGGATCTCGTCTGGTGGGAGGCCGGCGCGCAGCCGATCCAGCTTCTCGCCTCGGGCGAGGTGGTGATGACCTCCGCCTATAACGGGCGTCTGGCCGGCATCAACAAGACCGAGGGCAAGAACTTCCAGATCGTCTGGCCCGGCTCGATCTACGCCGTGGACAGCTGGGTCGTGCTCAAGGGCTCGCCCAACAAGGACGCCGCCTTCGACTTCATCCAGTTCGCCAGCGAGCCGGCCAACCAGTCCAAGCTGCCGGATTATATCGCCTATGGCCTTCCCAACAAGGAAGCCGGCGCGATGCTGAAGCCGGACGTCGCCGCCAACCTGCCGACCGCGCCGGCCAACCTCGATGTCGCCATTCCGCTCGACACCGACTTCTGGGTGGACAATATCGAAGCGCTGACGGCCCGCTTCAACGCCTGGGTCTCGCAGTAAGACGTCTGGCGGGCCGGCTCCGCTGCCGACCCGCCAGACCGCCAAGGCTCCCGCAGCAAGCGAACAGGGCTCGATGAAGAACTTCATCCATTTCCACGACGTATCGAAATCCTTCGGCATGACGAAGGTCGTTGAGAACCTGGATCTGGAGGTGGAGAAGGGCGAGTTCCTGTCGCTGCTGGGGCCGTCCGGCTCGGGCAAGACGACGATCCTGATGATGCTGGCCGGCTTCGAGAACGCCACATCCGGCACCATCCGCATGGATGGCGAGCGCATCGAGGACCTGCCGCCGCACAAGCGCGGCATCGGCGTCGTGTTCCAGAACTACGCCCTGTTTCCCCATATGACGATCGCCGAGAACGTCGCCTTTCCCCTGCAGATGCGCCGGCTCGGCAAGGCGGAGACGCAGGAGCGCGTGGCGCGCGCGCTCGACCGCGTTCGCCTTGGCCATCTCAGCGAACGCCGGCCCGACCAGCTGTCCGGCGGCCAGCAGCAACGCGTGGCGCTGACCCGCGCCCTCGTCTTCGAGCCCAAGGTCGTCCTGATGGACGAGCCGCTCGGCGCGCTCGACAAACAGCTGCGCGAGGAGATGCAGCTCGAAATCCGCGAGCTGCACCGCCAGCTCGGCCTCACCATCGTCTTCGTCACGCACGACCAGGGCGAGGCGCTCACTATGAGCAACCGCATCGCGATCTTCGACAAGGGCCGCATCTCGCAGATCGGCACGGCCTCCCGGGTCTACGACCATCCCGAGAACGCCTTTGTCGCGCAGTTCATCGGCGAGACCAATCTCCTGCCCGCCAAGGTCGAGCGGCGCGACGGAGAGAGGCTTCTCATCGATCTCGGCGAAGGCGCGCGGCTGGAAGCCGAAGGGCCGGCCGGGCTGGAGCCGGGTGCCAGCGTCATGCTCTCGGTGCGGCCCGAGCGGCTGCATCTGCGCACCCAGGCCGAGAGCAACGCCATCGAGGCCGGCGTCGACGACGTCGTCTATCAGGGCGATCATCTCCGGCTGCATCTCTCGCGCGGCGCCCTGCGCTTCGTCGCGCGTTGCGAGCGGACCGCCGTACCCCCCGCTTTGGGCTCGCGCACCTGGCTCTCGGCCGCGCCGGCCGATTGCGCGGTGTTTCCGGCATGAGCAGCGCCGGCTCGTCCCTTCGCAGCGCGGCACTGATCGCGCCGCTCTTCCTGTTTCTGGGCTTCTTTTTTCTCTGGCCGCTCTGGACGATGATCTCCGTCTCCATGCGCGATCCCGCCGTGGCGATGGCTTTGCCGCAGACCGCGACAGCCATCGGCGGCTGGAGCGGGGAGGGGGTTCCGGCGCCGGAGGTTCAGAGCGCGCTCGCCAACGACCTGCGCGGCGTGCAGGCGATCGAACTCGGGGCGGCGGTGCGCCGCCTCAACAGCGAAGTCTCCGGCTTTCGCTCGCTGATCCCCAAGACGCAGCGCGCCGTGAAGGACGCGGCCGAGGGCGCGCCGGTGGATCTCACCGCGCTCGACCCGCGCTGGGCCGACCCCGCCGTCTGGACGGCGATCCGCAACGCCTCCTCCGCCTTTACCGACCGCAATCTCCTGGCCGCCGCCGATCTCGGGCGAGACGACACGGGCGCGATCGCCGAGCTGCCGGCCGGCAGTTCCGCCAACCGGCTCATCATCTCGCGCACCTTCGTCATCGCCGGCACGATCACGCTCTGCTGCCTCGCCATCGGCCTGCCCTATGCCATGCTGATGGCGGCGACCTCAGGCTGGAAGCGAAACGTTCTGATGTTGGCAGTTCTCTTGCCACTTTGGACCTCGCTTCTCGTGCGCACCGCCGCCTGGTTCATCCTTCTGCAGGATCAGGGGCTCATCAACGGCGCGCTCGTGCGCCTCGGCCTGTCCGATGCGCCGCTGCCGCTGATCTTCAACCGCACCGGCGTCGTGCTCGCCATGACGCATGTGCTGCTGCCCTTCATGGTGCTGCCGATCTACAGCGTCGTGAACGCCATCCCGAAGACGCTGATGCCCGCCGCCGCCTCGATGGGCGCGCCGCCGTTCGCCGCCTTCCGACGCATCCTTCTGCCGCTCGCCATGCCGGGCATCCTGTCGGGCTCGCTGCTCGTCTTCATGGTGGCTATCGGCTACTACATCACGCCGGCGCTGGTCGGCGGCCCGAACGACCAGATGATCTCCTCCATCATCGCCTTCTACGCGCTGCAGACGGCGAACTGGGGCATGGCCGGGGCGCTGGGGCTCATCCTGCTCGTGGTGACGACGGCGCTCTATCTCGTCTATGGCCGGCTGTCGCGCGCCGGCTCGCCGCTGGGGGCCTGAGCCATGCTGCGCGTCTTTCAGGGCCTGTTCGGAACGCTCGCGGTCTTCTTTCTCCTGGCGCCGCTGATCGCCATCCTGCCGCTCGCCTTCACCTCGGGCATCTTCCTCAACTACCCCATCCCCTCGCTGTCGCTGCGCTGGTTCGCCGAACTCGCCAATTCGGATGTGTGGCGGCTGGCGATCGTCAACAGTCTGGTGATCGGGCTGGGCGCAACGGTTCTGGCCGTGGTGCTCGGCACGCTCGCCGCGCTCGGGCTGCGCAGCGGTCTCGTGCCCTTCGGCAACGCCTTGCGCACCGTGTTTCTCCTGCCGATGGTGGTGCCCGCCGTGGTGCTGGGCGTCGGTCTCCAGACCGCCCTCGGGCGGCTCGGCCTCACCAGCAGCTACACCGGCGTCATTCTCGCCCATGCCGTGCTCTGCGTGCCCTTCGTCGTGGTCAGCGTCTCCACTGCGCTGCAGGGCATCGACCGGCGGGTGGAGCGCGCGGCCGCGAGCCTCGGCGCCTCGCCGGTCACGGTGTTCCGCCGCATCACCTTTCCGCTCGCCATGCCCGGCATCGTCACCGGCGCGGTCTTCGCCTTCGCCACCTCGCTGGACGAAGTGGTGCTGACGCTCTTCGTGGCGGGGCCGAACCAGCGCACGCTGGCGCGCCAGATGTTCTCCTCGATCCGCGAGAATATCAGCCCGGCCATCGCCGCTGCCGCCTTCATCCTGATCGTCGGCACGCTGGTTCTGGCTGCGCTCGTCGCCTTCATGAACCGGCGCCGCCGCGTCGCGGCGTGACCGGGCGTTCAGAAGGCATCGGGCGTTCGCCTCGAGGTTTCGGCTTGCGGCGGCTCACAAAAGGGCGATGCTCTCCGCCAGCTTAGGCTCCCGCTTCGTTGCCGCCCGGCCTTATCGAGCGGCCCGGCCGCGACCATTCCCCGCTCGGGATCGCCCGCGATCCCGGCACCACGACGCTCAACCATCGGCATTTGGCCCAAGGACGGCAATCATGGACGCACTCTCGAACTCCGTCGCAGCAGCGGACATCGCGCATGTCGTGCATCCCGTCACCAACCTGCGCGCGCACGAGACCAACGGCCCGCTGGTCATGGCGCGGGGCGAGGGCATCCGCGTCTACGACGATCGCGG
>NZ_BBWL01000053.1:0-23644 GCF_001463785.1 Aureimonas sp. AU40
CACCGGAGCCGTCGCGGCGGAGGGGCTGCTATGACGCGGGCGAAGGCCGAGCCCGTCGTCCACATCGACGACGGGCGGTTCCGCGTCACGGAGTGGCGGTTCCAGCCGGGGGCGGAAACCGGGTGGCATATCCACGGGCACGACTACGTCATCGTGCCGCTTACCGACGGAAGGCTGGACCTCGGCCTGCCCGATGGCGGATCGGCGCAGGCGAGCCTCAGCCAGGGCGTGCCCTATTCCCGGCGCACGGGCGTCGCGCACAACGTCGTCAACGGCGGCGAGGCGCCGCTCGCCTTCCTGGAGGTGGAAGTGGTGGAGAGCGACCTCTCCGCCCGCCGCCTCGCCACGCTCGATCGCTTCCTCGCGGCCTGGAACGGGCGCGACGTCGATGCGCTGATGGACTGCATGGCCGAGTCTTGCGCCTTCCACGCGTCCAGCGGGCCTGGTGCGGACGGCGCGCGGCACGAAGGGCGCGAGGCGGTGCGCGCCGCCTATGCCGCCCTGTTCGAGGCCTTTCCCGAGGCCGCCTGGACACGGGGCAAGCACGTGGTGTCGGGCGACACGGGCCTGTCGTCCTGGCGCTTCGTCGGCACCTCGCGGGATGGGCGCGGGATCGAGGTCGACGGCTGCGACATCTTCGGCTTCGACGGCGATCTGATCGCGCTGAAGGATTCCTATCGCAAGAACCGGAGCTGACGGCCGGCACCCGCCATGTCGCAAAGAAGGGCCCGGCCGCACGACGCGGCCGGGCCCTTCTCGTTTTCCGGTAGGGCGAAGCGCCGCGCGAACGCGGCGCCCTTTCTTCATTTCATGATCGCGTCCATCGGCACGGGCTCGGACAACGTCCACTTGCCGACGACGCCCGGCTTGCCCTTCTCGACGTCCACCACGAGATAGGTCGCGTTGTTCTGGTGATGCAGCTCGGACGTGAAGGTGCGCGGGCCGAAAAGCGTCGGCTCGGCCTTCATCTTCTCGAGTTCGGCCACCACGGCCTCGGCGTCGGTCGTGCCGGCGCGCTGCACGGCCTTGGCCCAGACGTCCACCATCACGTAGCCGGGATAGGCATACTGGCTGGAGGGGTCGGCACCGGTCTTCTGCTTGAACGCGGCGTTGAAGGTCTTCACGTCCGGGTTCGGATCGTCGCCGTAGATCGAGCCCTGAACCGGAATGAAGAAGTTCGACAGGTCCGGCACGGCCGGCAGCCAGTAGCTGCCGTCCATGCCCGAACCGGTCAGGATCATCGAGTTGATGCCGGCGGCGCGGATCTGCTTCACCGCCGAGACGCCGCCCGGCATCATGGTGCAGAGCATGATCGCGTCGGGCTCCTTGGGCAGCGACTTGATGCGGGTGATCTGCGCGGCGATCGAGGCGTCCTCGTTCTTGAACGTGTCCTCGCCGACGAGCTTGGCCCCTTGCGCCTCCAGCTTCGGCATCATCCAGTCGAAGCCGTCGCAGATGCCCTTGTTGTAGACGGTCCAGGTGTCGAGGAGCTTGTAGAACTCCTTGGCGCCCTTCTCCTTGAAGGCCCATTCCGACATGGCCGCGCCCTGCACCGGCGCCAGAACCGAGGCCGAGAAGGACAGCGGGCCGACGCCCTGAATGCCGGCCTTGACGGATTCGGCGCAGAGGAAGAACGAGACCTTGCTGGCGTCTTCGGCGGCGAGCGCGGCCGGCGAGCCGAAGTCGTAGTCGCAGGACACGACCACGAGGTCGGCGCCCTCGTCGATCACGGTGAGGCCGGCCTTGGCCCCTTCCGCGCGGTCGGATTTGGTGTCGGCCTTGACCACCTCGATCTGCTTGCCGAGGAGGCCACCGGCCTTGTTGATCTCGTCGATGCGGATCAGCGCGGCGTCGGTCGCGGGCTTGTCATAGGCCTCCATGAAGCCCGACTCCGCCGTGGCGAAGCCGATCTTGATCGTGCCGTCTTCCGCAAAGGCGGGGACCGTGAGGGCCACCGAGGCGAGGGCCGCTGCGACAAGGTGCTTTGTCTTTGTCATGCACGTCTCCTTTGCTGGACCGCGCGGGCGTCATGCCGGCGGGATCTGAGAGCCTGTTCGACAACTCGGCGGCGAAGGGCCGTCGAGCGATTTTTCGACGCTCACGAGGCGTCGAACTTAAGTGATGCGAGGGCGCATCGGCGAGGGTCCGACAAGGACGGGCGAGACCCGTGGCTCGCCCTCGGCAACGAAGTGACGGCGGAAAAGCGCCGACGGACCTGCCCGACCGGGTTGTCAAACAGGCTCTAAGCGTTGCGGGACTTTCGAAAGAGCGTGATCTCGCTTCGCCCGAAAAGGCCGGCCGGGCGAAGCGCGAGGATCACGATCATGATGACGCCGAGGGCGATCTCTTGGAGGCCCTTCGGCAGGGCGATCTGGGCGCCGCCGATCGAGACGCCCGCCTCGAACCAGCGCAGGATCTGGATCAGGGCGGACAGGATCACGGTGCCGAGCACGGCCCCGGTCAGGCTGTTCATGCCGCCGACGACGAGCATCGAGAGCGTGATGAAGGTGAGGCCGAGATAGAACGTATCGGGCGTGACGACGCCGACCGAATGGGCCATCAGCGCGCCGCCGAGCCCCATGACCGCGCCCGAGATCGTGAAGGCGACGAGGCGCTCGCGCGGGATGTCGATGCCCGATGCGCTCGCCGCCGTCGGCTCGTCGCGCGCGGCGCGAAGTGCCAGCCCGGCGCGCGAGATGGCGTGCGCCCAGGCGATGAAGACGGCGATGACGGCGCCGATCAGATAGGGCCAGAGGGTGCGCACGATCGGGATGCCGACCACCGAGGACGTGCCGCCCGTCACCGAATCCCAGTTGGCATAGACCGTGTTGATCATCGCCAGCACCGCGAAGGTCGCGATCGAGGCGGCGATGCCCGACAGCCGCATCAGGACGCGCCCGAAGACCAGCGCGGCCAGCCCCGCGAACACAGCGGCGAGAACGGCCGCCTGCCAATAGGGAAGGCGCGCCGACAGGATGAGATGGGGCAGGCCCGGCAGCGCGCTCGCCTTCATCACCGGATTGATGGTGAGCCAGGCGGCCATGTAGCCGCCGAGGCACGCGAAGCCGACATGGCCGAAGGACAGGACGCCCGAATTGCCGATGAAGATGTAGAGGCCGACCACGAAGATGACGCGCACGAAGACGTCGATCACCGTCTGGTTGAAGGGGCGCGACCCCGTCGCCACCGTGACGGCGGCGATCGCGATCAGGATCAGCGACAGGAGGATGGGGGTCAGGATCGTGCGCCGGGCGAGCGTGAAGCGGGCCGGCTTGCGCGCCCCGGCGGGAGAGGCGGCGGCGAGGGCGAGCGAGGCGGAGGGCGTGGTCATCGGAATCAGACCCTTTCCTTGGTGCCGCGCGCGGCGATCAGGCCTTGCGGGCGGAACAGGAGAACGAGGATGACGGCGGCGTAGACGAAGGCGTCGCGGAAGGCGCGCGCGTCGAGCGGCAGCGCGACCTGCATGACGACGGAGGCGGCGCCGAGCAGGAAGCCGGCGAGCACGGCGCCGGCCAGACTCCCGAGACCGCCGATCACGGTGGCTATGAAGGCCATCAGCATGAGCGAGGCGCCCATCTGGATGTCCACCGTGCCGGTCTGGCTGCCGAAGATCAGGCCGATCGCCGCCGCCAGCGCACCTGACAGGGCGAAGGCGCCCATGATCACGCGGTTGGCCTTCACGCCCAGCATGCGCGCCATCGAGAAGTTCTCGGCGGCCGCGCGCATTTCCAGACCGAAGCGCGTGCGGCGCAGGAACAGGGTCAGCGCGACCAGAATGACCAGCGTCGCGAGGATCGTGATCAGCTGGAGGAGCGGCAGGCGCGCACCCAGGATCTCGACCGGCTGCGACAGGCCCGGCAGCAGCGAGATCGACTTCGGCCGGCTCGTGAAGAGCATGAGCAGAAAGTACCGGATCACGAAGCCGAGCGCGAAGGAGGCGATCATCATCGTGGCGGGGCTGGCGTGCCGGAAGCGCCGGAACACGACGATCTCGCACAAAACCGAAAGCCCGGCGCCGACGAGGAGAACGAAGGGCACCAGGAGATACCACGGAAGCTGGCCGGCGAAGACGATCGCCATCGCGTCGGTCGAGGGCCAGAGCAGCGCGAAGATCGAGAAGGCGATCACGTCGCCATGGGCGAAGTTGACGAGGCGCATGACGCCGAAGATCAGCGCGATGCCGAGGGCGCCGAGCGCATAGAGGGAGCCGAGCGAGAGCGCGTCGAAGACGACCTGCAGCATGTTCAGTGGTCCTCGTAGCCGAAATAGGCCGCCTTGATGGCTTCGCCGTCGCCGAGCTCGCGCGCATCCCCGTCGAGAAGCACCCGCCCGCCGCGCATCAGGATCATCCGCCCGCCCACCATCACCGCGCGGGTGGAACTCTGCTCGACGATCAGGAGCGTCAGGGACCGCTCCCGCTGCAGGGCGATGAGCCGCTCGTAGACCTGGTCGGTGATGTTGGGGGCGAGCCCGAGCGAGGGCTCGTCGATGGCGATCAGCCTCGGCCCCGTCATCAGGGCGCGGCCGATCACCAGCATCTGCTGCTGGCCGCCGGACAAGAGACCGGCCTGGGAAAAGCGGCGCTCCTTCAGGATCGGGAACGTGTGGTAGACGGCCTCCAGCTCGGCCGCCGCCCGCGCCTTGGCGCCGGGCTCCCGGGCGCGCATGCCGGTGCCGACCATGAGGTTCTCCTCGATGGTCAGCGAGCCGAAGACCTCGCGGCCCTCCGGCACCATGGAGACGCCGGCCCTGGCGATGGACTCCGGCTTCTCGGCGGTGATCTCGGCGCCCATGAAGCGGATCGTGCCTTCCGCCGGCCGGGTGACGCCGGCGATGGCCCGCATCAACGAGGACTTGCCGGCCCCGTTCGGACCGGTGACGAAGAGGATCTCCCCCTCCGCCAGCGCGAAGGACACCTCGCGCACGGCCGTCAGTCGACCGTAGCGGATCGTGACCCCGGAGAGTTCGAGGAGGCTCATAGCGCCACCTCCAAAGCTTCCACCGGGAGCGGCGCGTCGGCGGCCGTGCCCATATAGGCGTGGCGCACCTTCTCGCTCGCCCGGATGGCGGCGGGCGGCCCTTCCTCGATCACGGCGCCGGAATCCAGAACCACGATGTGCTCGCACAGGCCGAGCACCAGCCCGACATTGTGCTCGATCAGGAGGACGCCGCAGCCGAGATCGGCCGCGATGCGCCGGATCAGCGCCGAGAGCTCGGTCGCTTCCGGCCCGCTCATGCCGGCGGCGGGCTCGTCGAGAAGAACGAAGGCCGGGCTGCCCATCAGCGCGCGGCCGATGGCGACGCGCCGCTCGTCGGTATAGGGAAGCGTGCCGGCGACGCGATCGGCCAGATTCGCGATGCCCATCCAGTGCAGCATGGCCTCGGCTTCGGTGACCGCCTGCCGGCGCGACAGGCCGAGCCCGACGCCGGTGACCTCCAGATTGTCGATCACGGGGAGGTCGCGAAACAGGCGCCCGCCTTGAAAGGTGCGCGCGATGCCGCGGCGGCGCACCTGGAACGGCTTGAGGCCGGCAAGGCTCGCGCCGTCGAGATGCACCGCGCCGCCCGTCGGCGCCTGGAAGCCGGTCAGGACGTTGACCAACGTGGTCTTGCCCGCGCCGTTCGGCCCGATCAGGCCGGTGATGAGCCCGGGCATGATCCGCAGATCGACCGCCGACAGGGCTTTCAGCCCGGCAAAGGCGACGGAGACGGAGTCCGCGCTCAAACTTTTCATGCGCCTTTCCTTTCCTGTCTCGACGGAAGGGCGCGACGGCCGGTCGGATGACCGGACCGTCGGCAACTCGCAAGGCCCCTCTGATCCGGCCCATGCGGCCGGTCTGCCGGGACGGCCGGCCACCAAGCCGGACGTCCCCATGCTGGAGCTCCCCACGCCGGCCCCCACCGGCGCGCTTGCCGAACGGGCCTCAGCCCGCGACGTGGTCCCGAGCGCGCCCGAGCGCCGTCTTCGCGTCGGCCCGGGCGGCAAGCGCCTGGTCCATGGTCACCGGCTGGAAGCGGGCGGGCGTGTGCGGCTGGAGCTGGGCGATCAGGTCCATGTCGGCCGAGATCACGACGCCCAGCATCATGTAGCCGCCGCCCGAGACCGCGTCGCGGTGGAGAACGATCGGCTCGGTGCCGCTCGGCACCTGCACGGAGCCGTAGGGATAGCAGGCATCCACGATGTTGGACGGGTCGGACCCGGCACCGAAGGGCTGCTCGCGCGGCACGAATTCCAGCGGCGCGCCGCCCTTGAAGCGGTAGCCGATGCGATCGGCCTCGGGCGCGACCTTCCAGGTGTCGGCGAAGAACCGCTCGCCCGCCGCGTCGGTGATCCGGTGCCAGTAGATGCCGGGCAGCATGCGCAGCTCGGCCGGGATCGGCCGCTCGCGCCGAAGGTTCGCGGGAAGGCTGCGCCCGGTCGTGTTCGGCCCCTCTCCCACCGGCAGCACGTCGCCGGCCTTGATGGCGCGCCCTTCGAAGCCCCCCAGCGCGCCGAGCACATAGGTGGTGCGAGATCCCAGGACGACCGGCACGTCGATGCCGCCGGAGATCGCTATATAGGCGCGCGCGCCGCCCTTCAGGAAGCCGAAGGTCAGGCGGTCGCCGGCCTTGACGGGGAAGCTTTCCCAGGTCGGGCGCTCCTCGCCGTTGAGCTTGGGCGGCAGTTCGCCGCCGGTCACCGCGACGGAAGCGTCCTTCGTGAATTCGAGCTCGGGCCCCATGAAGGTCGCCTCGAGCAGCGCCGCGTTCGCGTCGTTGCCCACGAGGAGATTGGCGATCACGGTGGCGAAACGGTCCATGCCGCCGCCCTCGGGAATGCCGAGATGGTAGTAGCCGGGTCGGCCGAGGTCCTGGACGGTGGTGGCCAAGCCCGGGCTTATGACGTTAACGGCCATCGAGAAGCTCCATCAGCTTGGCGTTGGTGCCGGGAATGTCGCGGTTGAACTCGGCGAGGTTGAAGGTGCAGGGGC
This sequence comes from Aureimonas sp. AU40, assembly GCF_001463785.1. Classification (NCBI taxonomy): domain Bacteria; kingdom Pseudomonadati; phylum Pseudomonadota; class Alphaproteobacteria; order Hyphomicrobiales; family Aurantimonadaceae; genus Aureimonas; species Aureimonas sp. AU40. The sequence continues at coordinate 6,972 of NZ_BBWL01000053.1, forward strand.
TGATCGTGGGCGCGAAGCTGTTGGCCTCGATCGCCTCCAGCGTGGCGTCGTAGGCGTCGCGGTCGATCGCCTTGAACTTCACGATGTCGCCCGGCTTGAACAGGCACATCTCGTCCCGGAGGTAGTTTACCTGGCGCGTCGGGTCGTAGATCGGCGCGGGCGTCACGCCATACATCTGGTAGCCGCCCGCCCCGCGCACGGAGTAGATCGCGGCGAAGCAGCCGCCGTGACCGATGGTGAGCTTGGGCGTGTCGGTGCGCGGGCGCAGATATTTCGGCGCCTCGATCTGCCGGGTGCGCTCCACCATCTGGTAGAGCCAGGGCAGACCGGCGACGAAGCCGACCATGGAAACGAACCAAGGCTGGCCGGAATAGGCCTCGATGAACGCCTCCACGCTGGCATAGCCGTTGATGCGGGCGGAATATTCGAGGTCGGTGGAGGACGGGTCCTGGTGCCGCTCGCGGAAGCGCTGGCCGGTCTCGTGCGTCCACGGGTCCTCGAAATAGACCGGCAGTTCGATGATGCGCGTTTGAAGCGTCTCGTCGGATTTCGAGGCCGCCGCCTCGAAGGACTGAAGCTCCTTCAGGAGGTCCTGGGGGCTGATCCGGTCGGGATCGAAGCGGATCTGGAAGCTGGCGTTCGCAGGACAGATCTCGGTGACGCCGGGAATCCTGGCGTCCCGCACCGCCTTGGTCATCGACAGGCCGGTGAAGAAGGAGGCCAGCGACATCTCTTCGGACACTTCCCCGAAGATGTGTTCGTCGCCGCCGAAGCTGAAACGTATGGACATCGGTCCTCCCGTCAGGCGCTCAAGGCCGCCGCATTGTCGGTGAGCCAGCCTTCCAGCCAGCGGGTGTGGACATCGCCCGCGCGCACGGCCGGGTCGGCCGCGAGCGCCAGAAAGAGCGGTTTCGTGGTCTTCAGGCCGCCGATGCGCGTCTCATTGAGCGCGCGCACCAGCCGGTCGATCGCGGCCTCGCGCGTTTCGCCGTGGACGATGAGCTTCGCCAGCAACGAGTCGTAGAAGGGCGGCACCTGATAGCCGGGATAGAGCATGGAATCGAAGCGCACGCCGGGTCCGCCGGGAATGCGCAGGTCCTCGACGGTGCCGGGAAAGGGGGCGAAGTCGCGCGCGGGGTCCTCGGCGTTGAGACGCACCTCGATCGCGTGGCCCTTGACCGCGACGTCCGACTGCTTCAGCCGCAGCGGCTCGCCGCCCGCGATGCGCAGCATCTCCGCCACGAGATCGATGCCGGTGATCGCCTCGGTGACGGGATGCTCCACCTGGATGCGGGTGTTCATCTCGATGAAGTAGAAGCGGTCGGCCGCATCGTCGTAGAGATACTCCACCGTTCCGGCGCCGGAATAGTTGACCGCCTTGGCCAGAGCCACGGCGGAGGCGCAGAGCTCCTCGCGAAGCGCGGGCGACAAGGCGCGCGAGGGCGCCTCCTCCCAGACCTTCTGCCGGCGGCGCTGCAGCGAGCATTCGCGCTCGAAACAGTGGATCGCGTCGGTGCCGTCGGCCAGCACCTGCACCTCGATATGCCGGGCACGGCCGATGACCTTTTCCATGTAGAGGCCGCCGTCGCCGAAGGCGGCGAGCGCCTCGGCCTCGGCCTGGGGGAAGGCCTGGTCGAACTCGGCCTGGCTATTGGCGATGCGGATGCCGCGCCCGCCGCCGCCCGCTGCCGCCTTGATCATCACGGGAAAGCCCGTCTCGGCCAGAATCTCGCGCGCGGCCTCGATGCCCTCGACGCGGCACTTGGAGCCCGGCACCACCGGCACGCCCGCCTTCGCCGCCGCCTCCCGCGCGGAAACCTTGTCGCCCATCAGTCGGATCGCGTCGCCGGACGGGCCGACGAAGACGAGACCGGCCGCCGTCACCGCATCGGAGAAATCGGCGTTCTCGGCCAGGAAGCCGTAGCCGGGATGGACGCTGTCGCAACCCGTGTCGCTGGCCGCCTTCAGGAGCGCCGGAATGCTCAGGTAGGACTTCTTGGGCGCCGGCGGCCCGATGGCGACGGCCTCGTCCGCGAGCTGGACATGAAGGGCTTCGGCGTCCGCGACGGAATGGACGGCGACGGTCGCGATGCCGAGATCCTTCGCGGCCCGGATGATGCGCACCGCGATCTCCCCGCGGTTGGCGACGAGGAGCTTGCCGATCATCAGTCGAGATCCGCGAGCGGGGCGCCGGCCATGACCGGCTCCTCGTTGTCGGCCGTGAAGCGCACGTTGCTGCCCGCCACCTCGGAGCGCACCTCGTGGAAGGACTTCATGACCTCGACGAGACCGATCACGTCGCCCACCGCCACCGCGTCGCCGTCCGCCTTGTAGGGCGGCTTGTCGGGCGAGGCGCTGCGGTAGAACGTGCCGGGAAGCGGCGAGAGGATCTGGGGCATAGGGAACTCCGGGGAACGGTGTCGAGCGAAGTCTTGCAAGTTCAGTGCCAGGGGGCGATCGCCTCGCGGACGGCGCGGGCGATGTCGAGCGCGTTGGGCGTGTCGGAGTGGACGCAGATCGTCTCCACGCGCACCGGGAAGGTGCTGCCGTCGCTGGTGGTGCCGAGGCCGTCCTGCAGCGCTTTGACGCAGTACCGCGCCATCAGGGCGGGGTCCTTCGCCTCGTGCTCGCGGGTGACGACGAGGGTGCCGCCGGGCGCGTAGTCGAGGTCCGCATAGAATTCGTGCACGAAGGGAATGCCCCGCGCCTGATAGACGCTTTCGTGCAACGTGCCCGTCATGCCGAACAGCGGCACGCCGAAGACGCTCGCCGCATCGCAGATGCCGTGTGCGACCTCTTCCTGCCGCGCGGCCATGCCGTAGAGGCTGCCATGCGGCTTGATGTGGTTCAGGACCATGCCCTCGGCGTCGAGGAAGCCCTTCAGCGCACCGACCTGATAGATCACCAGATTGGCGACCTCCTCCCGGCTGAGCTTCATCTCGCGCCGCCCGAAGCCGGCGAGATCGGGAAGCGAGGGATGGGCGCCGACCTTGACGCCGCTTTCCCTAGCCCGGCGCACGGTCTTGCGCATGTGATCCGGGTCCGAAGCGTGGAAGCCGCAGGCGACGTTGGCGACGTCGATCAGCGGCATCATGCCGACATCGTCGCCGATGACGTAAAGGCCGAAACCCTCGCCCATGTCGCAGTTGAGTGTGACCCCCATCGCCTCCCTCCACTTCGCAACTGCCAAAATTTTGGCGTTGCATTTTTTTTGCGCAACTCGGGGGCTTTGTGAAATAGTCATTTTTTGAAACGGATATCGAAAAAACCGATAAGGCCTCTCGTGACCATCACACTGCGCCAGCTCGACTACTTCATCGCCACCGCGGACAGTGGTCAGGTCAGCCATGCGGCGGTGGACCTCAACATCTCGCAGTCCGCCGTGACGGCGGCCATCAAGTCCCTCGAGATCGAACTCGGCGTGAAGCTCTTCGAGCGCACGCATTCGGGCGTCCGGCTGACGATCGAGGGCACGCGTTTTCTGGAACGGGCACGGGCCATTACCGGCGCCGTCGCCGCCGCGCTCCAGAGCCCCTTGCGCGACCGCGAAGGCCATGCGGGCGTCCTACGCCTCGGGATGACCTACACGGTGGTGGGCTATTTCATGTCCCGCTACTACGCCCGCTTCCGCAAGCTCTACCCGCAAATCGAAGTCGAGGTGGCGGAACTGCCGCGCGACGCGCTGGAGGCCGGCGTCGTGGAGGGCGAGGTGGACATGGCGGTGATGCTGGTCTCCAACCTGGCGCGCAGCACCGAGATCGACTGCGAGACGCTGGTGCGGTCGCGCCGCCGCCTCTGGCTGCCGGCCGACCATCGCCTTCTGACGCGGCCCGCCATCACCCTCGCCGACGTTGCGGCCGAGGACTACGTGATGCTCACCGTGGACGAGGCCAAGACCACCGCCGTCAGATATTGGGACGCCGCCGGCCTGTCGCCGCGCCCGGTCCTGACCACCGCCTCCGTCGAGGCGGTCCGCTCGCTGGTGGCCTCCGGCATGGGAGTCACGATCCTGTCCGACATGGTCTACAGGCCCTGGTCGCTGGAAGGCCAGCGGATCGAGGTGCGCTCGCTGGTCGAGCCGATCCCCAGCATGGATGTCGGCCTCGCCTGGGCGCGCGCCCGCGCCATTCCGCCGCCGGCCGCCGCGTTTCGCGCCTTCATGTCGGTCACCATGGGCGGCGGCGGGTGAGGCGGTCAGGTGGCCGCCGGCTCCTTGGGCAGGAGCGTGAAGGGCGCGGTGATGCCGGGGTCGGCCGTGAGGTTGGCGCGCATCTTGACCAGGATCGCGGTCAGCTGCTCCATGCTCTCTCGCGGCACGTCGCGCGTCATCGTCCGGTAGAGCTGGTCGAAGGCCGGGTCGAGGCCGGCCATGACCTCGATCGCCTTCTGCGTGGGGAAGATCGGCTTCTTGCGCCGGTCGCTGGAGCAGTCCCGGCGCTCCACGAGGCCGCATTGCTCGAGCCGGTCGATCTGGTTGTGGAGCGACATGGGCTCGATGTCCATGCGCTTGGCGATGACGTTCAGCCCGTCGCCCTGAAAGCGGATGACGCAGCCGAGCGCCCGGATGGCGCTGGGCGTCAGGCCGAACGGGTTGTCGATCACCGCCCGCTCGATCGACTGGCGGAAGACGCGGGCGGTTTCCATCAGGAGGAACCCGAGGTCCCCGTCCGAATGGGTTGCGGACGCTGGGTCCTGCTGGTCTGCCGCCACGTTCCGCCTCCTGGCCGATGCTGTTCGAGGATACCGGACCCCTCACCGGGTGTCCCCTTCCCCGAAGCGCTAGGGATCGCGACGGGGCTGGGACCAGCCGCCCCGGTCTCTAGCGAAAGCCGGGCGCGTTTGAAAGCATCGCGCTGGTGAAAGCGGGGCGTTTGCGATCACGCCGCTGTGCTCGCGGACAAGGGTGCCTGCGGGCGAAACCCCTCAGGCGGCGAGGCTCCCGGCGCCCTCCAACTCCAGCCGAATGCGCTGGTCGCTGACCGCCGCCACCAGCGCCTCGTCATGGCTGACGAGGAGGATCGCGCAGCCGTCTTGCGCAGCGGCCTCCACGAGCAGTTCGATCATCTCCTTCTGCGTCACGAGGTCGAGCCGCGAGCTCGGCTCGTCCGCCACCACCAGAGCGGGCTTCAGAAGAAGGACGCGAAGGAGGGAGAAGCGCTGGAGCTCGCCGCCCGAGACCTGCCCCGGGCGGCGGTCGAGGAGCGCGGGGTGAAGGCGCAGCCGCTCCATGAGAGCGGGCAGGCGCCCGGCGTCCAACCGATGGAGGGCCACGAGATCGGCCAGCGTGCGGCGAAGCGTCCGGCGCGGCGGAAAGGCGGCGACGGGGTCCTGATAGAGCTTCTGGAACGCCGCCGGGGCGAGGCCGGAGCGGCGCGCGACGCGGCCCGCATCGGGGCGCAGCAGCCCGAGCGCGACGTCGCCCAGCGTGGACTTGCCGCAGCCGCTGGGGCCGGTCAGCCCGAGGATCTCGCCGGGTTGCAGCCGGAAGCTCTGCCCGGAGAAGAGACGCCGCCCGCCGCGCGAGGCCGCCACATTCTCGAAGGTCAGCACGGGTTCGGTGCTTGCACCCGCCGCCGACGCGCGGGGGCGTCGGGGCCAGTTGCGCGGCTCGGCCGCCAGCAGCGTCCGGGTATAGGCATGGCTCGGGGCGGCGAGCACCGTCTCAGCCGGGCCCTGTTCCACGATCTCGCCGCGCAGCATGATGGCGACATCGCCGCCGAGGCGCCGCGCCACCTCCAGATCGTGGGTGATGGTGAGGAGCGCGCCCCCGGCCTCCAGCCCCTTTTGCAGAAGCGCCACGACATCGCCGACGCGCGCCGCGTCCAGCCCCTTGGTCGGCTCGTCGGCGACGACGATCGGCGCGCCGCCGGCCCGGGCCGCCGCGAAGGCGAGGCGCTGCGCCATGCCGCCCGAAAGCTGGAAGGGATAGCGCGCCAGCGCCTCGCCAAGCCCGAGATCGGCGAGGTCGCGCCCCGCCGCGCCATAGGCCTCGGCATCCTCCCGCCCGGCGACGAAACGGTGCGTTTCGGCCACCTGCGGCAGGGCGCGCATGGTGGGATCGAGGCTGAGCCAGGGCTCCTGCGGCAGCACGGTGATGCCCCGCCCCCAGAGCGCGCGGCGCGTGGCAGCGCTCGCGTCCTCCGCAAGATCGCCGATCCGCACCCGGCCCCCGGCCGAGAGCCCGTCCGGCAGGTTGCCGACCAGGGCCTGCGCCAGGAGGCTCTTGCCCGAGCCGGTTTCGCCGACGATCGTGAAGGGCCGCCCGGGTTCGAGCGTGAAGCTCGTCGGCAGGACGATGCGCTGCGACCCGGCATGGACCGTGACGGCGTCGGCTTGCAGAAAGGGGATCATCTCGGGCGGTATCCTGCAACGAGGTTGAGGGCGAGAACGAGCAGGAACACGGCGAGGATCGGCTGCACCAGCACGAAGGGCGCCTCGGCGTAATAGGGCAGAAGCTCCGTCATCATGAGCCCGAGCTCGGCCGTGGGCGGCCGCAGGCCGACCGAGACGAAGCCGAGCGCGGCGACCGCCATGATCGCCGTCGCCGCGCCGAAGGCGCCGACCGTGAGCAGCACCGGGGCCAGCTCGGGCCAGAGATGGCGCCAGACGATATAGGCCGGCCGGAAGCCGAGAAGGCGCGAGGCCTCCACCGCCGGCGAGGCGAGAATGGCGCGCGCGGAGGCCCGCGTGATGCGGAAATATTCGATCCAGAGCACCAGCGAAATCGAGCCGTAAATGGCGAGAAACGAGCCCGGCACGACGGCGCTGACGAGGAGAACCAGAAGCAGGCCGGGCAGCGCCAGGACCATGTCGGCCAGCGTCGAGAGACCCCGGTCGGTCCAGCCGCCGCGCCAGGCGGCCAGGATGCCGAGAAGCGTGCCGGGGATCGCCGCCGTCACCACGCTGAGAAGCGCCAGCCCCAGCGACAGGCGCAGCGCCGAGCCCAGCCGGGCGAGCATGTCGCGGCCGAGATGATCGGTGCCGAAGGGATGGGCGGCGCTGGGCGCGGCCAGAATGGCGCCGTAATCCTGCCGCGCCGGATCGACGGTGGCGAGGATCGGCGCGAAGGCTGCGAAGAGGCCAAGGCCGAGAAGCAGCGCCGCCCCCAGATGCGGCAGGCGGCGCGCGGGGGGCGACTGGAGCGGGAGCGTGTCGGACAGGCTCATGCGGCGGCCCTCGCGCGGGGGTCGAGCCGGGCGTTGGCGACATCGACCAGGGCGTTCAGACACACGAAGATCAGGCCCATGGCGAGCGCCGTGCCCTGCACCATCGGCACGTCGCGCTGGACGATGGCGTGAACCAGCGCATGGCCTATGCCGGGCCAGGCGAAGAGCGTTTCCACCACGACGACGCCCTCGATCAGCATAACCAGCTGCACGCCGAGATAGGTCACGACCGGAACGGACACGTTGCGCAGCCCATGGCGGGGAAAGAGCTGCGCCTCCGGCAGGCCCTTCAACCGGGCGAAGGCGTAGAAGGGCGCCGAGACGATCTCGGCCGTCGCATCGCGCGCGACGCGCGAGGACACGGCCGCGAGCCCCAGCGCGAGCGTCGCGGCGGGCAGAACCAGGTTGGCCCAGCCCGCATGGCCGGCGGCGGGGAACCAGCCGAGCGACAGGGCGAAGACGAGAACCAGGATCAGGCCGAGCACGAAGGGCGGCAGCGCGCGCAGCACAACGGCCGAGACGAGCAGCGCGCGGTCCAGCGCGCCCCCCGCCCTTCGCCCCGCCATCATGCCGAGCGGCGGCCCGAGCAGCAGCGACAGGGCGACGGCGGCGAGCGCCAGGGTGAGCGAGGCGCCGAGTTGATGGCCGATCTCGGCGAGGACCGGCTCGCCCGAGACCAGCGAGCGGCCGAGATCGAGCGTCGCGATGTCCCACAGCCAGCGCGCGAAGGCGGACCAGACGGGGCCTTCGAGCCCGAGTTCGGCGCGCACGGCGGCGGCGTTCTCGGCCGAGACGAAGTCGTAGCCATAGCGCCCGGCGGCGATGCGATAGGCCATGTCGCCGGGCAGGAGGCGCATGAGGGCGAAGGTCAGCGCGCCGACGGCGAGCGCCACGAACAGGGCCTGGAGAAGCCGTTGGCCGAGGCGCGCGATCATGGCTTCCACGCCATCTTGGACAGGCCGAAGGAGCGCTCGAACGGATCGATCGCCGCACCTTCCACGGCCTTGGTCACGGCGGCGGTCTGCTCGTACCAGACCACGGGAACCACCGGCAGGTCGCGCTGCAGGATGGCGGCGATCTCGCGGCGCAGGCGCGTCTGCTCGGCCGGATCGGTGCTGGCGAGCAGCGCCTTCGTGGCGGCGTGGAAGGCCGGGTCGTTCCAGTTCATCGAGCCCCAGTCCGAGCCGCCCTCGCGAAAATCGCCGAGCAGCGTGACGAAGGGATCGGGCACCAGAGAATAGTTGCGCGCGGCCAGCGCCAGTTGCAGCGTTCCGTCCTGATGCCCGGCGGGGATCGAGGAGGAGTTCGTCACCGACACCTCGACGTCGAGCCCGACCTGGCGGAACTGGTCCTGAAGCGCGGTCGCGATCAGCGGCAGTTCCGGCCGGTCGGCATAGGTGAGAAGCTTGAGCCGCAGCGGTTTGCCGTCCTTTGCCAGGATACCGTCGGCGCCCGGCGCCCAGCCGAGCGCTTCCAGCCGAGCCCGGGCGCGCTCGGGGTCGGTGGCGAGCGGGGCGAGGTCGGGGTCGTGCCAGGCCTCGACGCTCGGCGGAAAGAGCTGCGTCGCCCCGGTGCCGGGCGCGCGCAGGAGCGCGCTCGCGAGCCCCGCGCGCTGGATGGATTCGCTGAGCGCGAGGCGCCCTTCCGCCGTGTCGAAGGGCGGCAGACCCGCATTGAGCTTGATCTGCATGATGCGCGGCAGCGGCACCTTCATCACCTCCACCGCGCCATTGGCTTTCAGCCGCGCGATGGAGGGCGGGTCGAGCTGGAAGGCGAGGTCCGCGTCGCCGCTTTCCGCCATCAGCGTGCGCGTTTCGCCCCGGCCCGCCGCGAGATAGGTCGCCTCTCGGATCGCCGGCTTGCCGCCCCAATAGTCGTCGAAGGCCTCCACCGCCATGCGCTGCGGCGCTTCGAGCCGCGTCAGGCGATAGGGGCCGGTGCCCAGGACCTTCGTCGCCGTGCCGTCCGGCCCGTAGGAGGCGGGCGCGAGGATGATGGTCGAGGCGTGGGCGAGCAGCGCGGCCAGCGGCGCGAAGGGCTCCGCGAGGCGGATCACCACCGCCTTGCCCTCCGCCGCCACGCTCTCGATCCGCGCGCGCTCCAGAACGCCGGGCTTGGCGCGCGCGAAGCGCAAGGCGGCGGCGGCGTTCTCGGCGGTGAGAGCCGTTCCGTCGTGGAAGCGCACGCCCTCGCGGATCGGCAGGGTCCAGACCAGCCCGTCCGCCGAAACGCTCCAGCTCGTGGCCAAGCCCGGCTGCGGACGCCCCTCGCGGTCCACCTCCAGCAGCGTTTCCCCGACCTGCATGCGCTGGAACAGGAAGCCCGAAAGCGAAGGATCGGGGCCGCCGATCTCGAACGGGGCGACGATGTCGAAGCTGCCGCCGGGCGCGGCGAGGGCCGGCCAGGGCGCGAGGAGCGAGACGGCGAGCGCGAGCGGACGCAGCGCGCCGACGAGGGTGCGAGGGGGCATGGTGTCTCTCGAAAACGTGACGGGAAAGGAGCGATCAGCCGGCGTAGGGCAAGCGGTCGATCGGCAGGTGGAACCGCCGGGCCGGCTGGGCGCTCGGCTGAAGATCGATGACGGAGGCCCCAGAGCGCCACCGTGCTGCCCCGCGCTGGTTGCCGTGTTCGAAGGCGAAGGGCTCGACCGGAGCAGTGCGGGCAAGGCGGGCGCGAAAAGGGGCGGGCGGGCGATTCATGCGAAGGGCTCCGTCTCAGGACGGATCGACCTGTAATGTTATTTTATTACAATGGCAACCGGACGATCGGGCACCCTTCCCTGCCCTCGCCCCGAACTCTCCGTCTCACCGGCGATCCAGCCTGCGCCAGTCCGCGACCTCCGGCGGCGGTTCGATGCCGAGATCGCGGGCGGGCGGTCGGGGCGGGCGGGCGATCCGGCGGCGGCGGCACCATTGAACGAACCGATGAAACAGCCTGTCGCCCTTCGCCCCGTGGCCGACACCTTCGTCGCGTGGCTGCGGGAGGAAGCGAAGGCTTCGGATGGGTCGGCCTGACAAGGATTCGAGCGAGACCCGCCTACCCTGCCGCGACCTCGCGCCGTTCGCCTGCGAGGAATTCGTGAACCCGGTCCGCGTTCATGGGCGCGGCGTAGAGATCGCCCTGGACCAGGACCGGCTTCGCGCTTCGCAGCCTGTCGAACTGCTCGCGCGTTTCCAGCCCGTCCACGATGCAGCGGATGGAGAGTTCGCTCGCGAGCGCGGCGATCGAACGGATGATGGGGGCGTTGGCAGCGGAATGGGCGAGATCGCGCGCGAGGCTCGGGTCCAGCTTGATCGCGGTGACGCCGAACGATTTGAAAAGGTGGACGCTCAACTGGGCGACGCCGACCTGCTTCAGCGCGACATGCGCGCCGGTCGCCTGGAGGTGGCGAAGATGGCTCGCGGCCCGCTCGGTGTCCTTCAGAAGATCGCTCTCCGCGATCTCGAAGGTGACGCGGCCGGGCGAAACGCCGCTGCGGGCGAGAATCGAGGTAAGGATCAGGACCCGCTCCAGAGCCACGACATCGTGCCGCGACAGGCTGAAGGAGAGGCCGATGTCGCTCGGCCAAGTGCGCGCCGCCGCGAGCGCCTTTTGGAGAAGAATCGGCGTTAGGCGAGTGACGAGGCCGGTCTGCTCCGCCACGAGCAGGAAACGGCTCGGCTCCACCGGTCCCAGCGTCTCGCTCGTCCAGCGCGGCAGGGCTTCCCAGAACAGGGTGCGACGCAGGAACGGGTCGAGCACCGGCTGGAACTCGACATGGAGTTCCTCCTCCAGACGCCCCGCGCGCAGCGCGCGCTCCACGACGGCCGAGGCTTCAACGATGCGGCGATACCTTTCCTCGAAGACCACGGTCATGCCCCGCCCGCCGCGCTTGGCCTCGTAGAGGACATAGTCGGCCCGGTCGTAGAGCTCGGTCTCGCTTTCCGCCGTCTTGGGGAAGCTCGCGAAGCCGACCGAACATCCCAGCACGATGTTCAAGCCCCCGATATGGAGTGGCTGGCTTATCGAGGCGATGACCTCGTCGCCGATCGAGCGCAGAACGTCGTCGTCGTCCGTGTCGAAGACGATGAAGGCGAATTCGTCGCCCCCAAGGCGAAACACTTCGCCATGCGCGGCCATGTTCTGCCGCAGCCGCTCGGCCATCGCGGTCAGAAGCCGATCGCCCACCAGATGGCCGTGGGTGTCGTTGACGCCCTTGAACCCGTCGAGATCGATGATGCCGAAGGACAGGCCGCGCCCCGTTCGGCGCGAATTCGCCAGGGCCTTTTCAAGCTGATGGAAACAGCTGCGCCGATTGCCGATCTCGGTCAGCATGTCGGTATTGGCGATCCGCAGCGTTTCTTCTTGGAGGGCCTGAATCCGCTCGCTTTTCTGCGCGAGCGAATGCCGCGAGAGCACCAGTTGCCGGAAATCCACGTAATGCTGATGGGCGATATAGGCGAGGCCCGACAGGCCGCCCACCGTCAGAATGACAAAGCCGCCCATATAGGTCCCAGCGCCCAAGATCGAGTCGGCCAGCACGCCGGTGAGGATCAGGCCCGCCACGCACATGATCGCGGCCACGATCGAGGCGACGCGCAGATGGAACAGCCCGAACAGGATGAAGACGAGTTCTCCGCCCATGCACAGGACGAGAACCACGATGGAGGTGGGCGTTCCCCAGAGGGACAGCCAGACCTGCCACGTCACGAAAGCGCCGACGCAGAAGACCACCTCGATGCTCAAGATGCGCAGCGCCCGCGCGCATTCCGCCGTGGAGGGAACGGGGTCGGTTCGCCCCCGCCACATGAGCAGCCAGAGCGCGGCTTTCGGAACGAGAAAGATCGGGAACAGGCCCCAGGCCCACCAGGGCGCGAGCGGGATGTGGACGATCGAGACCGCGGCCAGAACCGCGCACAGGGCGACATAGAGAGCCTTCCAGCCCTTGGCGATCGAGGCGAAGCGCGCCTGTTCGAAGGAGTAGGCCTGGAAGTCGTCCTGTGTCGTCATGCCAGCCTGCCGCATCTGTTTCCGTAACGACCCTATGACGAGGAGTTTCTAACGAACTTTCTCGACTGTCTTTTGATTTTGAGATTATTCTCGATGGCCCTATGCGTTGCTTACGTATCAGCAAAACCTCGGGTCATGCGCGTAGTAGAAGCATGTGAACCGGAGCCGCCAGAGCGCCACGAGACCGCCGCGACGTGGGAACGCCGCCCGCCGCCGACCATTAGGACCGTCGCTTGTATTGACCTTGCATCGCCCCAATCGAGCGTTCCATTCCGCGAGTATCGGGACGGTGGAAGGGCGGATACGCCCTGAGCCGGGCTGCGGCCGCAATGGTCGAATCCCGCACTGCATTGGGTTAGAGCTTCGGGAAAATCGATCTTTGCGAACCTGTGATGTTTCCATTTGCTTGGCGGGCCTGTAGATCGCTCCTCATTGGCCGCGCATAACAGGAGGATGCTTCATGGCACGGAACGAACAGGACGAGGTGCTCGAGCAGACCGCCGAGATCGTCTCCGCCTATGTCAGCGGCAACCACGTGCCGCGCGACGAGCTCGTGAAGCTCATCGGCGCGGTGTACCAGTCCCTGAAGGGCGTCGACGCCGCCCCGGCCGAAGCGGCCCCGGCCGAGCAGCCGCTCGTGCCGGCGGTGCCGATCCGCAAGTCGGTGACGCCCGACCACATCATCTGCCTGGAGGACGGCAAGGCCTTCAAGTCTCTGCGCCGCCACCTGCAGACGAAGTTCGGTCTGACGCCGGAGGAATACCGCGCCAAGTGGGGCCTGCCCAGCGACTATCCCATGGTCGCGGCGAACTACGCCGCCAAGCGCTCGGAACTTGCCAAGTCGATCGGTCTGGGCCGCAAGGCCGAGGTCTGAGACGGCGGGAAACCCGGGCCGCCGGGTTTCCCTTTTCCAAGGCTCGGGGCGCCTGTCGCGCCCCGCCGCCCGAAGCCCGGGCTGTCGATCAGGCGCTCATCCGGTCGAATTCGCCATCGCCGCCGAGGTCGAGATCGAGGCCCGAGACGGGCCGCGCCCCCGAAGTCGAGGCGCCGGCGCGGCTGATGGGGCCGGGCTTGACGGCATGCTTGGCGCCGAAGGCCTGAACCTTTTCCTGCAACTGACGCACGCTTTCCTGCCGCGAGGCGGCGGCGGATGCCGCATGCGGCTGGGCGCCGTGGAAATAACCGGCCCGCTCGTTCAGACGCGCGGCCTCGACCGAGAGCTTGTTGGCGGTTTCCGACATTTCGTTGGCGGCGCCCGCGTTGGACTGCGTGACCTGGTCGAGCTGGGTGATCGACTGGTTGATCTGCTCGATGCCGATCGACTGCTCGCGGCAGGCGGCGGAGATTTCGGCCACGAGGTCGGAGGTCCGGCGGATGTCGGGAACCAGCGCATCCAGCATGTGTCCGGCCTCGTCGGCGACGGCGAGCGTCTCGCCCGAGAGCTGGCCGATCCGGCTGGCCGTCTGCTGCGAGCGCTCGGCGAGCTTGCGCACTTCCGAGGCGACCACCGCGAAGCCCTTGCCGTGCGAGCCCGCGCGGGCGGCCTCGATGGCGGCGTTCAGCGCCAGAAGGTCGGTCTGGCGCGCGATCTCCTCGACGATCGAGATCTGCGCGGCGATGGTGCGCATGGCCTCGACCGATTTGGCGACCGCCTGTCCGCTGCGCTCGGCATTGGCGGCGGCCAGCGTCGCGATCTTCTCCGTCTGCGAAGCGTTTTCGGAATTCTGGCGGATGTTGCCCGACATCTGTTCGATCGCGGCCGAGGCCTGCTCGGAGGCCGCCGCCTGCTCGTTGGAGCCGGAGGAAAGCTGCTCGGCCGTGCTGGCGGCGAGCGACGATCCGCTCGCCACCTCAAGGGCCGAGGTGGAGACGGAGGAGACGATCTCCTGAAGCTTGTTGCGCATGTCGTTCATGGCGCGCTGGAGATCGGCGATCTCGTCGCTTCCGCGGATGTCGATGGGCTGCGACAGATCGCCGGAGCCGATCGCCTTGGCCACGGCCACCGACCGCGCCAATCCGCGCGAGACCGACAGGGCCATCCACGCGGCCGCGGCCGCGCCCGTCACCACCGCCGCGGCGAGGATCACGAGCAGGAGGTTGCGGGTCGAGGCGTAGCTCGTGTCGGACTGCGCGAGGAAGGTCTGCGTGCTGCCGTCGGCGCGCGCGATCAGGGCGTCCACCCGGTCTGCCATCGCTTCCGTGCCGGGCACTAGCTTGGCGGAAATCAGGTTGACCATCTTGGAGCCGAGATTCTTCAGGCCCACGTCGGTCTGCGTTCTGAGATCGGCGAAAGCCTTGGCCCAGCCCTCGCGAAGCGCCGCGATGTCGGCCGCCGAGGCCGGACCGGCGATCGCGCCCAGCCGGCCCCAGGTCGCCAGGATCTCGCCATTCGTGGCGTCGAGATCGTCGCTCAGGTGCTGGATGGCGTCCTGCTCGGAGAGAAGCAGGCTGCCGATCGTGTCGAGGCGCGCCCGGTCCAAGAGGTTCGTCAGGCTCTGCGCCTCGATGCGCCACTCGGCGGTGTCGGCCTTTCCGGCCTTGCGGCCGAGCTCCGCCATCCCGGCGTTGAGCTTGTCGACCGCCTCGCTGGAGCGCAGGAAGGCGTTCATCGGGCCGCTCGTATCGTAGGCGAGGCCCACCGCGATGGTTTCGTCGGACACGGTCCGCAGCGCGTCGAGCGACGGGCGCAGATCGGCGAATTCGCGCTTGCCCGCCTCGTCCATCGTCCCGAAGGTCGCCTCGACGCTTTTCATGATCGCGTCCCAGGCCTGCTTGTAGTCGCGCTTGGCGTTCTCGGCCGAGGCCTCGTCGTCGGTCGCCAGCGTGAGGAGCACGGAGCGGCGAATGTCGGAGAGCGCCTTGCCGAGATCCTTGCTCTGGTTGATCAGGGCAAAGGGTTCGGCGACGAACTGCTTGAACGTCAGGTTGCTCTCGCTGAGGCTGCGCACGCCGAGATAGCCGACGGCACCGGTCAGGGCGAGGACAGAAACGAAGCTCGCCCCAAGTTTCATCTTCATCGTCAGACGCATGCGACTACCCAGGTAAAATCTGAATGACCTTTTACACTTTCGATTTATAGGGGGCTAATCATCAAGATAGATTTAAGTCTCAGGGGTTTGTTGAAAGTTGGTTCCGGAGACTTCGAATATTAAGCAAGACATTCCAAAACGAAATACCGTCTTATAGTCAGCCTTGTGTAGGAAGGCCCATCTCGCGCGCGAGATCAATTCCGACGATCTTGTCGCGATGGACGAAAGCGCGCGCAAAGCTTCGGCGCGGCGCTGCGAGCCGGCGGCGGTTCGCAGCCTTCCTCAGACGGGCGCGCCTCTAGACGGGCGGCCAGGTGCGCATGGTCATGGTCACGACGCGGCGCAGGTCGTCCTCGCTGGCGCCGCTTGCGGCCTGGACGGCGATGCCTTGCGCGACCGCCATGACGTAGCGCGCCAGATCCTTCGGATCGGCCTCGGGCGGTAGATCGCCCATCGCCTTCCACTCGGCCAGACGCCGGCACAGGGCGGCCTCGCCCTCGGCGCGGCGGGCGCAGAGTTCCTGCCGGATGGACTCGCTGGCCTCGCTGCAGACCAGAGCGCCCTGCACCATCAGGCAGCCCTTGGGCACCTCGTCCCCGTCGCCGACGCCCGCGAAGCCTAAGAGCATCCGCTCCACCGCGCGCCGCGAGGTCGGCTCGTTCATCGCTTCGCAGGAGCGGTCGGAGCGCAGCGCGGCGTAGCGGTCGAGTGCCTTGCGGAACAGCTCCTCCTTGTTGCCGAACACGGCGTAGAGGCTCGGCTTGGCGATGCCCATGGCTTCCGTCAGGTCCGATAGCGAAGTCCCCTCGTAGCCCTGGCGCCAGAACACCTCCAGCGCGCTGTCGAGGGCCGCGTCGGGATCGAACTCCCGCGGACGACCGATACCCATCCGACATCTCCTTATCTAACAGGCCCGAAACAAAGCCCGGACTGAGAGCACCTAACAACACCTCGCGGGGTCGATCCGCCGGTCTCTTTCCGCCTCCGCCGCGTCACCGGTACTCGCCCATGCGCTGCATGGACTGCGTCCGGCTCCTCGCGGTGACGAAAAGGTCCTCGCCGGCTCTCCGCCCGGAGGTGTTGTTAGGCGCTCTTATTTTATACCCATCGGTAAATTAGTCCGTTGACAGTCGGAAACCAAGCCCCTAATTCATTCCCTACCGATCGGTAATGAACGCAAGCCGTTCACTCCCGGCCGAACCGACCCCCGCGCCATGACGGCGCGACCAGACCGCCGGTCCTCCAGCCCGGCGGAGGGAGAGCGCGCGACGAGCCGTCCGCGCCCGTCCCGGATTTTGAACCCAAGAGAGCCGCAAGCGCTCCGCGACCTCCCTCGTCGCGGCAACGGGCCTTTGCGTCTCGCGTCAGGAGACGTCCCATGAACCCCACTCTTTTCGCCGCCACCGCCCTTCTCCTCCTGTCCGCCGGCCTCGCCCTTGCCAACGACATCGTGCCGGGCTCGGAAACGGCGGCGCGCGACCGCCAGTCC